>CAYLYQ010000040.1:0-9709 GCA_964388105.1 uncultured Acidimicrobiaceae bacterium
ACCGGCGACAGGTCGATGGCGCCGCCGTAGGCCGCCACCACCCAGCCGGCCAGGACGAGAAGCACCGCATAACCAAGGCTCCGGCGACGCAGGTGCGGCGGGAGCATGCGTGGGTACCTACCCGACCAGACCAGCTCGCCCCGGCGAACACCGAAGGCCACGAGAAAGTAGACCAAAGCCACCCCGGCGATCAGGGCAGCCGCGGAGAGGGAGAGCCAATCCAATGGCATCGGGAACAATGCTAGGCAAGACCAACACGACCGAGCCACCGAATGTCTGTCCCCATCAGGGTGACTGGCGGGGCGCCCAACGCGGGTAGTCGATCCCCGCGGCCCGGTTGATGACGTAACCCTGGACGGTGAGCAGGACCACGGCCAGCATGAGGACCGCGAGTTGGGGAATGGTGCGAAGGATGCCCAGCGAGACGATCAATGTCGTCGCACCCGCGGGCGGGTGCGGAACCCGGCACCAAACCATGAACCCCGCAGTGAGCCCGAGGGAGAGCGCCGCGGCGCCGACCCGAGGCAGCGAGACGCCCTCGGTGAGCGCGGGCGCCGCTTCGGTCAGCCCGAAGATGACCAGTGACAGATAGCCGGCCGCAGCCCCGATCAGATGTCCGAAGATCGTGTTACGGGGGGCGGCCGACGGCATCGTCGGGGTGTAGAAGAAGAGGAAGGCCGTCGGACCGAGCGAGGGAAACACGAAAGGGCTCGCCGTCGCCCACGCGGCCGCGGCCATTACCCCTATCGACACCACCCCGTTGACCAGTGCGAAAGCACCCATCACCGCCACCGACCCGTGCCGGCTGACGAGATACGGAATGCGGAGCCGCCGGGCAAGCCCCGCCACCACGGAGACCATCTGCCCTCCGATCGGACCGGTGGGACGCTCGGGCTCGGTCACGACCGGGGCAGGAATCGATAGAAGAGCACGGCGGCGAGCGCGAGAACGGCGCTGATCGCGGTGGCCGACCACGCCAGAGCGGGCTCATGGGCCAGGAATGCCTCGGCGGCGACGGCCAGGAGGAACAGCTGGAGACTGAACAGGAGGACCACGTAGACGAGGACCGCCGAACTGATCTGGGTCCGGCGACCACGGCTCCTCATGCGTGCCTGCCTCCGGCGCCGACCGCCCAGATCACGCCGTCCCGGATGTCGGTGACGATTCTGCCCAGCGGGCGCTCCGGCGGTCCCGCAATCGGCTCGCCCTCGATGGAGAAGAACCCCTCGTGACAGGGGCACTCGAAGTGCCGCTCGTCACGGGACCAAAAGACGACGCAACCCAGGTGAGTGCACTTCTGGCTGAAAGCCAACACGGTGTCGGGGGCGGTCCGGATCAGGATGGCAGGGTCGGCCTCAGTCGGGTAACGGAACAGGTGGCTCTCCCCGATGGCAATCTCTTCGAGAGCGACGATCCTCTGCGGCTCACCGATGTTGACCGTGCGCAGCGTCGACCACAGGGCGACGATGCCGCCGCTGGCGGTCACAGCCACGGACGCTCCAACGAGGAAGCGGGCGAACTCGCGCCTGGTGACCCCCTCCTCCCCATCCGCGGTGTACGGGAAGTCGCGGCGCCAGATCGGCTCGGTCATCCCGCCTGCTCCAGGCCGAAGGGGTCATCGAGCCAGTGCGTCGGCTTCTTGCCGATGAACACGTCGATCGGCCCCGGCTCGTCGGTGACCATCGCCACCTTGGTGCGGACCTCCTGGTTGCCGAACCGCCAGTCCCTGACCAGGGTGCCCCGCCGGGTCCGTTCGAACTCCTCCCGGGTCCCGTACCAGAGGGCGTCGGACGGGCACACCGACGCGCACATCGGCTTGAGCCCCTCCGAAGTGCGGTCGTAACACATGTCGCATTTCATCATCTGGTCGTACTCGGTGATCATCTTGGGAATGCCGAACGGGCAGGCGTAGACGCAGTTGGAACAGCCGATGCAGCGCGGCTTGAGCGACGACTGCACCACGCCGTCCTCGTTCTGCTTGATGGCGTCGGCGGGACACACCTCCGCACAGGTCGGGTCCTCGCAGTGCATGCACACGATCGGCATGGTCTGGGTGGTGGTGGAGCGGTCGACGGTGTCGAGTTGGATCAGCGAGACGCCCCGATGCGTGTCGCACTCGGCGCATGCCTGGACACATGCCCCGCAGCCGATGCACCGGCTGGAGTCGACGGCGAACACCGCGGTGGCGGGGTCGATGGCCAGGGTCATCCCTCGTCTCCGTGGAGCGTCAGGTCGCGATCGTCCCTCACGTCTCCCCGACCCTCGGCGCGTTCGAGGCGCACCGCGCTCACCTTGAACTCGGGGATCTTGGAGACGGGGTCGAGCGACCGGTGGGTCAAGAGGTTGGCCGACTTCTCGCCGGGCCAGTGATACGGGATGAAGACAGTGTCCGGGCGGATTGTGGCGACCACCCTGCAGGGCAACGTGACCTCGCCCCGGCGGGAGATCACCCGCACCATGTCGCCGGTGACCAACCCGAGCTCTGCCGCCAGTTGCGGGTGCATCTCGCAGAGCGGCTCCGGATACTGGTCGACCAGGGCCCCGATCCTCCTGGTCTGGGTCCCGGACAGGTACTGGCTGATGACCCGCCCCGTGGTCAGGTAGATCGGGTACTCCGCGTCGGGCACCTCGGCCGACTCCCGCCAGGGGGTGGGCACGAACCGCGCCTTGCCGTCGGGATGGAAGAAGCGTCCTCCCTCATAGAGACGGGGCGTGCCCGGATGGCCCTCCTCCGGGCAGGGCCAGAACACACCGTTCTCGGCGACCACCCGGTCCCAGGTGATCCCCGCGTAGTCAGCGGTCCCGCCTTTCGAGGCCACCCGGAGCTCCTCGAAGATCTCTTTGGTGGACCGGTACGGGAAGTACTGCCCGCGGCCCAGTCGATGCGCCAGGTCGCAGATGATGTCCCAGTCGAGCCGGGCCTCACCGGGCGGGCTCACCGCGGCGTTGACCTTGACCACCCTCCCCTCGAGAGTGGTCACCGTCCCCTCGTCCTCTTCGTGGAGCGAACCGGGCAGAACGATGTCGGCGTGGTGCCCTGTCTCGGACAGGAAGAAGTCGATGGTGGCGTAGAACTCCAGCTTCTCCAGGGCCGCCCGGGTGAAGTTGGCGTCGGGAAGCGAGACCAGTGGGTTGAAGCAGATCGAGATCAGGCCCTTGATCTCCCCCGCGCCGATGGCGTCCATGATCTCCTGCGCGCTCAGGCCCTTGCCGGGGATCTCGTCAACGTCGCATCCCCACACCGATGCCACGTACTCGCGGTGTTCGGGGTTGGTGATGTCGCGGTTTCCGGGGAGCTGGTCGCACTTGTGGCCGTGCTCGCGGCCGCCCTGGCCGTTCCCCTGGCCGGTGACCGTGTTCACGCCACAGCCCGGCTTCCCGTACTTGCCGGTGGCGAGCCCGAGGTTGATGCAGGCGAGCACGTTGTCGACTCCCTTGGTGTGGTGCTCGAGGCCCCGGGCATGGAGCAGCATTCCGGTCGCCGATCTGCCCCACAGCTCCGCCGCCTGCTCGATCCGGGCGGCCGGGACCCCGGAGATCTCCTCGGCCCACCGTGGGGTGGCGTCGGCCACCGCCCGGGCTGCCTCCTCGAAGCCGACGGTGTGGGCTTCGACGAAGTCGTGGTCGACCCAGTCGCGCTCGATGATCAGGTGGAGCATCGCCTGGAGCACGGCCAGGTCGGTGCCGGGCCGCACCCCCAGGAAAACGTCGGCGGTGCGGGCCGCCGGGGTCACCCGGGGGTCCATCACGATCAGCTTCGCCCCCCGGTCGCGGGCGCGCCAGATGTAGGAGGTGGTGATCGGGGCGCACTCGGCGATGTTGGCCCCCGCGACGAAGACGACCTCGGCGAGGGGGATGTCCGACCACGGGTTCGCCGCCCGGTCGACGCCGAGGGCCTTCTTGCCGGCGGCCCCGGCGGAGACCATGCAGAGCCGGCCGTTGTAGTCGAGGTTGGCGGTGCCCACCCCGAGCCGGGCGAACTTGCCCATCAGGTAGGACTTCTCGTTGGTGATGGAGACGCCGGAGAGGACCGCCACCGAGTCGGGGCCGTAGGCCTCCTGGATCCGCCTGATCTCTCGGGCGGTTCGGTCGAGGGCGTGATCCCACGAGACGCCGCGGAACCCGTCGGGACGGGACGGGTCGCGTTCCAGGGGCGTCACGAGACGGTCGGGGTGGCTCCCCTGCAGGTAACGCTTCACGCCTTTCGGGCAAAGGCGGCCTTCGTTGAACGGGAAGTCGTAACGGGGCTCGAACCCGACCACGCTGTTGTCGGACACCTTGAGCTTGATCCCGCACTGCTGGCCGCAGAAGCAGCAGTGTGTGTCGACCACTCGGTCGATCTCGAGACCGGCGTCCCAACCGCCGGGCGGGGTCCGGTTGAGGTGTGGTCCGTAGATCTCGACCAGCTGGGCCTCGGAGATGGGAGTTCGTGCCATCAGCCGAACCCTCCCACCCGCTCGTTCTGCGCCCGCCCGATGAGGATGCGGCGACACCGGGGGCACACGTCCTGATAGTGGCCGCCTTCGGGGAGCCGGTAGTCGAAGCCGACCTGCGGGAGGACGTCTTTGAGGTCGGACATCTGGAGCCGGGACGCGAAGTCGCCGCCGCACACCGCGCAGGGTTGAGCTCCGCTGGCCGCGGCCGCCCGCTTGTAAAAGGTCACTCCGAGGTTGGCCGGTCGCTGCAGGATGTGGAACAGCTTTCCGAACGGTATGTAGAGGAGCCCCAGGATGACCGTCAGGGCGTGCAGGTTGTTGAGGAATGAGTAGAAGCGCCCTTCCATCCAGAGGCTCGATGCGGTCAGCATCAGCCCCGTCACCGAGACGGCGAAAAGGCCGGCCAGTGCGGCGAAGTCGCCGGTCCGTTCCAGGGCGATCGCCCCCCGGTCACGGAACCTCCGGTACAAGAAGATGGTCACACCCGCGATGACGAGGACCGCCGCCAGGTTGAGGGCGTGGAAGACCATCCAGCCGAAGAAGCTGCGCGAGTCGAAGGTGATCGTCCGGACCGGGCCGAGGAAGGCGGTGTAGGTCTGGCCGGTCGGGTCGGCCGACTCGAAGTGAAACCAGCCGAAGGTGAGGGGGAAGGTGACCAGCGCCGCCAGGATGCAGCCCCAGAACACGAGTTGGTGGGCCAGCCAGCGCGGCTTGCTCCGGGCGGCGATGAACCGCTGCAGTGCGAGGTTGGAGACGAGGAGGCCGGCCAACGCCACCAGGTTGGATGCGAAGCGGCCCCGGGCCCGGAGCGCCTCCCAACCCCTCCGGTTGAGACGGGCGGTGGGCGGCCGCCGGAGCCAGACCACATAGCGGTAGACGGTGGCGAACACGGCGAGGAGGGTCCCGAAGAGATAAGGAGCAAGCGCTGCGTCGAACCAGCGCAAGGACACCGACCCGACGTAGACGAGGATCAGGAGGAGCACCACGGCCAGCCCCCCGGCGCCGACACCCCTGCGATCGAACCGCGTCGAACCCCGGGCTGATTCGAACCGGTCCGGGGACGTCGCCGAGGACATCGGCCACACCCTACAGGCCCGCGCGATTGCCGTCAGACACCCGCAAGTCGCATCCGTCCCCAGAAGCGGCGAAGCTGAGGCCCATGACCGACCAACTCTGGCGAGATGTCGCCGACGAGGCCGCCCGGCTCGAGGTCGAGGAGAACTTCTCGGGAATCATGCGCGCCACGCGCGGCAACGAGGTGCTCTACGAGTCCTGTCACGGAATGGCCAACCGGGCCGACGGCATACCGGTGACCCGGTCGACCCGTTTCGCCACCGCCTCCCTGGGCAAGATGTTCACCGCAGTCGCGGTGCTCGACGCGGTGGGTCGCGGCGAGGTCGGCCTGCAGGAAGCGGTGGTCGACGTCCTGCCCCCGGATCGGCGCCCCTCCACACTGCGTCCGGACGTCACCGTCCACCACCTCCTCTCGCACACTTCCGGCATCGCCGACTACTTCGAGGAGGACGAGGAGCTCCCCGGCTACCGGGAGGACTACGACGAGATCTGGTCCCGGATCCCCAACTACACGGTGCGGGACTACGCGGCGCTGCTGCCTCTGTTCTCGGACCTGCCGCCCGTGTGCCCGCCCGGCACCGCCTACCACTACAGCAATGCCGGCTACGTGCTGGCAGGCCTGCTGCTGCAGGAAGTGTCGGGCATGCCGTTCGCCGAGGCCGTCACCACTCGGGTGTTCGGCCCGGCGGGGATGACCGCCAGCGGCTACCCGGCGTTCGATGAGGTCCACCCCAACATCGCGCAGGGTTACCTGCCGCCGCTGCATCCCGGCGGCCCTTGGCGCACCAACATCTACTCGGTCCACCCGGTCGGCGGAGGGGACGGTGGCGCCGTCGTGTCGGCGCCCGACGTGGAGCGGTTCATGCGTGCCGTGCAGCGAGGCGGCGTCTGGCGTGGGGTCAGCGCCGAGGATGTGCTCACCCCCCGCGCCAAGGACGGTGACCGGTGGTCGGTCGGCTACGGCGTCAACATCCGCTACGACGGGGTCTGGGGGAAAGACGGCGGGGACCCGGGTGTGGCCGCCGTCTCGCGCTACCGACCCGAGACCGACACCACTGCCGTCCTCCTCGCCAATGTCGACTGGGACACGGTCCCGGGCTTTGGCAAGCTGGCGAACACCTTCATCGCCGCGGCGATCCCGGAGGGTGAAGGCACTCCCTAGGAGGGCGATCTCTCAGGTGGCCTCGCGTGCCTCCCGGTCGGAGCGAACGATTCGCTGGGTCAGATAGGCGATCTGCTTGAGGACGTCGATGATGTCGTCCTCGATCGCCCACATGATGCGCCGGTCGCGCCGGCCCGCCAACCGCACCGCCTGGCGCGCGCGGAGGTCGGAGAGCTGGGTCCGGATGTCGCCTTCCCGGGCGGTCACGCGCTGCACGCGCTCCTCTTGATGGTCGACGATGGTCCCGACTGCCTGTTCCAGGTTCTCGATCACGGAGGTGAAGGCCGACTCGATGAGCTCACGCGTCGAGTCCGACGGTGCGACACCGCTGTCGAGCCGGCGGGTGCCGAGGCTGACCAGATTGGTCTCGACCAGATCGGCGATGCTCTCGAGCGCATTGGCCGTCTCCAGCAATCCGAGCAGCCAGCGCCCGTCCTCGTCGGGGAGGGACTGCTCGCTGAGCCGTGCCAGATACTCGATGATGTGGTCGTAGAGAGTGTCGACATCGGTGTCCGACTCACGGAGCCGGACGAGGTCGCCCCGACCTCCGACGAGGGTGCAGGTCCGGGCCTGGCGGACCATCGAGGACACCACCTCCCCGAGACGAGCCGTCTCCTGGGCTGCAGCTCCCAAGGCGATGGCCGGCGTGTCGAGGAGCTTGAAGTCGAGGAACCTCGGGTCAGAGAGCTCCGGTTCGACAGCTTCGGGCACCAGACGGTGGAGCAGCCGGGCCACGGCAGGGAGGAGCCCAATGAAGATGATCACGGTCGCCGCGTTGAAGATGGTGTGGGCGTTGGCCAGCTGCCTCGGGACCTCGGCGGCAAGGCGATCCGCGCCACTCAGGTCGGGATAGGTCGGCGAGACAGCGACCGCCAGCCGCGCCAGCGGCGTCAGCAGCAGGAGCCAGAGGATCCCGCTGGTCATGTTGAATATGACGTGGGCGAGGGCGGCGCGCTTGGCGTCGGGCTTGCGTCCCAGGGAGGCGATGACAGCCGTGGCACACGACCCGATGTTGGCCCCGATCACGATGGCGATGCCCGGCTCGAGCCCGATCAGGCCCTGAGCGGCCAGGACCATCACCATGACGATGACCGCCGAGGACGCCTGGACCACCGCGGTAACAAGGGCGCCGACGAGCACGCCGAGGATCGGGTTGTCGAGCCTCGCCAGGAGGTCGACGAAGCCCGGATCGTCCCGCACCGGGAACATGGCCGCGCCCATGGCGCCCATCCCCAGGAAGACGAGGCCGAGACTGAGGAGCGCCTTGCCCCAGCCCTTGAACCGGTCGCCTCGGGCGACCACCGAGACGAGGAACCCGATGGCGACGATCCCGAGCGCCCAGTCGACCACGTCGAAGGCGACGATCTGGGCCGTGACCGTGGTGCCGACGTTGGCGCCGAGGATGACGCCGAGCGACCCGACCAGGGTCATCAGCCCGGCGGCAACGAACCCCACCACCAGGACGGTGGTCGCCGTCGACGACTGGACCACGGCGGTGGCGGCGGCGCCAACGAACACTCCCAGCCAGCGGTTGGAGGTGACCCGGCGCAACAGCAGTCGCAGGCGGTCGCCCGCGACCTCACGGAGGGCGGTGGTCAGCTGATCGAGGCCGAAGAGGAGGAGGGCGACTCCGCCTGCCAGCCCGATCCCGACCACCAACCACGAAGTCGTTCCAGGGTCGGAAGCGGACGCGGCGAGCATCGAGCGATCAGGCTAACGATGGGAAGGTCGCAGGACCGGGTACTACTGTCAACAGTTCACAGGAGGACATCTTGGGCGACAAGAGAATCGGGGCACTGCGGAAGAGCTACGAGCTCGGCAGCCTGGAGGAGAAGGACTTGCCGAACCAGCCTATGCAGCAGTTCGGCCAGTGGTTCGAAGAGGCGATAGCCAAGAAGGAGCCGGAACCCAACGCCATGACCCTGGCCACCGTCGATCCCGATGGGCGGCCGTCGACACGGGTGGTCCTGATCAAGGACTTCGACGAGAGAGGCATCGTCTGGTTCACCAACTACAACAGCCGGAAGGGTCGTGACCTGGCGTCCAACCCTCACGCCGCGCTCCAGTTCCACTGGGTAGCTCTGGAACGGGTCGTCCGGATCGAAGGTGTCGTCGAGATCATCGACCCGAAGGATTCCGATGCGTACTACGAGACGAGGCCTCTGGCGCACCGGATCGGCGCGTGGGCCTCGGAGCAGAGCGCCGTGATTCCCAACCGGGCGGTCCTGGTGACCAAGGCAACAGAATTCGGCGTCAGATACGGGCTGAAGCCCCCAAGGCCTCCCCACTGGGGCGGCTACCGCCTTCGACCGGACTACTGGGAGTTCTGGCAAGGCCGCAAGTCCCGCCTTCATGACCGGATCGCGTATCGCCTCGGCGACGATGAGCAGTGGGAGCGCTTCCGGCTGTCCCCGTGAGGGCGCTCGTCACCAACCGGGAACCGGACTCAGATCCGGGCGAGACCTTCCCACTCGGAGTCGTTCAACTCGGTGACTCTCCGTAGCGGGATGCTGATGTGCTCCTCCATGAGACGGGCCGCGCCGTCGGCGTCACCCGCCTTCACAGCCTTCAGGATCGCCTTGTGTTCGGCGGTCGATGAGACCAGGTCGCCCCGCAACTTCGCCGACCGGTGGCTGTAGCGCACCATCCGGGCAATGAGCCGGTCGTAGATGTTGAGGAGTGTGTCGTTTCCAGCCAGCTCGCAGAACGCACGATGCAGCTTCCGGTTCAACTCGAAGAAACCGTCCTCGTCCTCGGCCTTCGCCCGCTCCTCCAGCGCCTCCATCAGGTCCTCGATCGCGACCAACGCCTCGGGTGTGCTGTTCTCCACTCCGAACCGAATCGCCGACACCTCCAAGGCGATGCGCACCTGATACGCCTCGAGGAACTCTTTCCGCGTGAGCGACGCGACGACGGCACCGCGGCGAGGGCGCACTTCGACCAGCCCTTCGGCCCGGAGGCGCCCCATGGCCTCTCGTACCGGTCCCCGTGAGATGCCGAGCTGCTCGGCGATCGCCACTTCCGACAACTCCGACCC
>CAYLYQ010000040.1:9809-18497 GCA_964388105.1 uncultured Acidimicrobiaceae bacterium
TGGGCGGGTCTTCCGCTGACGTCGACCGAGGAGAGGATGGTGACCTCGGTGCCGCCTTCGGAGCCCTCCAGAAGAGCCTCGACTCGAGCCGAGGCCGTGCCGCTCCCCCGTGTCTCCTTCCCGTTGGCCTCCATTACGAGACGGCGCCCATCCCGGTCGCGGGTGATGATCCTCGCCGTCCCCTCGTACGTGATACGCATGGGGCCGAGCTTCACGACGACGCTTCCTTCGAGGTCGTCGCCATCGACCCGAGTCAGCGTGGCCCCGGGCATCGACCTGGCCACCTTCTCGAAGTCGAGAAGCGACTCCCAGGCGTCCTCCGGTCCAACAGGCATGAAGAAGCGGTTGCTCAGTTCCATGTCGGACCCCTTCTCAGCTTCAGGGCGTCGGTAACGGCCCGCGCCACCATCTCCGCAGCGAGCACCCGTTTGTACTCCGCTGTCCCGTCCAGGTCGTCGGTCGGCTCGATCGAAGCTGCCGCCGCCTCCTTGATCTCGTCGTGTCCCGCGTCCCCCGACGCCCCGGTCACCAGGGCCTCGACGGAGCCGAGTCGCACCGGAACCGGGACGACAGAGCCGACGGCCACCGCCGCTGCCGACTGGCCGTCACCGACCGCAACCGTGATGGTGAGCGCCGGACGCTCCCGGAACCGGAGGTGCCGGTGCACCACGGTGGTGCCGGGTGCGGGCAGAGGAATCTCCACGGATCGGATCATCTCGCCTTCTTCCAGAACGGTCATGTAGGGCGCAAGGGTGAACTCGGCAGCGTTCACCGCGCGGTCCGATCCTGAGGCGTCGGTGAGGTGGACCACTCCTCCCAGCGCGGTGAGAAATGTGGCCGGATCGGAGTGGGGGTCTCCAAAGGCCAGGTTGCCTCCGACCGTGCCTGCGCTCCGGACACGGCTGTTACCGATTCTCTTCGCCATGCCGGCCAGCTCGGGGAAGGCGGCCGCCACACCCGAGTCTGAGGAAACGCGGTCGTGTGTCACGAGGGCACCGACGGACACCGTTCCATCCTCCACCGTGAGCTCAGACAGCTCCGCGATCTGTTTCAGGTCGATGAGGTGCCCGTACTCGGCCAACCCGAGCTTCATCACGAGAAGCAACTCGGTCCCGCCGGCGTAGAACGCGGCGTCGTCGCCCAGGTCGGACTTGAGGGCAAGGGCCTCCCCCACGGAGGCCGGGCGATGAACGAGGAATCGGGGAAGGAGCAACGGGGACCTTCAGCGCCGGCTTTCCTCGATCGCCTTGCGCACCGCCACGAGCGACCCGGCAATGGCTGCCCTCCGGGCGGCAACCTTCTCCGGTGTGTAGTCGTAGATGCCGCCGAGCGTTTTCATCCCCAACCGCCCGGCTGCGACGCGGTCGTGGATCATCGGCGACACATCACCCGAGGTCGACAGGTCGGCGTTGAGGTAGGAGCCGACACTCTTGTAGATGTCGAGACCGGCCATGTCGAGGAGCTCCATGGGGCCGATCACGGCCAGCTTGTATCCGATACCCCACCGGACGCACGTGTCCATGTCCTCCTGGCTGATGATGCCTCTCTCGACCAGGTCGATGCACTCCCTGAGGATGGCGTAGAGGATCCGGTTCTCCACGAACCCGGGAACCTCTCGCTCGACCACGGCCTCGTAGCCGAACGACCTGATGTAATCGGAGAGCCGGTCCACCGTTTCGGGTGCGGTCTTCTCTCCGGGGATGACCTCGATCATCGGGATCAGATGGGGCGGGTTGGACCAGTGCATCCCGACGATGCGCTCCGGCCGCTCGAGGTGCTCGGCGATAGAGGTGATCGGTATCCCGGAGGTGTTGGACGCCAGCACCGTCTCCACTGGAACCAGATCCTCGAACTGGGCGAACACCTGCTGTTTCAGGGCCAACTGCTCCGGAACGGCCTCCACGACCAGGTCGGCTCCGGCCACCGCTGCCTCCAGATCCGTCTGGAAGTCGATCGTCCCGCCCTGGTCGGCGACGCCAAGGCGATCCAGGATGGAGGTTGCCAGCTTGGTTCCTTCTCGCGCCCGGTCGAGCGCGGCCTCGTCGAGGTCGTAGAGCGTCACGTGGGCCCCCGCCCTGGACATGACGCTGCCCATGCCCGGCCCCATGGTCCCCGTGCCCACGACTGCCACCCTCTTGAACTCGCTCATCCCGCCACCTCCTGACCGTCTGGGGAGCCCGTGCTGCTCCCTTGCTGAATTTCCTGGATTCGCCGCCACACCCGTTCGGGAGTCAGCGGTAGTTCTGTCATCGGTATCCCCGCGTCGGCAAGGGCGTTGACCAATGCGGCGGGCACGGCGGCGAGGGCGCCTTCCCCACAGCCTTTGGCGCCGAACGGCCCGGGCCCGTCCGCGTTCTCGACGACGATGGTCGTCATCCGCTCGGGGATGTCCACCGTGCTCGGGACCCTGTAATCGAGGAGTGTGTCGTTGAGCAGGGTCCCGTCGGCACCGAAGTGCATCTCCTCGAACATGGCGTTGCCCAGCCCCTGGATCGAACCGCCCTCGTCCTGCCGTTCCACGAGGAGGGGGTTGATCGCCTTGCCCACATCGGCGATCGTCGCCGTCTGCAGCACCTCGACCATGCCGGTGGCCCGGTCGACGGCGACTTCGGCCGCACCGACGCAGACCTCCCAGAACACCGGCCCCTCGGCGTAGGAGCCGCCTCCTGCCTGCGGCTTGACCTCACCGTGGCCGGTGATCTCACCGCCGACGAAACCAAATCGTCGCTTGATCAGCTCCCGATAGGAGAGGGCCTCTCCGCCGTAGTGGACCGACCCGTCGGCGATGGCCATCTGGTCGGGGTCGACCCCGAACACTGCGGAGGCGGTGTCGAGCAGGTCGTCGAGGACTTTGCGGGCGGCGTTCTCCACCGCCTTGCCGGCAACGGTCGTCGACCTCGACGCGCCGGTGGATCTGTCATAAGGAGTGAACCTCGTGTCCGCGCCGTCGACCCGGACATCCGTGACAGGGATGGCGAGCACCTCGGCGGCTATCTGCGCCATGACGGTCCGGGCGCCCTGGCCCATCTCCGTCGAGGCCACCATCACCGAGACCTTGGCGTCGGCCTCCATCCGGACCGCGGCCATCGACACCGGGTGGGCGCCGGCGGCAAGGAGACCGACCGACACCCCGAGACCGCGATCGGTGATCCGCTCCCGACCCCAGCCGACGGCTGCGGCCGCTTTCTGCACGTCTCCGATCAGGTCGGCATCGAGCGGTTTGCCGCCGGGCCGCACCTCCTCGCCTCGCTGCAGCAGGTGACGAATCCGGAACTCCAGCGGATCGACCCCGGCCCGTCGGGCAACCTCGTCGATCTGGCTCTCCCCAATCCACTGCAGGTGGGTGGCACCGAACGCCCGGTACGAGCCGGCCGGGGCGGTGTTGGTGTAGACGCAGTGCGCGTCGACCTTGATGGCCGGCCAACGGTACGGCCCGGGCCCGGCGTCGCCCGCGGTGGCGGTCACCCTCGGCCCGTTGTCGGCGTACGCGCCGGTGTCCAGCCAGATCTCGACCTCTCGGCCCAGGAGCTCCCCGGTGCTGGTGGCGGCCGTGCGCATGCGCGCCTTCATGCCATGCCGTCGGGTCGTGACCATCGACTCGTCGACGCGGTTGACGATCCTCACGGGACGACCGGCCTGCCGGGACAGAGCCACGGTGATGGGCTCCATCTTGGTGTACGACTTGGAGCCGAACCCGCCGCCGAGGTAGGGGACGATCACCCTCACCTTGTCGACCGCGACGCCGAACACGGAGGCGATCTCGGCCCGCACGAGGTAGGGATGCTGGCAGTTGGCCCACATCACGATCTCGTCACCCCGATGGTGGGCGATGACCGAGTGGGTCTCCATGGCGTACTGGTACACGGCCGGGAACCGGTACTCCCCCTCGACGACGATGTCCGCGGCCGCGAACGCGTCCTCGACCTCTCCGCGCTCGAAGCCGTACCGATAGCAGACGTTTCCATCGCGATCGGGGAGGACGCCGAGGCCGTGGGCGAAGCCGTCGCGGTTGAGGCCCTCGTGGATCTCCGCCGCCCCGGGCGCCAGCGCATCGTCGATCGTCACCATCGGATCGAGCACTTCGTAGCGAACCTCCACCATCCGCAGCGCGTCCTCGGCCTGCTCCTCGGTCTCCGCGGCGATCGCGACGACGGGCTCGCCGGCAAAACGGACCCTGCCGTCGCCGATCACCGGACGGTCCCTGATGGCATGGCCGTAGGTGGCGTCCAGATCGGCGAGGTCGTCGGCGGTGAGGATTCCGACCACTCCGGGCATGGCGGCGGCCCTGTCAGTGTCGATCGAGACGATGCGGGCGTGGGCGTGGGGGCTGCGAAGGACCTTCCCGTGGACCATGCCGGCGACCTCCATGTCGCCGACGTACTCGGCCCGGCCCTCCAGTTTGGCCCTGCCGTCGATCCTCTCCACCGAGGCTCCGGCGACTCCGGCGACTCTGTGCGTCGATGGCGTCAGCAGCGTCGTCATCGCGGCCTCAATGTCACTTCGGCAGCCTCCAGGACACCCTTGTAGCCGGTGCACCTGCAGAGATTCCCCCGCAGCTCCTCTTTGAGGTCCTCGGGGTCGGACACCCGGTTCTCGGCGTCGAGCCACTTGAGCGTGAGGACGAAGCCCGGCGTGCAGAACCCGCACTGGACGGCGGCGTGCCGCATGAACGCGTCCGAAGCCCGCTCGAAGAACTCCGTTCCCACGACCCCTTCGATGGTCTCCACCGAGGTGCCGTCGACATCGACCGCCAGGTAGCAGCACGAGCTGATCGGCTTCCCGTCGACCAGGACCGTGCATGCGCCGCAGACCTGGACCTCGCATGAGCGCTTCACGCCGGTGAGACCCATCTCCTCGCGCAGGAAGTCGATCAGCAGGACGTGGTCTTCGACCTCCCTCTCGATCGTGGCTCCGTTGAGAACGGCCCTGATCTGGCTCACGGATTCACCCGAGCGCCTGGATCCAGTTACCCCAGTACTCGTCGAGGAAGTGATCGCGGTACTTCTGGTAGAACAGCTCGGACGCGGTGTCGTCGGGGATCAGGCTCAGCTCACCGAAGGAACTGGCGACTCGCTGAATCCGGAGGGCGCGCTCCAGGGTCAGGGCGGCCAGGATCGTCCAGCGAACGTCCTCGCCCACCAGCATGACTCCGTGATTGCGCAGGAGGACGGCCCGCCGCTGCCCGAGGGCGTCGACGACTTTCCGTCCCTGCTCCGGAGTGGTGACGAGGTCGGCCGAGTCCGTGTAGAGGCCCACCCCTTCGTGGAAGAGCACCGAGTCGTGGGAGACGAGTTGCAGGCTCCCTTCGCTGGCGCCGAGCGCCGTGGCGTAGAGAGGATGCCCGTGGATCACCGAGCCGACGTCGGGACGCGCCTTGTACGCCTCGACGTGCATGACGGCCTCGAGGTGCATGCCCGGTGCCTTCAGCGCTTCGGGGTCGTGGAGATCGACACGAACCACGTCGTCGTGGCTCACGCTCCCGAGAGCCATTCCCTTCCGCTTGATGAACATGGACTCACCGTCCGGGCCGCGCACGCTGACGTGACCGAGGGTCAGGTCCTCGTAGCCGGCGGACGCGGCGATGCGGCTGGCCACGACCACCTGGTCGACAGCCTCCTGCTCGGAGGCGGGAGGTTTGCCCGTGACCATCACCGCGGGCCCGAACCGTCCTGGCGGTCCCGGCGCTCCGTCGGTGGATATCCGGGAGATGCGAACACGAAGACCATCGACATCGGAGCCTCGGTGTCGTCGTTGACCACGGTGTGCCAGACGCCCGCGGGGATGTGACAGGCCGACTCCGGGGCGAGCCGGACTTCGCCGTCGTCCAACCTCAGGAGGCCCCTGCCGGAGACCACATATGCGAGCTCTTCGGTGTCGTGCGACATGTGGCTCGTCTCGGTTCCCGGGTTGAAGACCGAGAACCCGAGGGTGGTGCCCGCGGCCGATGCCGTGCCTTCGTGGACCATCAGTCGACTCCAGCTCCCACCCGGGAGCTCGATGGGTTCGACCTCGTCCAATCCGACCACGGTCACCGTGCTCACAGCTGCCAGACACCTTCCTTGACGATGTACTCGCCGGTCTCTTCGATCTGGATGCTGACGTTGTGGCTCACCCCGTCGAGATGGAGCGGGCTCACGTTCTGTCCGCCCGGGTAGCAGTTCTCGTTGTCACCCAGAGCGAAGTGAGCGGTGCCCTTGCGTCCCTTCTCGGATGGCGACCCGATCGGAGCGAAGTCACTCGTCCCGAAGGCGAACTCGGCAATCGTCTCGATGTTGGGGACCCCTGCGATGGTGTCCTTGAGACGCTGCGCGTCGGCACCGCCTTCGATCGCCTTGTACTCACCGCCCTCGACGTGCCAGATGATCGGCTCCGAGACGTGCCCGGGAACGCCGATGCCGAGCATGTTCCCGTCGACGACGATCTTCCCTTCGGTGCTCGACTCGTGGGCGGCGAATGCGACCTCCCCCCAGAGGGGAACCGGGGCCATCATCACGCCCGGCTTCTTGACGGGGACCATGCAGAGGGCGGGCCGCTTGTCGATGTTCACCCTGACGTCGGTTCCGCCCGGCGAGGTGATGCGCACCCACTCCTTGCCGGCGAGGAGCGCGGTGGCCTTCTCGGCGTTGGCGATGGTCTTCTGGATGTCGTCTACTGAGATGAGCCATCGACCGAAGCCCTCCTCGATCGAGGCGACACGGGCATTGTTGGCCACCGATTCCTTGACCGCCTTGGTGTGGGCGAACCGGTTGGCCCACTCGAGGTTGGTCATGATGATGATGTCGTCCGCGGTCACCATCGCCGTGTGCAGGTTGCGCGGCGGCGCCATCGGGAAGTGCGTGTCCGCGAGTGCCCTGCGCACCTGGGTCTCGTTGTTCATGACCACAGGCCAGCCGCCGCGCTCGGCGACGACGGTGGCCACCATCTCCGCCTCGTCCTTGCGTCGGTCGTCGGTGATGATCGTGACCACGTCACCTTCGGTTACCTCGAAGCAAGTGTCGACGATGAGCTCCGCCGATGCCCGCATGTCCGCTTCGGAGCGCGGTGTCTCGTCCATGTCAGATCCTTTCTCTAGGCGTCGACGAACGCCGGGAGCACGTCCTTGGCGAATCTCTCGACTTGTCCGAACTGGTCCATGTCGCCGAAGCGGCACACGAAGTGGGTCACGCCGGCCTCCTGGAACTCCTTGAGCCAGGCGATGATCTGGTCGGGGGTGCCGACGGGCCCCCAGTTGCCGAGGTCGACCGACTTGCTCAGCTCCGGGTAGTACTGGCTGATGTACTCGCCGATGGCGTTCTGGCTGGCCTCCTCCGAGTCGCCGATGTTCATCGTCACCTGATAGGCGACCGCCAGGTCGTCGATGTTGGCGCCCGTGTCGTCGGCGTAGGACCGGAGGGTCGCCAGCTGCTCGGTCACCTCGTTGCTGTGCCGGGCGCGGCAGCAGGTCAGCCAACCCGACCCGTAGTCGACGATTCGCCGGCATGACCGCTCCATCCGCTTGCGGGCCACGTCCGGCTGCAGCTCCCCGGTGAGCCTGATGTTGGAGACGACCCAGATCGGCAGCTCCGGCTGGACCGGTTGCAGCGGGCCCATCTCCGTGCCTGAGTAGAAGCTGACGTCGTCGTAGTCGAAGTGGTCACCCTTGAAGGTGACGGAGCCCTTCGACCACAACTGCTTGATGACCTCGAGCCCCTCCTCGAAGATCGAGGCGCGCTTGGAGTAGTCGAGCCCCAGGGCGGCGAACTCGCGCCGCACCCCTTCTTCGGGATTGCCCATGCAGGCGCCGAGGATCGTGCGGCCGCCCGAGAGGTGGTCGAGGGTGGCCCACTCGAGGGCGAGGTACAGGGGGTTGCGGGTGCTCGTCACCAGGCACGATGTGCCGAGTTGGACCCGATCGGTCCGCTGCGAGATCGCCGACAGGAGGTTGATCGCCTCGTACCGCGGCTTGGAGAAGAGGCTGTCGCCGACCCACACGGACTCGAAGCCGAGCCCCTCGACCACCTCCGACAGATGCAGCAGGTCCTGCAGCGTGTAATCCGGGGCGATCAGCGGCTCGCGGTTGTTGAGGTTGACCCCGAAATGCGGTGTCATCGTTGAGCCTTTCCTTCCCGGAGACGATCCGAGCCGATTCTGCCAGCGGTGCTGTTGAGTGTCAACAGTTCACACACCCTCTTCGGAGAGCACCGCCAGGGCCGCGTCGATGCCTCTCCCGATGTCGATCTCCATACCGAAGTCGGCCAGGCCGCGCCCCAGGGCGGCGAGCCCGACAATCGGGTACATGCCGCGGGAGGTCTCCCCCATGTGCCCGATCCGGAGTGTCGGGCCGGAGTCGACCAGGAACACACCGTACTTGGAGCGGATGTGGGCCGCGATCTCGGAGGCGATGAGGTTCTCGGGGACACGGACCGCGGTGACCGATGGCGACGCTATCTCCCTCCGCGAGGCCCAAGGGGTCAAGCCCATGGCGACCGCCCCCTCCCAGACGGCCCGGGCGGCCCGGGCGTGGCGAGCGTGGGCCGATTCGGGCCCCTCCGCCAGCAGGGCGCCGATGGCCGCCTTGGTGGCCATCACCTCGGACACCGGAGGCGAATGCGGGAACCTCCCCTTCCCCAGCCAGAGCTCCCGGTAGTCGAGGAGCGACAAGGAGGAGTCGCGGGGCGCGTTCGGGTTGGACTCGATCAACTCCCAGGC
>CAYLYQ010000041.1:0-16027 GCA_964388105.1 uncultured Acidimicrobiaceae bacterium
AGTGGGGATACCAGATCTACCACCACCCCAACCACGGACGAATCCGATTCCGACGACCCCCGTCCCGGGCGCCGTAGGACCGGGCGGCACTCCTACTTCCTCTGCTCACTTCTGCCAGCCTGATCCGAATGGACACAACGCTGTATGACTCTGCGGCGTTCTATAGGTGATGAACGGATGACGGACCGAGAGATCTACGAGAAGCTTCGTGAGCCTCTGATGCGGTTCGCATCCTCGCTCGTCGGGTGGCAGAACGCCGCCGACCTGGTTTCAGAGGTGATGGTGTCGACCCTGCAGAAGCGAACGCTTACGTCGTTGGGCGATCCGAAGGCGTACCTGATGCGCTCGGTGCTGAACCGTGCCCGTTCGCAGGCTCGCCGACAGGGCAGAGAGGCGGCGGCGCTCTCCCGAATCGATCCCAACCCGAATGTCGTGGACACCTACTCGTCGCCCGACCTGGTGCGCGCGGTAGCCACGCTGCCTATGCAACAGCGCGCCGCGGTGTACCTCGTGTACTGGGAGGACCTCGCTCCATCGGAGGCGGCCAAGGTGATGGGGGTGCTCCCCGGCACGCTCCGCCGCTACATCCACGACGCGCGTTCGCGGCTCGAAGGGGTGCTCGATGACTGACGACCGTGTTCGGTCCGCATTCCGCACCGGGCTGCGGCCTTTCGTGGAAGGCGCTCCCGCCGGGCCAGCATTCGACGAACTGACCACTCTGGCCCTGGGTCCGGAGCGACCCGGACCTAAATCGGGCATTGGGATCTTCCTCGCCGGGATCGTTGGAGTAGTTCTCGTAGGTGTGGCCGCCTTTGCGTTCCTGTCGGAGCGCGACACCGCCACATTCGATGCCGTTTCAGCTGCCCAGGTGGGGGAGGAGTTCTGGGACGCCGTGGCGTCGGGTGATTTCGTGCGCGCCTCGGAAGTGAGCCATCCGAAGGCCTCATTGAACTACCAAAGCCTCGCAGAGATCTCGGCATCCCGTGGAGCCCCGTTGGAGATCAGGGTCGGCCGGGAGGTGTTCGGTCAGGTCGAGTCACCACAGCTCTGCTACCTCCTGGATGGGCCGAACGGTGAAGCGAGAGGCTCGTTGGTGTTCCGCCAGAACAGATCCGTCTGGGCGGTCTACGAAATCCGGATCGGCACCGCGACGTGCGCGATTGCCTCTCCTACTACGACTCAGCCGAGTCCGTTCGAATTCGAGTCATTCATGCCGCAGGTTCGCCGCCGCTTTCCCGTCGCAGACGAGGTCGCCATCGTTGTGCTCACACCGTCAGATCAGGCCGACGATGTCGCGAGGCGCATTGATGGTCTGATCGAGGTGCATTCATCAGAGAGGCTCGCGAAAGGAAGCCTGGCGGGAGCGGCGAGCGAGTGGGCTCGAATTCGGCAAACGGGGCCAATACCAGGAGATTGGGTGGCATTCGGATTGGTACCGCTATACGACGACAGCCCCATCGATGAATGGATGACAAAACTGAGTGCCGTCCCTCGAGTCCACGTCGCCAAGTTCGCACTCGAGCTGTCCCGGACCCGGATCCCGCCTGGGTGGGTCGAGATGGCTGAAATACCTTTCCCCTACGGCAATCTCGACATGAGCAATGTCCCCACAGAGAACGGGATGGTGATCATCACAAGGGACAGCGAGTCGGTGTTCATCGGTTACGACGGGAGTTGGCGGTTGGGCGAGCGGGTGCCGGAACCGCACAGGCGCTGGATGTCCGAGGCGTATGAGGCTGCCGTTGGTGACTTGGTGGTCTACCTGACCTCCGTCACCCTGATTCTTGACGTCGAGACTCTGGCCTGGAGTGAGATCCCACGCCCGGCGGTGGGAGGAGTGCTGGGTTCGGCCGTCATCGATGGCGAGCTGTACCTGGTGGAAAGAGGCCCGGAGCCTACGGTCGTGGTGTTCAACCCTGAGGAGATGTCCTGGCGTTCATTGGACCCGGTACCAGCGTTCATCAACGTGGGAGACGTGACCACCGACGGCACCAACCTCTACGTGGCGGGAGTCCGTCAGGGATCGCGAAACGAGGTGATTGGCGATCGCAACCCCGTGGTAATCCGCTACGAACCCGGAGTCGGTTGGACGGAACTGCCCGGTATCCCGATCGACGGCCAGGCGCCCGGCATCGGGTGGGCGGACGGCTTGGGGCTCATCGGTTGGAACTACGACCGCGAGGCGGCGCTGTTCAGGGAGGGCTCCTGGGAACTCCTGCCCGACCATCCGGCCGCCTGCGAGAGCTACCCCAGGGCCCAGACCATCCCGGGCGGCATGTATGGGTTCCTTTGCGATCCGCTGATCTTCGACTCATCAACAATGCAGTGGACCTTGATCGGGGCTCCCGGTTGGCCAACCTTGCTGGCACCCGATGGCAGTGCTCTGTACGGGCTGGCTCGGAATCGCCATACGACCCTCCTGCTTCAGTACCCCCTCGACCGTTGAAAGGCTGTTCCTCGTCGGGCGATGCGGCTACTGTCAGAACACATGTTCGTACTTGGGATCGACCCCGGGTTGTCGGTGACCGGATACGGCCTGGTCGAGGGGACCCAGCCGCCCAGGGCCGCGAAGGCGGGCGTGATCCGCACGGATCCCGACCAGCCCATCTCGAAGCGGCTCGTCGAGCTCTACGACAGCCTGAACGACCTGCTCGAAGAGACACGTCCCGATGCCATCGCCTTGGAGACGCTCTTCACCAATCGGAACCTGCAGACCGCAATGTCGGTCGGGCGCGCCTCAGGCGTGGTGCTCCTGGCCGCGGGCCGCGCCGGCGTCCCGGTCAGCGAGTACGTGCCGACCGCGGTCAAGTCGGCCGTCACCGGAGACGGATCGGCTGACAAGGCCCAGGTGCAGGCGATGGTCGCCCGCTTGCTGCGCCTCGCCACACCGCCGTCGCCCGCCGATGCCTCTGATGCCCTCGCCATCGCCCTCTGTCACCTCCGGGTGGCGCCGATCGGGGCCGCACGATGATCGGTCGACTCCGCGGCATCGTGGTCTCGACCCGTGACGGGAGCCTCTGTGTGGAGGTCGGGGGTGTCGGCTACGAAGTGCGGATGACCCCGAAGGACCTGGCGTCGTTGCCGGGGGTCGGCGAGGAGATCGTCGTCCACACGCACATGCACGTCCGCGAGGAGGAGATGAGCCTCTACGGGTTCGCCTCGGAGCAGGACCGCGACCTCTTCCGCATCCTCAACACGGCCAGCGGCGTCGGGCCCAAGGTCGCCATGGCCATTCTCGGATCGATGAGCTCGGTCGATGTCATCAGGGCAATCGTCTCGGACGATCCAGACGCCCTCACCGTCGCCCCGGGAGTGGGTAAGAGGGGGGCGCAGAAGATGGTCCTCGAGCTCGCCCCGAAGTTGGCCGGAAGGTCTGTCGAGACGGTCTCGGGGAGTGACCTGTCTGCCGTCCGCTCTGCTCTCGAGGGCCTCGGGTACTCGACGCCAGAGATCAACGAGGTCATCGGCGACGTCGATCCCGACGAGCCGCTGTCCTCCCAGATTCGGTCTGCCCTGCAGAGCCTCGGCAAGATGAGGTAGCCGTGCGCGAGGACAGCCTGCTCAACCCCACCATCGAAGACGACACCGAGCTGTCGCTGCGGCCGAGGAACCTGGACGAGTTCATCGGGCAGGAGAAGGTCAAGAACCGCCTGCGGATCTCGCTGGAAGCGGCCGTGAAGGAGAACCGCCCCCTCGATCACATCCTCCTCTCCGGCCCGCCGGGGCTGGGCAAGACCACCCTGGCGGCGATCGTGGCCGCGGAGAAGGGGGTGTCCCTTCGGGTCACGTCCGGCCCCGCCCTGGAGCGGCCGGGCGATCTCGCCGCGATCCTCTCCAATCTCAACCATCAGGACGTCTTCTTCATCGACGAGATCCATCGCCTGCCTCGCGCCGTCGAGGAGGTGCTGTATCCGGCGATGGAGGACTTCCAACTTGATGTCGTCCTCGGCAAGGGACCGACCGCCCAGTCGATCCGCATCGATCTGCCGCGTTTCACCCTGGTCGGCGCCACCACGCGGAAGGGCAAGGTCACCGCCCCTCTTCGCGATCGCTTCGGCATCGACGAGAAGCTCGACTACTACGAGCCGGAGGACCTGGCGAAGATCATCATCCGTGCCGCCGGCATCATCGAGATCGACATCACTCCCGGGGCGGCCGAGCTGATTTCGAAGCGGAGCCGCAGCACCCCGCGCATCGCCAACCGCCTGCTGGCCCGCGTCCGCGACTACGCCGTGGCTCGGGCGTCGGGCGTGGTCGACGAGAAAGCCGCCGAGGAGGCCCTTCACGTCTACGAAGTGGACGTCCTCGGATTGGACAAGGTCGACCGTGCGATCCTCGAAGCCGTTGTGGAACGCTTCGGCGGCGGCCCGGTGGGCCTCTCCACGCTGGCCATCGCCGTCGGGGAGGAGCCGGAGACCGTGGAGGACGCCTACGAGCCTTTCCTGCTCCAGTCCGGCCTCCTCAAGAGGACCCCGCGTGGCCGAGTGGCCACCGAACGCGCATACGCCCATCTGGGCATCTCGCAGCCGGAGCCCCCGCAGGGCTCGCTCCTCTGATCGACCTACTCTCGCCTCGTGCGGGTCGCCGACTTCGAATACACGCTCCCCGAGGGGGCGATCGCCCAGGAGCCCGCTGAGCCCCGGGACTCGTCACGTCTCCTCGACACGCGGGACATGACCGACCACCGCTTTCGCGACCTGGCCCAACTCCTCGAACCGGGAGACCTGGTGATCGTCAACGAGACCAGAGTCCGCCATGCCCGCATCGAAGGCACCCGTGAGGGCTCCGGGGGGAGGGTCGAGCTCCTGTTTCTCGAGCGGCTCCCGGACGGGTCGTGGGAGGCGCTGGCGCGG
This sequence comes from uncultured Acidimicrobiaceae bacterium, assembly GCA_964388105.1. Taxonomy (GTDB): domain Bacteria; phylum Actinomycetota; class Acidimicrobiia; order Spongiisociales; family ZC4RG35; genus ZC4RG35. The sequence goes on from CAYLYQ010000041.1 coordinate 4,854, forward strand.
CCGGCTCGTCGTCTCCGGTCCGGTGTGGTCATCGAACTGGCCGAGGGCTCGGCAGTGATCGAAGACAACCTCGGTGAAGGCCTGGTGCGGGTGCGCCTGGAACACGATGACGGCGAAGCCCTGCTGGAGCGGATCGGGACCATGCCGCTGCCGCCCTACTTCATCGGCCATCTCGACGACCCGGAGCGGTATCAGACGGTGTTCGCGACCGCAACCGGGTCGGCCGCTGCCCCCACGGCCGGCCTCCACTTCACCCCGGAGGTGGTGGACAGCCTGGCCCGTCGCGGGGTGGGCATCGCGACCGTCGACCTCCATGTCTCGCTGGACACCTTCCGCCCGATGGCAACGGAGGAGGTCTCCGAGCACCGGATGCACTCGGAGTGGTGCTCGGTCCCGCAGGTGACCGCGGACGCCATCGCCTCGACGAGGGAGGTCGGAGGCCGGGTGGTCGCCGTGGGGACCACCGTGGTGCGGACGCTGGAGAGCAGGGCGGCGGGGGACGGGCTCGTGCGATCCGGGTCCGGCTCCACCGACCTGTTCCTCACTCCCGGATCGAGGTTCTCCGTGGTCGACCTGCTCGTCACCAACTTCCACTTGCCGGCGTCGACCCTGATCGTCCTCGTCGCCGCATTCATGGGCCCGGAGTGGCGGACGGCATACGAGACCGCTCTCCGGCGGGGTTATCGCTTCCTGTCGTTCGGCGACGCCATGCTGGCAGCGAGACGAGATCCGTAGCCTTGGCAGCCATGACCCCCGTCACCTGGAGCGAAGTCGCCTCCGACGGGTCGGCCCGGTCGGGCTGGCTCGACACTCCACATGGGCGCTTCCGTACGCCGATGTTCATGCCTGTGGGGACCCGGGCAACGGTGAAGGCCGTCGATCCGACCGACCTCGAGGCGATCGGAGTCGGCGTCATCCTCGCCAACACCTATCACCTCATGCTCCGTCCCGGCGCGGACCTGGTCGCGGAGATGGGAGGGCTGCACGACTTCATGGGGTGGGATCGCGGGATCCTCACCGACTCGGGCGGGTTCCAGGTCTTCTCGCTCGACCCTCGCATCTCCGAGGAGGGCGCCGAATTCCGCTCCGTCTACGACGGGAGCAGGGTGCACCTCACTCCCGAAGACTCCATGCGCTTCCAGGAGCAACTCGGCGCCGACATCGCAATGGCCCTCGATGTGTGTGTCGGGCTGCCGGCACCGAGAGAAGTGGTGGAGGCGGAGATGCACAGGACGCTTCGCTGGGCCGAGCGCAGCCTCGAGGCACACCAGAGGGAGGATCAAGCACTCTTTGGGATCGTCCAGGGTGGCACCGAGCCCGATTTGCGGGCCGAGAGTGCGATCGCGACGGCGCAGCTCGACTTTCCCGGCTTCGGAATCGGAGGGCTAGCGGTGGGGGAGACCCTGGATGAGCGCAACCGCGCTCTCGAGATCGTTGCGGCCAATCTGCCGCCAGCCAAGCCCCGGTACGTGATGGGCCTCGGAGATCCCGAAGGCCTGCTCGATGCGGTGGCCCGCGGCGCGGACATGTTCGACTGCGTGATTCCGACGCGGCTGGCGCGACACGGGCGGGTCATGACCTCGCATGGCGACTTCAACCTGAAGCGGGCCGAGTTCGAGAGAGATTCGGGCCCGATCGAGGAGGGGTGCGGATGCCCGACCTGTGCCCGGCATCCGCGGGCGTACCTGCGCCATCTCGTCCGGACCAAGGAGCTGACCGGCCACCGTCTGCTCACCATCCACAACCTCTGGTATCTCGCTCGGCTCATGGAATCCGCGGCCGACGCCGTGGCCGCCGGGCGGTTCGACGCATTCGCCGACGAAGTGAAAGCCCGCCGCGCCGGGTCGCCGTTGCAGTCAGGCTCCGCCTAACCTCCGGCCCACACCTACCGGAGGAATCGTGAACGTCGTCTTCTTCGCCCAGGACTCTGCGGCGGCCAGCCCCTATTCGTCTCTCATCTTCCTGGTCCTGATGGGCGCCGTCTTCTACTTCCTGATCATCCGACCGCAACGCAAGCGCATGAAGGCCCAGCAGGAGCTGGCGGCCAATCTCCAGGTCGGTCATCAGGTCAGGACCATCGGCGGCATCCATGGGACCGTGGTCTCGATGGACGACGAGAGCGTGGTCCTCCAGGTGGAGGAAGGCCGGATTCGAGTGGCGCGGAGGGCCATCGGCAACCGCGTAGGCGCGGACGAAGCCTGACGGCTCCGTAGACTTCAAGGCGTGGAAGACCTCCGCTCCCTGATCCGGGACATCCCGGACTTCCCCGAGCCGGGGGTGGTGTTCAAGGACATCACGCCGGTTCTGGCTGATCCGGTCGCGTTCGACAATCTGGTCGAGGCGATGGCGGCGCCCTTTCGGGACTCAGGAGTCACCCGCGTGGCCGGTATCGAAGCACGAGGCTTCACTGTGGCGGCCCCGGTGGCGCTGGCGCTCGGTGCCGGCTTCGTGCCGATCCGAAAGCCGGGAAAGCTGCCGTTCCAGACGATCCGCGAGGACTACACCCTCGAATACGGGACCGACTCCCTCGAAATCCACGTCGATGCCGTGCACGAGGGGGAGAAGGTCCTCCTGGTGGACGACGTGATCGCCACGGGCGGAACGGCAGCTGCGGCGGTGCGGCTGCTCCGCAGCATCGGGGCCGATGTGGTGGGGTTCGCGGTGTTCATCGAGCTGGTCTTCCTGTCCGGGAATCAGATGCTCGACGGAGTGCCGATCCATGCCCTCGTCCGATACGACTGAGATCGAGGTCCCCGGGGCCATCGTCCGCCTGGTCGACTCCTTCGTCGACCATCATCCCGGAGGGGACGTCAACCTGATCGTCCGCGCCTACGAGCTGGCTGCAGCCGCCCACGAGGGCCAGGTCCGCAAGACGGGGGATCCGTACATCACCCACCCCATCGCGGTCGCCGAGATGCTGGCTGACTACGGCCTGGACGCCCCGACCGTCGCCGCGGCGCTCCTCCACGACACCGTCGAGGACACCGACGTCACCATGGACCAGCTCCGGTCCAGTTTCGGCGACGAGGTGGCCCGCCTCATCGACGGCGTGACCAAGCTCGACCGGGTCCGTTTCAGCAACCGGGAGCAGGCGCAGGCCGCCACGATCCGGAAGATGGTCGTGGCCATGGCGCAGGACGTCCGGGTCCTGATCATCAAGCTCTTCGACCGCCTCCACAACCTGCGCACCGTCCACGCTCTGAGGGACGAGAAGCAGGCTCGGGTGGCGCGTGAGACCCTCGACGTCTACGCGCCGCTGGCCCACCGCCTCGGTGTCCAGGAGATCAAGCATGAGTTCGAGGACCGGTGTTTCGCCATCCTGTATCCCGGCCCCAACGCCGAGATCCAGGCGCGCCTGGCGGAGGCCGCCCCGGAGCGCGAGGCCTTCCTGGAGAAGATGGTGGCTGAGATCGCCGGGATGCTCGCCGACGCCGGGATCGAGGCCGTGGTGACCGGGCGCCCCAAGCACCAGTACTCCATCTACCGGAAGATGATGGAGCAGAACCGGCCGTTCGAGGACATCCACGATCTGATCGGGATTCGCATCGTCACCGAGACCACACGGGACTGTTACGCAGCCCTGGGCCTCATCCACAGCAACTGGATGCCGGTGACGGGGCGGTTCAAGGACTACATCGCGATGCCCAAGATCAACCTCTACCAGTCGCTGCACACGACGGTGATCGGCCCGGACGGAAAGCCACTCGAAGTCCAGATCCGGACCGAGGAGATGCACCAGCGGGCCGAGGCCGGCATCGCAGCCCACTGGAGATACAAGGAAGGGGACATGGCCGAGGTCCCCACCTTGAACATCGAGGCTCTCGATGAGGACCCCGAGGAGTTCCTGGCCAACCTCAAACTCGACCTCTATCAGGACGAGGTGTTCATCCTCACGCCGGGTGGCGACGTCAAGGAGCTGCCCCGCGGCTCGACCTGCGTCGACTTCGCCTACAGCGTCCACACCGAAGTCGGTCACCGGTGCGTCGGCGCCAGGGTCAACGGCAGGCTCGTCCCCCTCTCCACAAGGCTCGAGTCAGGTGACATCGTCGAGATCCTCACCTCCCGCTCGCCGGACGCCGGCCCCAGTCGCGATTGGCTGGGCTTCGCCCGGACCGGCAAGGCCAAGTCCAAGATCAAGCAGTGGTTCCAGAAGGAGCGGCGCGATCAGGCCCTGGCGGAAGGCCGGGAGGCGCTCCAAGCCCTGTTCAAGCGCGAAGCCCCCGAGCTCACCGCGGCGGAGCGAGAGCAACACCTCGCCAAGATCGCCACCGAGCTCGGCCAGAAGGACGTCGAGACGATGGCGGCCACGCTGGGCGAGGGCAATCTCTCCATGGACAGCATCACCGTCCGGCTGCAGAGGATCCTCACCCCGGACACGGGAGACATTCTCTTCAGGCCCGCACGCCGGCGGCGTCCCACCGGTGCCGCCCGGGTCGTCGTCGAGGGCCAGGACGACATGCTGGTCAGCCTGGCGCGCTGCTGTTCCCCGGTCCCCGGCGACCCGATCGTCGGCTACGTCACCGTGGGGCGGGGCGTGTCGGTCCATCGCTCGGACTGCACCAACGTCGTGTCGCTGTCCGGCCGACGGGAGCGCGCCGTGGAGGTGGCCTGGCCGGCGGATTCCGTCGGGGCGTTCGTGGTGTGGATCCAGGTGGAGGCACTGGACAGGACACGGCTCCTGCGCGACGTGACCCAGGTGGTGTCCGACACCGGCGCCAACATCACCGCTTCTTCCACCGCCACCAACGAGGACCGGGTGGCGGTCCTCAAGTACGAGGTCGAGCTGTCGGACCCCAGCCAGCTCGGCCGACTGCTCGCGGACATCCGGGGCGTCGACGGGGTCTATGCCGCCTTCAGGCTCGCCAACGACCCCTCCGCTTCGTGATCATCAGGCAGATCCCGGCCTGGATCACGGCCACCAACGCGTGGGTCGTGGCCGACGAGCCGGGAGGAGCGGCGTTCGTGGTGGATGCGCCCCCTGAACCGGACGAGGTCGGCGAGTTCATCGAGGGTATGGGGCTCTCGGTGGCGGGGATCCTGCTCACACACGGGCATGTGGACCACATGGGCGGGTCCGGGGAGCTCGCCACGAGGACCGGGGCTGGTGTCTGGATCCACCCCGACGACGACTTCCTCACGCTCGACCCCGGCACGCAGTTGCGCCGCCTGTTCGGGATGGTGCCGCCCGGCGACTTCGAGGCACCGCGGCAGACGTCCCCGCTGGCCCACGGACAGGAACTGTCCCTGGCGGGCATGACCATCGAAGTGGTCCACACGCCCGGCCACACGCCTGGGCACTGCTGCTTCCACCTCCGCGAAGAGGGCGTCCTCTTCTCCGGGGACCAGTTGTTCGCCGGAAGCGTGGGGCGGACCGACCTGCCCGGAGGGTCCTACGAGGACTTGATGGCGTCGATGCGGGAGCGTGTCATGGTTCTCGACGACGGGGTCAGGGTGCTTCCCGGACACGGGCCGGAGACGACCATCGGCAGTGAACGGAGGAGCAACCCGTTCCTCGTTGGTGACCCGGGCCACCGGTAACCTGCCTGCCTCATGAGTTTTCGGCCCCCCAAAGGCACCGCGGACCTGATGCCGCCGTCCTCACAGTCCTGGAGGCGGGCTCTGGCCACCTGGGACACCTGGACCGAGCGCTACGGGTATCCGCTGGTGGCGACGCCGATCTTCGAGTCCACCGAGCTCTTCGAGCGCGGGGTGGGCGGCACCACCGAAGTGGTTACCAAGCAGATGTACACCTTCGAGGACAGGGGCGGCCGCTCGGTCACCCTGCGCCCGGAAGGGACCGCCGGCGTGGTCCGCGCCTACCTGGACTCGGGGGCCCAAGGAGCGTGGAAGGGCGCCTACTCAGGCCCCTTCTTCCGGTACGAGCGCCCGCAGAAAGGCCGGTTTCGCCAGTTCTGGCAGGTCGGGGTCGAGTACCTGGCGGTGGAGTCGCCGGTGGCCGACGCCGAGGTGGTCGAGCTGGGATACCGCTTCATCGAGGCCGTCGGTGCGGAGGAGCTCGAGCTGAGGTTGAACAGCATCGGCGATGAGGCGTGCCGGCCCTCGTACGTGGCCGAGCTCCGCAGCTACCTCGAGGCCAGGCGCGACGACCTCAGCGAGGACGGACAGCGCCTCATCGGGACCAATCCGCTCCGCGTCCTCGACTCCAAGGTCGACCGGCCCAAACTCGACGACCCACCGTTGATCACCCAGCACCTCTGCGACGGGTGCAGGGACCACTACGACGAGGTGAAGTCCCTCCTCGACGCGGTGGGGGTCCCCTTCCGGGAAGACCCCTATCTCGTGCGCGGTCTCGACTACTACTCGAGGACTGCTTTCGAATACATCGGGTTGGGGCTGGATGCCGCCCAGAACGCGCTCGGCGGCGGAGGCCGTTACGACGGGCTCGCCGAGATGATCGGTGGCCCTCGGACCCCCGGTGTCGGCTTCGCATTGGGCCTGGACCGGATCATCCTGGCCGGGGGCGGCGGATCCGAAGACCTGGTCGATGCCTATCTGGTGTCCGAAGTCGGAGCCGCATCGGCCCTGGCGGCTGCCTCACAGCTGAGGAAGGCGGGCGTTCGACTCGACTTCGACGGCGAAGGCAAGTCGGTGAAAGCGCAGTTTCGCGCCGCGCGGCGCCTGGAGGCGCCGGTGATCCTGGTCTTGAAGGAGGACGGTTCGGTGGATGCCCAGAGGGAAGGGGAGAGGGAGACGCTCGATCTGAGCGACGTGCCCGCGTGGCTGGAGGGGCGTCGATGATCCGGAGCCACAAGGCCACGGAGGTCACCACCGACACGATCGGCGAGGAGGTGACTCTCGCCGGCTGGGTGCAGCGGCGCCGGGACCACGGAGGCGTCAGCTTCTTCGATCTGAGGGACGCCTCAGGCCTGATCCAGGTGGTCGCCGATCCCGCCGAGCACCCGGTGGTCGAGGACCTGCGCATGGAGTTCTGCGTCCGGGTGGTGGGGACAGTCCGGGCCCGTCCGGAGGGGACCGAGAACCCGGATCTGGAGACCGGGTCGATCGAAGTCGGGGCCTCGAAGATCGAAGTGCTGTCCCCGGCTCGTGCCCTGCCGTTCCTCATCGACGACCGGGCCGAAGTCGAGGAGCTGGTTCGGCTCCGGCACCGTTACCTCGACCTGCGCCGCCCGAGGATGGCCGCCAACCTGAGGGCCCGATCCGCGGCCACGGCCGCCATCCGCTCCACCCTGGAGGAGCTCGGCTTCCTGGAGGTGGAGACACCGACTCTGGTCAACTCGACGCCGGAGGGGGCGCGGGACATGCTGGTCCCGAGCCGGCTCCGCAAGGGCGAGTTCTACGCCCTTCCGCAGTCTCCGCAGCTGTTCAAACAGCTCCTCATGATCTCGGGCGTGGAGCGCTACTTCCAGATCGCCCGCTGCTATCGGGACGAGGACTTCAGGGCCGATCGGCAACTGGAGTTCACCCAGCTGGACCTCGAGGGTGCCTTCTGGGACCGGGACGACGTACTGGACACCATCGAGCAGGTGCTGGTGGCAGTGGTCAAGCGGCTTCGAGGGGTCGACGTGGCCCGGCCCTTCCCCCGGCTCACCTGGCAGGAGGCAATGGATCGGTACGGGTCGGACAAGCCCGACACGCGCTTCGGGATGGAGATCACCGACATCACCGACCTCGCGGCCGGTTCGGCATTCGGCGTGTTCTCCGGGGCGGTCGAGTCGGGTGGTGTGGTGCGCGCGATCAACGCGGGCCACGTGGAGTGGTCCCGCGGTCGTGCCGACGCCCTCACCGAGAGAGCGAAGGCGGCAGGTGCCAAGGGGCTGGTGTGGATGGTGGTCGAGGAGGATGGGTCGGTCCGCTCGCCCGCGGCCAAGTTCCTCGGTGACGAGACCGGCGCCATTCTCGAGCGCATGGGTGCGTCGCCCGGGGATGTCGTCCTCGCGGTGGCCGACAGGTGGCGGACGGCCGTCGATGTCCTCGGCTCGTTGCGGCTCGAGCTCGGCCGGCCTTCCGGCCACGACGACCTGGCCCTGCTGTGGGTGATCGACTTTCCGATGTTCGAGGAGGAGGAGGACGGCTCGATCACCTTCTCCCATCACCCGTTCACCTCGCCGCGCTCCATCGACGAGATGCGCACCAGCCCCGAGTCGGCCATCGCCAAGGCCTACGACGCGGTGCTCAACGGCGTCGAGCTCGGAAGCGGCTCGATCCGGATCCACGATCCCGCTGTGCAGCGGGAGGTATTCGACATACTGGGCATCGACCGGGAGACCGCCGAGCGTCGGTTCGGCTGGTTCCTCGAGGCGCTCGACTACGGGACGCCTCCCCACGGGGGCTTCGCATTCGGAATCGACCGGCTGGTCATGGTCCTCCAGAACGAGGGCTCGATCCGCGAGGTCATTCCGTTCCCGAAGACCCAGACCGGCGTCGACCCGATGACCGGTGCCCCGACATGGGTCGCCTCCGAGCAGCTCGGGGAGCTGGGCATCGCACTGGGACCAGAGGCACTACAAAGGCTCGAAGAGCAATGACAGAGTGGTCCAGCGGAAAGATCAAGAAGGCGTTCGTCGACTTCTTCGTGGAGCGGGGGCATGAGCTCCGGCCTTCGGCCTCGCTGATACCCACCGACCCCACCTTGCTGCTCACCAACGCGGGGATGGTCCCGTTCAAGCCCTTCTTCCTCGGACAGGAGACGCCGCCGTGGAAGCGCGCCGTCTCGGTGCAGAAGTGCGTGCGCACCATCGACATCGACATCATCGGGACGACGACGCGCCACCTCTCCTTCTTCGAGATGCTGGGCAACTTCAGCTTCGGCGACTACTTCAAGGAGAAGGCGATTCCGTGGTCGTACGAGCTCTGCACCGAGGTCCTGGGCCTCGACCCGGCACGCCTCTGGTACACGGTGTACGACACGGACGACGAGGCGGCGGAGATCTGGATCGAGTCCGTGGGGGTTCCCCCCGACAGGGTGCAGCGGGGCGGGAAGGACAACTTCTGGCAGATGGGCGTGCCGGGCCCGTGCGGGCCCAGTTCGGAGATCTTCTGGGACCGCGGGCCCGAGCACGGGCCTGACGGGGGGCCGATCGGGGGCGGCGAGGAGCGGTTCGTCGAGATCTGGAACCTGGTGTTCATGCAGAACCTGCAGGACGAGCCGTACAACGTCGTCGGCGACCTCCCCGCCAAGAACATCGACACCGGGATGGGCCTGGACCGAATCGCCGCCGTCCTCCAGGGTGCCCAGTCGGTGTTCGCCATCGATACCACCTCCCACGTCCTCGCCGCCGGCGAGCGGGAGACCGGGCTCCGGTACGGCGACTCGGAGCGCGGTGACACCTCGTTGCGGATCCTTGCCGATCACGGCCGGACAGTCACCTTCCTCGTCGGCGACGGCGTCGTGCCCTCCAACGACGGGCGCGGTCACATCCTGCGCCGCGTCCTCCGTCGGGCGGTGCGCCACGCCTGGCAGCACGGCAACAAGGGGCTGGTCATGCCCTCCCTGGTCGAGGCGACGATCGAGGCGATGGGCGACGACTACCCGTCGCTGGTCCAAAAGGCCTCACACATCAACGACGTCGTCACCCGCGAGGAGGAGCGGTTCCGGCGCACCCTCGAATCCGGTCACCAGCTCCTCGACACGGAGCTGGCCGACAGCCAGAGGCTCAGCGGCGCGACCGCGTTCCGCCTCCACGACACCTACGGGTTCCCGATCGAGCTGACCAGCGAGATCGCGGCCGAACGAGGCATCGAGGTCGACCTCGAGGGATTCGAGGCGGAGATGAAGAGCCAGCGAGATCGTGCCCGGGCCGCCTGGCGGGGCGGCGACACTGCGGGGGCGGAGATGGAGTACCGGGAGCTGATCGACACGTTCGGTCTCACCGATTTCCGGGGTTACGAGGAGGAGCGGACCACGGGGAGGATCCTGGCCGTGCTGGTCGACGGCGAGCCTGCCGACCGCGCGGAGGAGGGGACCATGGTCGAGGTCTTCCTCGATCGCACGGCGTTCTACGGCGAGTCCGGGGGACAGGTGGGGGACACCGGGGTCATCGAGACTGACACCGGCACCGTGCTCGTCGGCGACACCAAGCACGCCGTCCAGGGACTGCATGGCCACCGCGGCACGGTGCAACGGGGGTACGTCGCCCCCGGACAGGAGGCGACGGCGGTGATCGACAGCCCCCGGCGCGAGGCCATTCGCAAGAGCCACACCGGGACCCACGTCCTGCACTGGGCCCTGCGCGACGTCCTGGGCGACCACGCCAACCAGGCCGGGTCACTCGTCGACGCGGGCCGGGTTCGGTTCGACTTCTCGCATTTCTCCCAGGTCTCACCCCAGGACCTCGCCCAGGTCGAGTTGGAGATCAACGAGCGGCTGATTGCCAACCATCGCGTATCGACGGTCGTGGCCTCCAAGGACGAGGCGAAGGAGATGGGCGCGATCGCCTTCTTCGGGGACAAATACGGCGAGATGGTCCGGGTGGTCAAGGTCGGTGACTTCTCCACCGAGTTCTGTGGCGGCACCCACACTTCGACGTCCGCACAGGTGGGGCCACTGGTCGTGGTGGGGGAGAGCTCGATCGGCTCCAATCTCCGCCGCGTCGAGGCCCTGACGGGCATGGCCGCCTACGAGCACTTGGCCGGAATACGGGCCGATCTCGACCGCGCCGGCCGTCTGCTCAAGACCGGAAACCCGAGCGAGGTCCCACAGCGGCTGGAAGCTCTCCTGGAGCGGATGTCCGGGCTGGAGGAGCAGCTCGACTCGATCCGCGACCAGCGCCGGGGCTCCCTGGCCGAGGAGCTGGTCCAACAGGTGCAGGAGGTGGGGGAGGCCTCCCTGCTGGTCGCTTTCGCCGGCGAGCTCGACCCCAACAGCCTGCGTCAGCTGGCCCTGGGCATCCGGGAGCGGATCGCCGGCCCTTCGATTGTCGTCGTCGGGTCGACTTCGAGCGGGAAGGGCGCCCTGGTGGGTGTGGCGACCAAGGACTTGATCGCCAAGGGGATCTCCGCGGGCGAGTTGATCGCCACCGGCTCCGGTGCTCTCGGTGGTGGCGGATCCCGCGACCCCGAGCTCGCCCAGGCGGGAGGCCCCGATGGCGCCCGGGTCGACGCCGCCCTGGAAGCGATACGCGAGGAGGCGGCGCGCTCCCTGAGCGCCTTGTGAGCCGCGTCATCGGAGTCGACTACGGGGTGCGGCGGATCGG
>CAYLYQ010000041.1:16127-17980 GCA_964388105.1 uncultured Acidimicrobiaceae bacterium
CTGAGCGCCTTGTGAGCCGCGTCATCGGAGTCGACTACGGGGTGCGGCGGATCGGCGTCGCCATCTCCGACGGCCTCGGCCTGACGGCGCGGCCCCTCGAGGTCATGGACCCCAAGGACTTCCGGGACCGAATGGCCGAGCTGGTCTCGGAGTACGAGGTGTCCACGGTCGTGATCGGGCTCCCCAGCACTCTCCGCGGGGGCGAGTCGGCGTCGACAGCGGGCGCCCGGGCTCTCGCCGATGAGCTGAGCGGGCTCGGCGTGGAAGTCGTGTTCGTGGACGAGCGGTTCACTTCGAAGATGGCGGAGTCGGCGCTGCTCGAATCGGGTATGAAGCGTCGTGACCGGCGTGCCACGGTCGACAAGGTGGCCGCTGCCATCATCCTGCAGACCTACCTGGACGGGAACTTCCCGCCCGAATCCGACGTCCTAGACCCCCGATGACCTTCGAACCCGTTCCCGATCAGCCGACCTGGACCAGAGCGCTCCGCGCCGCCCTGATCTTCGCGTCCGTCGTGCTGGCCGGTGTCGTGGTGATCGGTGGAGCTTCGTTCCTCGGGAGGACCGTCTCCGGGGCCCTCGGCGATGGTGAGACCTCCGACACCCCGATCGACGTCGAGCCGGGCATCCCGGTGACCGTGGAGATACCCGCCGGGTCGTCGGGTCAGGACATCGGGGCGATCCTCACCTCCAACGGGGTGGTCCGCTCGGCGCTGGAGTTCGAGCTCGCGGTTCGCAACGTGGACGCCGCCCAGAGCCTCAAGGCGGGCACCTACGAGTTCGTCACCCTCATGGACCCGGCCGAGGTAGTCGCCGCCCTGGTATCCGGGCCCGTCGCCTCCGTGTATCGAGTCACGGTGATCGAAGGCCTGCGGGTCGAGGAGATGCTCTCGGCACTCGCCGAACGCACCGGATACGACTTCCAGGACTTCGCCGAAGCCCTCCTCGACGGCGGAGTGACCACGTCCCTGCGCCAGATGCCCCCGGAGCCGACACTCGCCGATTGGGAGGGGCTGCTGTTCCCGGACACCTACGAGTTCGCCCGTTCCTCGAAACCGGCCGCGATCCTGCAGCGGATGGCATCGACCATGGAACAGCGGGTGAATTCCATCGACTGGACCGCGTGGGAGGCGAAGGGCTACACCAGGTATGAGGGCCTGATCCTCGCCTCACTGATCGAAAGCGAAGTCCGGGTGCCCGAGGAGCGGCCGATCGTCTCCAGTGTCCTCCACAACCGTCTCGCCGTTCCGATGCGCTTCGAGATCGACGCCACGGTCCTCTATGCATTGGGCACGAGAGACGTCTCGCGTTTCGATCGTGAGGTGGCCTCGCCGTACAACACCTATCGGAACGACGGGTTCCCGCCGACCCCGATCTCCGCGCCCGGGCGGGCGTCGCTGGAGGCGGCGGCAGCACCGGCCGACACCCCGTATCTCTTCTACGTCCTGAAGAACGTCGATGGCAGCCACGCCTTCGCCGAGACGTTCGAACAGCACCAGGCCAACATCGACCAGGCCCGCCGAGACGGCGTCCTTCCCTGAGGCCGATGTATCGATTCCTCCTGGTTGGGGACCCCGTCGAGCACTCGAGGTCTCCGGCCATCCACAGGCGGGCGTTCGAAGTCGCCGGGCTCGAAGGCGAGTATGTCGCGAGGCGCGTGGGCCGGGGCCGGCTCGGGCCTGTCATCGAGGAGCTCCGCCGGGGCGATGTCGACGGGCTCAACGTCACGATGCCATTGAAGGGAGAGGCCTTCGAGTCCTGCGAGAGCCTCACCGTCGAGGCCGCCCGCTCCGGATCCGTGAACACGGTGGGTCGCCGTGGTGGCGCCATCGAGGGGCACTCGACCGACACCGT
>CAYLYQ010000042.1:0-1989 GCA_964388105.1 uncultured Acidimicrobiaceae bacterium
GCCCGGGCCAGCTCGATTGCCTTCTCCGCGAACTCCGGGGCCTGCTTGCGTTCGATCCCGACCACGACCGAGTCGACCCTCGGCGCCGGATAGAACACCTGGGACGGCACCCGGAAGAGCACCTTGGCGCTGCCGTGGATCCCGACGACCACCGACGGCAGTCCGTATTCGTCCTCACCGGCCCGAGCGGCCAGGCGTTCCCCGACCTCACGCTGCACCATGACCACCAGACGAACCACCGCCGGGACGCCCCGGAGGACGTCCATGACCAACCCCGTGCCGACGTTGTAGGGAAGGTTGGCGACGAGCACCCAGGGCGGGGCGCCGAGCTCGGAGGCGAAGTCGACGTCGGTGGCGTCGGCGAACCGGAGCTCCACGTCCAGGCCCGCGGTCACCTCTTCGAGGACCGGGCGAAGACCCTCGTCGACCTCGTAGGCCACGACCTTGGCTCCGGCGGCTGCCAGCGCAGCTGTGAGGGTCCCGGTCCCAGCGCCGATCTCGACGACGCTGTCACCCGGGCCGACTCCGGAGGCGGCCACGATGCGCCGCGTCACGTTGGCGTCGGCGAGGAAGTGCTGCCCGAGCCGGTGGCGCGGGGTAAGGCCGTGACGGGCCAGGAGCCGGGCGATCTCGGAGCGACTCTGGCTCACGGCTGGAAGACCCTTTCGGCATTGGCCGTGGTCACCGAGGCGACATCGTCGGTGGGGATCCCCCACACTCGCGCCAGCGCGGCCCCGACCAACGCGACCCAGGCCGGCTCGTTGCGCTCGCCCCGGTGCGGCGGTGGGGCGAGATAGGGGGTGTCGGTTTCGACGAGCGCCCGCTCGGGTGGCACGAGTTCGGCGCCAAGGCGCACGGTGTCACCGGTCTCGAAGGCGACCACGCCCGAATAGGAGAACATGACGCCGAGGTCGAGGAACCGCCGCGTCCATTTCCGCCCACCGGTCCAACTGTGCAACACCGCCACCGCGGCCGCACCGGTCTCTTCGAGCACCTCGTGCACCTGGCCGAAGGCGTCGCGGCAATGGACGATGAGCGGCTTGCCCAGCGTCAGAGCCAGCTCGGCGTGGGCCTGGAACGACCGAAGCTGATCCTCCAGTGGGGAGTGCATGCGATACCGGTCGAGACCCGTCTCCCCTATGGCAGCAACACCCTGTGCGAGCGTTTGCAGCCGGGGCCACTGGTAATCGAAGCTGGAGGCGTCGTGCGGGTGGAGGCCCGCAGTCGGCAGCACCCGGCCGGGATAGGCTGCCGCCAGCTCGATCGAGGACATCGAGCTCTCGAGATCGACGCCCGGCGCCACGAGCCATGCGACGCTCTCGGCACGCTCCAACAGCTCCGACGGCGGCCGGCCGTCGAGTTGGAGATGGCAATGCGTGTCGACCCAGGGCATCGGCGGGACAGTAGGCTCCCACACCTCGATGGACTCCGGCATCACCAGGAAGATGGACGACCTCGGGCGAATCGTCATCCCCGCCGAGACGCGCCGTATGTTCAACATCCGCGAGGGCGACCATCTCTACATCGCGGTCGAGGGCAACAACATCGTCCTCCGCAAGATGACCGACACGTGCACCTTCTGCGGGTCTGACCAGAACGTCAGCCAGTTCAAGGGCAAGGGGATCTGCAGCACCTGCCGCAGCCAGATCTAGCGACCGACCACTAGCCCCCGTCGATCAACGCCTCGTAGACCTGCCGTCGTGAGACTCCCGACTCCGCCGCGGCCTTCCGGGCGGCCTCGGATGGCGACATCCCGGCTGACACCAGCTCCCTCGCCCGCAGGATCGCCGACTCGGGGTCCGACCCGGCATCGGGCCGGCCGGACACGACGAGCGTGACCTCGCCCTTGACGGGGTCGGGAAAGTGCTCCGCGGCTTCGCCGATCGGGCCGACCCAGGACTCCTCGTACAGCTTGGTCAACTCCCGCGTCACTGCCACCGACCGATCCGGGCCCATCTCCGAAGTCAGATCGGCGACATCGTGGGCAAA
>CAYLYQ010000042.1:2089-17958 GCA_964388105.1 uncultured Acidimicrobiaceae bacterium
GCCAACCGCACCAGCCACGCCCCCGGGTCGCTCACCACCGGCATGCCCGCGTCGGTCAAATAGGCGACGTCGCGCCCGGCGGCGAGGTGGGCGACGACCTCGGCGCTCCGCTCCTTTTCGTTCCCGGCGAACAGCGACCTGACCGGAGCCTCCACTCCCAGCCGGCCGAGGAGCTTTCCCGCCCGACGCGTGTCTTCGGCGTAGATCATGTCCACGGAAGCCAGTGCCTGGCGGAGGCGTTCGGAGACATCATCGAGGTTGCCGATGGGCGTCCCGCACACGTAGAGGCGGCCCTCATCCATGTGAGAGCCTCGTCCCCGGCGCCGGCGCTTCGGTGCCCTCCGGCAGCTCGACCATCCACCTGGCTCCGCGCACCCACAGCAGCCGGTTGGGACGAAGGACTGCGGAGCTCATCACCTCGAAGTCTCGCGCCAACGCGACAACGAGGAGCGGACGGTCCATGCCGAAGCCGTGCACCGAGGATCCGGGGATGACGATCGCCGCGCCGGGTTCGGATCGGCGAAGCCCGCGCCAACGCTCTCTGAAGCTCGCTGCCGTCCGCACGGGGCCGAAACCCGGGACCAGCAGCTCCACCGGAGAACCTCAGTCGAGCCCGTAGGCGGCCTTGATCATCTCGCCGACCTGCGGGTCGTCGGCGACGACGAAGTGCAGGTACCCACCCTGCTCGTCCACCCAGACGTAGTCCTCGTCTGCGATGGCCGTTCTCTGGAAGTCGAGCAGGGCGGAGCGCAGTTCCTGAAGGTCCTCGACCGTGTCACCGGCGTAGACCAGGACGAAAGCGGCGTTGCCGTTCCCGTCGTACCACTGGTGGTAGTAGTCGCCGCCCCACCCGTCGGACGCAACCAGCGAGCGGGACTCACCGAGGACCTGGTCGAACATGAGCCTCAGCCCCTGCTCGCCCCAGGTCGAGGTGACTACGAGCTCGTATCCCGGGATCTCGACGGGTCGGACCGAGATGGTGGCCGGAACGTCTCGCTCGAAGTCAGAAGGAGTGATCACCTGCTCTGTCGAGCCGGGCAGATCCGGCATCGTCCGGTAGGCATCGTTGACGCCGTCCCAACCGCCCCTTTCGTAGAGGGCTTGAACGAAACCGAGTCCGGCCAGGTACGGGAAGAGCAGCGAGTCCTGGATGAACTGGGGCATCGAGTCGAGTATCGATCTGTCGGCCTGAAGCGACTCGGCGAGCAGCAGGCCCAGGTCGCGCTGGCTCAGAGTGCGCATCCAATGCAACTCGACGAGCGTCGCATCGCCCTCGATCAGGGCCAGGAAGGCCGTCGCCTCGTCCCACCGGTCGGTGTCGGCCATGTCGGTGCGGTCCGTCTCGAATCGGAAGTGCTGATCGGTGAGTGCGTGGGTGAGCTCATGCACCATCGTGCCTTGCTGGACGAGGCTCAAGCCCTCGGCCCTGGTGGGGACGACGATCTCGCGAACTTCGCCGTCGTAGAAGCCGGCGACTTGCTCCCCGTACAGGTCACGCAGCATCTCCTCGAGGTTGGAGCTGTCCGGAAGGAGGCCGAGCAGTCGATAGAGCGCCTGGTCGGCGGGAAGGTCCTCGAGTCCCTCGGCCACCGCCGCGAGGACCCGGCTCTGGAACTCGGCCTCTCCCACCACGGTGATCGTCGGCGTCTCCAGGAAAGGCAGGCCCCTTATCTCCTGGGTCTTGACCATCAGGTCCTCGAGTTGGGCGATCACCTCATCGGGGAGATCGAGGCCGCTCAGATCGGGGACGGTGGTGGTCGTCACATCGGCGGGCTCGGTGGTGGAGGTCGAGCCGATCGAAGTCGAGGTCACCGCACCGGCGCTGGTCGTGGTCGAGTCCTCTGTGGAAGAGGTGCACGCCGCGGCGAACAACGCAAGCGCGAGAGACCACGCCAGCAAGCGTCGGGACGAGGAGAACCGCATTGGCCGCCAGGTTATCGGCGCGCAGGAATTGCGCCTTGAAGGGCCCCCTTCGGGCTCGTCCAGCCGGAGAAGGTCGTGGCGCCGCGTAATGTCGCGCCGCGGGCACCTCCGTGGCCGTGAGCGGCACATGACGAGCACAACATCGACTTCTGCAACGGGAACCACCACGGATGGATACCGCGGCTCGTGGACCTGGCCCGCCGATCGACCCTGGGCCTTGTTCGCCTCGACCGCAGCCCTGTACGCCATGGGCTCGTTCGTTGCGTTGATCATGTTGCGAGAGTCCGGCCTGTCGGGGGTCTTCTTCATCCCGGCCGGAGTCACCGTGGGGTTCCTCTTGCGCACGGAACGGCGTCATTGGTGGCTGGTGATCCTGGGCGTCATTGCGGCGGAGACGAGCATGGACCTCCTGTGGGGCTTCGAGCCGAGAGAGGTCGGCTTCTACGTCGCCGCCAACTCGATCGAGCCCCTCGTCGGGGCCGCCATAGTCTCGGCCAAGGTCCGCTCATTGGACATGAGCCAGATTCGCCATCTCGGGTGGTTCTTGCTTGGCGCCGTCATCGCCGGACCGGCCATCGGAGCGGCCATTGGGGCTCTGGGACCCGCGGTAGCGGGGACCGCCGACTTCGGCACCGTGTTCACCCAGTGGTGGCTCGGCGACGCTGTTGGTGTGGTCGTGGTCGGAGGTCTGATCCTGGCCTGGGGCTCCTCACCCGACCGTCTCGGGCTTGCCTCCCCCGCCGGGGCTGGCCTGATCCTCGGCTTGATCGCGATCACCTCCGCGGTGCTGTCCCGCTCCGATACCGAGCTCATGTTCCTGGTGATGATCGGCGTCGTCATCGCGGGCGCTGTGTTCGGAACGCGGGCAGTTGCCATCAGCGCGGTCGTCGTGTCGGCCACCGTGGCGGTTCACCTGCTGTTCGCGCGACTCACATTCGCCGGGACCACGGATCCGGTCAGTGCCCTGATGCTGCTGAAGATGAAGATCGGGACCTACGCCATGACCGGGTACCTGGTGGCGGCGGCGCAATCGGAGCGAACACGGGCAGAGCAACGAGCAACGCGGGACCGCCTGGCTTCCTTGTTCCTGCAGGAGGGCCTACTCCCGAAGCTCGATGTCCACTACCCCGGCATCGACGTGGCGGCGAAATACGAGGCGGCGAGCGACCAGATGCTCGCCGGCGGCGACTGGTACGACGTCTACAAGCTGCCGGACGGTCGCATCGGCCTCACGGTCGGGGACGTCATCGGCCACGGCTTGGAGGCGGCCGTGTCGATGGGCAAGCTCAGGGCGGCGGTTGCCGCACTCGCTCGGCACGCCAGCAACCCGGGAGAGCTGTTGTCATTCCTCGACGTGGTTGCAAGCGGACCTGACGGCACGCGTTTCGCCACCGCAGTCTGCGCCACCCTGGACCCCGAGAGCGGGACACTCGAGTTCGCCTCGGCGGGCCACCTGCCGATGCTGATCAGCTCACCGGGATCCGAACCGGCTCTGATCACAGGGGGTCTCTCGGCACCCCTGAGCAACATGTGGGACGGCGTGCGGGATCACGAGACGATCCGCGTCCCCGATGAAGGGATGGTCGTCCTCTACTCCGACGGCCTCGTGGAGAAGCGCGGGGAGACCATTCAGGCCGGGCTGGACCGGCTCTTGGCCTCGATCGCCGCCCTCCACGAAGAAGATGCCGCCACCGTATGCGAGGGGATCTTCGCCGCGATGGGGGTCGCAGAGCAGCGGCACGACGATGTGGTCGTCCTGGTGTTGAAGCGGAGGGCAGTCGAAACCGAGGTTCAGGACTTGAAGACGGTCGCGGCCCGGAGCCACGCCGAAGCCCTGGTCGTTGACGACCCAGCGGGCACCCTCAGCCAGTAGTCAGATCCGTTCGACAACGAAGGCATGCGACCGCCGACAAATGCCCTCGAAAGCGCCTCTGGAACTGAGCCCACCCGGACCCTCGAGCCCCGTTTGCCCCCACCCCCCAGTGTTAAGCTCCCGCGCGGCTGCAAGCCTCGACAGGCACGTGTACGTTCCGACCGGTGGAGGAATCGATGGATGAAGGCGAGGCCCGAGAGCTACTCACCGCTGAGCTGGAAACGCTCGCCGATGGCAGCGCCATAGTCCACGTGGTCGGGGAGATCGACATCTCCTCCGTCGCAGTGATGACCGACCAATTCAGGGAGATCGCCAACGGTCACTTCCAGAACGTCATCCTCGACACCAGCGAGGTCACTTTCATGGACTCGAGTGGCCTTCACGGATTGATCGAGTGCAAGCGGATCCTCCATGACGACGGGACCCGGATCATCCTGGTCTCGTCGAAGGCGGTGAAGCGCATCCTCGAACTCGTCTTCCCCGAGCCCCTTTTCGCCCTCCGCGTCGACTCTCTGGAAGAGGCGCTCGCCGCCGTCGACACCTGAACTGGGCATCCGGCGTTTGTGACCTCCCGCGCGGAGGTATGCATTCGGCACAGGCGAAAGGAGCCGAATGAACGACGCCATGGTGAAGGAACTGCTCTACCAGGCCCTCGAAACCGAGCTTGGTGGCGTCCAGGTCTACCGCAAGGCCATCGAGTGCGCGGTCAACGAAGACCTGAAGAAGGAGTGGGAGAAGTATCTGTCGGAGACCGAGACCCACGTTCAGATCGTCGGGCAGGTGTTCGACGAACTCGGCTTGGACAAGGAGACCGAGACCCCGGGACGCGCTGTCGTGCGGCACAAGGGCGAGGCCCTGGTCGAGGCAATGCAGATGGCACTCGACGCGGGTGATCCCACAACCGCGCAACTCGTTGCCGCCGAGTGTGTCGTTGAAGCTGAGACCAAGGACCACGCCAACTGGGAGCTGATCGGCCGCATCGCCGAGAAGTCCACCGGGAAGCAGAAGACCACCCTGACCGAGGCCTACGAACAGGTGGAAGAAGAAGAGGACATGCACCTGTATCACACAATGGGCTGGGCCCGGGAGCTGTGGATCGAAACGCTCGGCATGCCCGCGGTATTGCCTCCCCCGGAGGAGGAGAAGAAGGTTGTCACGGCCATCGGTGCCTCACGGGCCGAGCAGGCACGCGACGACATGCTCTGATCGGCACTTCATGGGGCACGACGCGATCCGCCGCACTGCCTCCGATCTCGACGACCTGGTGAACGCACTGCCTCATCGGAGCGTCCAGCCGGAGACCGTGGGGCGGGTCGCGTGTCTTCGTCGAAGCGCACGCGCCGGAGAGTCAGGGGCGACCACCCAGCCCGTCCGCCATCGACTGTCGGCTCGTGAGCACTGCGATGCTGCAGCAGCACACCGGTTATCTTGAATCGGATGACCGACGCCGCCACTCGAGGGACAGGCGAGCTGCCGGCTCTCGAGATCACGATCCCCGGTGAGACGGGCTTTCTCGAAGTGCTGCGAGGAGTAGCCGCGCGTGTCGGTCACATCGCGCGATTCACATTCGACGGTGTCGAGGACGTGGCCCTCTCGGTCAATGAGGCCGCATCGCTGGTCATGCGTGCCCAGCCGGCCGAGCTCCACGCCAAACTGGTGATCCACCCGGACCGTGTCGTCGCCGAAGTCCGGGGGAGAAACCCGGCGCGGGAATGGCCGTTACCCCGACTCCAGAGCGCCACGGCGTGGCAGATCCTGGTGGCGTTGTGCGACGAGGTGTCCGCATCGGCCGACGGGGTGGTCTTCGAGCTGTCGCGTCGCTGAGTTCAGGCAGTAAGGATGAGCCGGAGCTTCTCGAAGCTCGACGAGAGGATGCGGGACACGTTCATCTGTGACATGCCCACGACCTCGGCAATCTCCCTCTGCGTCATCTCCTCGTAGAAGCGCAGGTAGAGGATCTCCCGCTCGACCGGGGGCCGCGACTCGAGGAGGTCTTCGAGTGTCATACGGTCGAGCACATTGCCCATCGAGTGGTCTTCGTTCCCCAGCTTCTCGAGGTAGTCGGTGTCCGCATCCCCAGGCTCGTCGATCGACTCGGTGCGGTACGCGTAGGTGAGGCCGGCAGCCTCGGTTACGTCGTCGACGCTGACTCCGACTTCGGCCGCGACTTCCTCCACGGTGGGCTGACGACCCAATCGATGTGCCAGGTCGTCAGCGGCCTTTCGCGAAGTCTGCGACAGCTCTTTCAGCCTTCTCGGCACCGCCAGCGCCCAACCGCAGTCCCGGAAGTGACGCTTCAACTCTCCGAGGATCGTCGGGACCGCGTACGACGGGAAAGCCACGCCGTAGTCGGGGTCGAAACGGTTGATGGCCTGGAGAAGGCCCAGCGAAGCGACCTGGGTCAGGTCGTCGAGGCTCTCACCGCGGTGGGCGTACCGTCGGGCCAGGTCTCTGGCCAGTGGGAGATACATGGAGACCAAGGCCTCGATGGCCTCGGGATCCGGTCTGCGGGCGAACAATTCCAATTGCTGAGTTTCTTCGATGTCGTGTTGCATTGGTCCTCCGTCCGTGACGCCGAATACCCGCGGGGCCGGCACTCAAAACATCGACTTCGGCGATGGTCGTCGGAGGTGCCGCCCGGTACGGACCTCGACAGATTCGAAAGAACCGGTGCGTGGGTGGTGGAGCTGAGGGGATTTGAACCCCTGACCCCTCATTGCGAAAGATGTGGTCAAAACGCTGTGACCAGGAGACCAGTGCCCGATTGTTGTCTTGTGGGGCGGCTGTGGGCCGAGCGACCGTAAGGCTCCGGGAGGTGTGGTAAGGCGAGGCGAGATCCTGCCCTGTCCGGCAACAACCTGTCGTTTAGCGGAACGGCTGTGGACATTGGTACGGATGGCCTCATCTGATCCCGGATGGTCAGAGGCCACCCGCGTGCCCCATCAGGGGTAGGCCTCGAAACCTTCGGTTGCCTGCCTGTCTCGTACGAATGCAACGATGGCTTCGACGTCCTCTTCGGTAAGTCCTTGCACCGGTGGCATGGGACCGAAGTCCCAGTGGTGCGGAGCGACTCCGGCCCTGACTGCGACGAGGAAGGCACCGTCGCCGTGGTGTCCCGGCTCGTACACCCGGGAGAGGAAGGATGGTCCTTGGTCGGTTCCTCTGAGGTCAGTCCCGTGGCATTGGGCGCAGTTCGCGGCGTATAGGTCTGCCCCGGTCTCCACCAGCTCTGGATCGGATTCAGTAGTGCTGGCCTGCTCGGTTGACCCGCAGGCGGCGACCAAGACAACCATGGTGAGTCCAGCCAGCAGTCGTCGTATGGTCATCGGCCGGGTCGTAGGTCGAGTCGTCGGAGGAATTGGGCGTTTACGGCGACGATGACGGTGGAGGCGCTCATCAACACGGCGGCTACAGCGGGGCCGAGGACGATGCCGGCCCAGGCGAGCGCTCCGGCGGCGAGAGGGATGGCGACCGCGTTGTATCCAGTGGCCCAGACCAGGTTCTGGATCATCTTGCGATAACCCGCCTGTGAGAGCTTCCGCACTCCTACCACTCCGCGGGGGTCGTCGGAGGCG
Organism: uncultured Acidimicrobiaceae bacterium; assembly: GCA_964388105.1. Lineage (GTDB taxonomy): Bacteria > Actinomycetota > Acidimicrobiia > Spongiisociales > ZC4RG35 > ZC4RG35. The sequence goes on from CAYLYQ010000042.1 coordinate 9,461, forward strand.
AGGACTATGCCGGCCGATTCGATGGCGACGTCGGTGCCCGCACCAATCGCAATGCCAACGTCGGCTTGGGCGAGGGCGGGGGCGTCGTTGACGCCGTCACCGACCATCGCCACCTTCGAGCCCCGTTGCTGCAATTCGGCGACTTTGGAGTGCTTGTCCTCGGGGAGGACTTCGGCGAGCACCTGGTCGATGTCCAGTTCCGCTGCTACCGCTTGGGCGACCTGTTGGGCGTCGCCGGTGATCATCGCAACCTTGACCCCGAGTCGGTGCAGCTCATCGACGGCTTCCCTGGATTCGGGTCGAACCTCGTCTTCGGTCGACAGGGCTCCGATCACCCGGCCGTCTTCGATGACGTAGAGGATGGCTGCGCCACGGGCCCTCCATTCATTGCTCGCCTGCTCCAACTCGGCCGGGACTTCGAGATCCCGCTCGGCCATCAGTGCCGGTCCTCCGATGGCAACCTGGACCCCGTCGACGAAGGCCTGGACTCCCCGTCCGCTCATCGACTTGAAGTCCGTGGCGGTGGGGACCGATCCTCGTCCGGTGGCTGCGGCGACGATGGCCCTGGCAATGGGATGTTCCGAGTCCGATTCGACTGCGCCGGCGAGGGCGAGCAGCCGATCGTTGTCGGAGTCGATCGAGGCGATCCCGCTGACCCGGTGGCTTCCTCTGGTGAGGGTGCCTGTCTTGTCGAAAAGGACCACGTCGATGTTGCGCATCCGCTCCAGGGCGAGCCGATCCTTGACCAGGATGCCGTTGCGGGCCGCCATCGAAGTCGAGATCGCGATCACCAGCGGGATAGCCAGACCGAGTGCATGGGGACAGGCGATGACCAGGACGGAGACCGTCCTCACCACGGCCTGGTCTGGCTGGTCCACGATCAACCAGGCGACAACGGTGATCAACGCGGCCGCCACTGCGACATAGAAGAGGAGCGCCGCCGCCCGGTCGGCGAGGACCTGAGCTCGGGACCGCGACTCCTGGGCCTGGGCGACGAGCCTCTGAATACCGGCGAGGGCCGTTTCGTCGCCGATCGCCGTTATCGCCACCCGGATCGAATTGTCCGTCGCCACCGTTCCCGCGACCACCCGATCTCCGGGCTGCTTGGCGACCGGATTGGACTCACCGGTGACCATCGACTCGTCGACCTCGACCTCGCCGCTCGTTATCTCACCATCGGCTGGAATGCGCCCCCCGGGCCGTATCAGGACCACATCCCCAACCGACAGCTCAGCCAGCGGAACCGTTTCGGTGCCGGACTCGGTCACCAGTTCCGCTTCGTCGGGCAACAACTCGGCGAGCGCAGCCAATGCGCCGCGGGCCTGGCCGATGGCGCGCATCTCCATCCAATGACCCAAAAGCATGATCGTGATCAGTGCGGCCAGCTCCCACCAGAAGTCGAGGTCGAACCATCCGAGGGTGGTGGCGGCGGACGCCAGGAACGCCACCGTGATGGCCATGCCTATCAGGAGCATCATTCCGGGCTGGCGGTCCCGCGCCTCTTGAACCGCTCCTTTCAGGAACGGTGACCCTCCGTAGACGAAGATGACCGTTCCCAGGACAGGAGCGATCCAGTCTGACCCGGGGAAGGTCGGTGCGGTGTAGCCGAACCACTCCTGGATCATCTCGCTGTAGAAGACGACCGGGATCGTCAGGGCGAGCGATAGCCAGAACCGATCCCGGAACATGGTCACACTGTGACCGGCATGCTTGTCATGACCGCCGTGTGCGTCATGACCGCCGGGCCCACCGTGCCCGTGGTGGTCCATGTCGTGGCCGGTCGGTGACGGCCGTTCCGTCGAAGTGGCTGGAGCGTCGGTGTGATGGTGGTGATGGTCGTGGGAGCTCAACGTGGCACCATTCAGGAACGGACCAGCCGTTCGATCGCCTTGGTCGCCTCCGTGACCATCTCATCGGCGGCCCGCTGGTCTCCGGCCTGGGCCGCCTCACGTACGCAATGTCTGACGTGTTCGTCCAACAGCCCAACCGCGACACCCTTCAACGCCGCCGATGCCGCATTCACCTGAGTGAGGACGTCGATGCAGTACTTGTCCTCGCCGATCATCCGTTGCAGACCCCGAATCTGGCCCTCGATTCGTGCCAGCCTTCTCAGATAGTCGTCTTTGTTGATCCCATACCCTCGCATCAGTACCTCAGGTTTATACCCTAGGGGGGTATAGTGTCAGAAAAAGGCGCGTATGTCAACCCTCTACGGGCACGAACGGATGCTGGTCCCCTCGAACTCGGGGACAGGACGTTGCTCCGCCTCAGCCGGCGTGGATGCCGAGCCGTTCTCTTTGATGTCGGTGATCAGCCACTCCATCTCCGAAATCTCGCGGCGTTGCGCCTCGATGATCTCCACAGCAAGTTCACACACTCTCACGTCCTCGATCTCGGAGCGCTCCGATGTCAGGATGGCGATTGAATGGTGTGGGATCATCGCACTCATGTAAGACGTCTCCTGGACAGTGGTCTGGCTACGAACCAGCCAGGTCGCCAAACCAAACAGGACCAGGCTGCCCAAGACGATCGCCACATTGGCCTTCCGGTTCTTGTACATCCCCAGCATGAAGCCGAGCATGATCACCGCCATGGTCGCCCCCATGAGAAGGGTCATGAAGAACCGGGTCTCGCTCCACTGCACATGGTCAAGTTCGAACGTGTTCACATACATGACGATGAACATGAACACCATCGAAGTGGCGATCATCAACCCAAACCGGAGGTAAGACATCCCTCCGCCGTTCCGGGAATCCTCGGATAGCTCCTCAGGTGGAGTCAGGATGGCCTTTCCGTCTCGTGTCATGGGTCTCTCCATACGTCGGGAGAGGTGCCCATACCCTCGGGAGGGGATCGAGCAAACGATGGCTGCGTTTATCGATACTCGGGAGGAGGGAGATAACGTGAGCCGTCGGATGCGCCAGGCTGGATATCGGCAGCTTCTCTTGCCACTGGTCGCCCTGGCGATCGCCGGGCTGCTGTCGATGCACGGCCTCGACCCCGTGGTCGCAACCCTCGAAGATCCCTCATACACCGGCCATGGATCGGACGGCGAACTCGTTGTCGATGTTCACGGCGTGGCCGGCCTATGCCTGTTCATCGCCGCGACCGCAGCGCTGGCACTAGCCCGCAGGAATATGAGGCTCGGCAAGATCGAGGCCTCCTCGATCTCGAGCCCCATCCGTTTCGCCGACTTTTCGGTCATGGGAATAGGTTCCGGTCCGCCCCCGTCCAATCGATTACGCGTGCTGAGGCGTTGAGCCGAACCCGGCTTTCACCCAATCAGTCACCAAGTAATCGAAAGGACTCCCATGTCAATAACCCCAAGGGGACGCGCCAGAGCGCTCCTGGCTCTCGTCGCTCTCATCCTCACCGCCTGCACCTCCGATGGCACCGAAACGAACTCGACGCACTCGGAGTTCTCCTTCGGTTCACCAGCCGAATCAGCAAACGCAGATCGGGTGGTCGAAATCAGGACAACCGACAACCTGGTCTTCGAACCGGCAGAACTGAGCGTCATGCCAGGCGAGACGGTCACTTTCAGACTGATCAACGAGGGCCAGTTGGTCCATGACTTCACGTTGGGCGATCAGGAAGCCCAGGACGAGCACGAGGCGGAGATGGCCGAGATGGGCGGTATGGCCCACGACGAGCCCAATGTCGTCACCATCCCGGCCGGAGAGACCGCCGAGCTCACCTGGAGGTTCGGCGAGGCCGGAACCGTTCTGATCGGATGTCACCAGCCAGGTCACTACGCCGCCGGCATGACCGGCCAGATCACTATCGAAGAATGAACCGCAACCTCAGAACGCCCATGTCTGAGGAGCATCAGTTCGCTCTTGGCCTCACCGAACTGCAGCGGTTCCAGGCATTGGCTGAAGAGCTTCACACCGGTTGCTGTCAGCCGTTGCGGAGTCCTCTCGGATGAGGCCCTGTCGAACACACTCCTGGCGGCATACACCGCCCTAGACCAGCTCGAGGGTGATAATGCGAACGCCCAAAGCGTCGTCGATTTGCTCGAGGACGCCGGCTCACAGCTCGGTCACCTACAGGTGGCATGTTGCAGCCCGGCAAGAACCAAGCTGTACAGCGAGTCGTTGGAACGGCTTGGCAGAACGCAACGCTTGATCAAGAGAACGCTCGAAATCACCGAATCGACCAATCCGACACAGTGAGGCCTGTCCCGCTTCACAGAAGTTGTTCACTTGGCGTCTCCGTCCGCGGCTAGGTGACCCCTGCGAGGCAGACACAAAGAGAGCATCCCGCAACTAAAGAGGTGCTCACGGCGCGTATCTCGTAAAACGGCCCTCACCAGGGAGTATGGTGGAGCTGAGGGGATTTGAACCCCTGACCCCCTCATTGCGAAAGATGTGGTCAAAACGCTCTGACCAGGGGAAACGGCGCCGGTTTCCGGGCTTGTGGGGCGGCTGTGGGCCGAGCGACGTGAGACGTGGTGAGGCGTCGTGAGGTGCGAGGCTGCGATCTTTTCGAAGGCGACTTCGAGGTCCTCCATCAATGCGGGAAGGTGGGCCAGCTTGCCTTTCCGGTATTCGGTTGCCAGTCGGTCAGCTAGCGCGGCGCTGGCGGGGGCAATCGCCCTGTCCGCAGCTGATTACAGCTGCGACGCGCCGGTTCACAGACGAGTCGTCGGGATCGAGGCCGAGCAGCGTGAGGATGGCGGTCACCGCTCTTCAATCATTCCGATGTGCTTGTTCTCGCTCGGGGTTAGCGATGCGCTGAGTACGATTTCTCTGATTTCTTTGGGCGGCCAATGGAACCGAACTGGGTTCTCACGCGTGTACATCCCCACACAGGGCGTTAGGAAGCTGGATTGGCCGACAGGAATCAAGTCTTGGTGACAGCTGAGGACGACTTCGGTGTCTTCTATCAGAAGTGGCGTTCACCGATCTGTCGGAGCCTGGCGCTCACCCTGGGGGATGTCGGCCTGGCCAACGAGGCCATCGACGAGGCAATGACCCGGGCTGTCGCCCGTTGGGAGATCCTGAAGGACTACGAACGTCCCGAGGGGTGGCTTTACCGGGTGGGGCTGAACTGGGCTCGTGGCGTGTTCCGGAAGAGACGGTACGAGTTGTTGGCTGATCTCGAGGTAAGCGCTCGAACCTGGGAAGACCCACTCCCCGATGCCGACCTGATCGAAGCGGTCGGGCGTCTCTCCCTACGGCTGCGGACCGTAGTGGTGGCTCGCTATCACCTTGACTTTTCCACCGCAGAGGTCGCCGAGGCGTTGGGCATCCCCGAGGGGACGGTGAAGAGCCGGCTATCGCGGGCATTGGACCAGCTCGGCCGAGAACTCGGAAAGGAATCATGACCCCGCTAGAAGAGAGAATCCGCACCAGTCTGCACGAGACCGCCGAACGAATCCCGGACACGGCACAGTTCACCGCCGTGCCTCGGCGCAGTTCCACGCGTCCCATAGGAGTCTGGATCGCCGGCGCAGCCGTCGCCGCAGTGTTGCTTCTGTTCACACCCATCCTGCTACTCGACAGGTCAGACCCCGCCACCACTCCTGCAGGCCACCCCGGCCAGTTCCGTGGTGAATGGGTCACCGACCAGAGCGACGACACCACTCACACGATGACTATCGAGCTCTCGGAGGCCGGGAGTGCCCAGATGAATATCGAAGACGACTTCGCATTGGTGTGCTTGGGCGCCCCTCTTCAGGTACTCGGAACTGGCAACCTCCAGACAGACGACACGCTGGTTTTCAGCTCGCCGACGGTGAGCTGTAAGGACGGGCGCCAGCCAGAGGCCTCGAGCGGGCCACCACTCGAAGACCTGTACCAGAACCTGACCTTCACATACCACCCTCAGACAGACACATTGACGGACAACTTCGGTCTGCTCTGGACCCGCGGAATTGCCAACACCCCGGGGATCAATTGGCCCCAGACGAGCCTGGAGGAGGTGCAGGAAGCTCAGAGGCTCGCCGATGCCGGGGACCCTGACTACGCCTGGCAGCTAGAGCCGAACATGGAGTCGATTCTTCAGGGTGCGAGCAAGGACGACATTCCCGAGATCGTCGCCCGATTCCTTCAAAAGGAGCTCGGCTGGGAGGAGTTCGCCCTGATCGGGACTGAAGAGCCTTTCCAGTACGGGGGCTTTCAGGTGGTCGGCGCCCAGCTCATCCGGTGTGAACCCGGGAAGAGCAATCCCTTCTGGCCCAATGATCCAGTGTTCGGTGGGTGCGCCCCCACGATCGACGACTTCCAGTACGAGAGTGCGTTCGTCAACGTGACCCAGCCCGACAAGCAGGGTAGGGAAGGGCTCTGGGTAGCTTCGTTCTTGACAGAAGCCGAGCCGTTTTGGCAGATCCCTCCCATCACCGACGTGGAAATCGCGGCGCTCATGGACGCCTTCATCCAGTCCAGGATCGCCGGCGAGGGTGCCGAGCAGTACCTAGGCCCGGCGGACAATCTCCAGCACTTCGAGACCGGATACCTGTACGCAACAAGCACCGGTTCGGCCTATGAACGAGGCGAGTTCGAGATCGAAGAAGGTGAGATCGAGGACCAGGGGCCGCAAGGGGGCTCGATCGGTCTGAAAGTGCGGATGTTCGCTGACGGTGGCGAGATTGTGGTCGAGCAGACTTTCGAGTTGGAGGCGCGAGGCGATCACTGGGAGCTCTACCAGCACGACGAGGACCAGAACGCAGAGAACGGGGTGCCCTTGCCGCGACCCTGATGAGCAACAGGCAGAGGATCAGGGCCAGGGGGTACAGGCGGTTCTTACAGAGGGATGACGTACGGGGATGAGATCGAGACGAGCGATGCTCTTGGTGGCCCTGCTATTGGCGACGGCCTTCAAGAGGGGCGGAGCCGCAGCCGATCTTCGTTCCCGTGGAGGCCAATGAAATGACAGTCTCCATGCACGAGATCGACGCGGTATCGAACAGCGTCAGCCATTGCTCGGCTCCAGATCGGACGTGGAGGCAGAAGTCGGGATGAGACGGGTGTCGATAGGCACGCTGGTTCTCGCGGTAGGGCTTGTGTCGATCGCAGCCGCCTGCGCGGACGACGACGACGGGAACCGCACTTCGGCCACGACGATCGTGACACCAACCACGACGACCGTCACACCAATCGGAACGGAAGCGGCATCCCTCCCCGAGGTCAAAGACATCGAGGAGACCGGCGCACTCCACATCGACACTTCCGGAAACGCCGACTGGGTGACCGTCGCCGGTGATTCGGCTTGGTTGGCCAACGTGGGAAAAGGAATCACCCGTTACGACCTGGCGACCGGTGACATGCTCAGCGAGATCGAGACGAACGACATCTGCCTCGCCATGGATGAGGGCTTCGGCTCGCTGTGGGCCGGAGACTGCGTCGAGAACACACTGCTGCGTATCGACGTGACCACCGGAGAGCAGGTGGCGACCATCAGCCTGCCCTTCAGCCTCCCCAGCGAGTCGTCCGTGGCCGTGGGTGATGACGGCGTCTGGATGTTGTCGACCGGGGCGCAGCCCGACCTCGTCCGCATCGACCCGGCGACCAACGAGGTGGCGGACACCTTCCCGGCGCCCAGCGGAGCCACTGCCCTACGGGCTGGCGACGGCTCCCTGTGGATCACCCGAGCCCATGCCGGCCAGCTGCTCCGGGTCGACCCGGCCACCGGTGAGGAGCTGGTCGAGATCGACGTCGCCGCCGGGAGCACATTCCTTGCTTTCGGGGAGGGCGGGGTGTGGACCATGGGTTCGACCGGCGAGGTCGTCCACGTGGACCCGGCGACCAACTCAGTTGTGGCGATCATCCCCACGGGTGGCCGGGTAGAACACGGCGACGTCGCCGTGGGAGGTGGCTACGTCTGGGCACGGATCTCCGAAACCCTCTTCGCCCAGATCGACCCCACCACCAACACCGTGGTCGCCCGGTATGGGCCACCGAGCGAAGGCAGCGGAGGCATCGATGCTGATGATCAAGCCGTTTGGGTCTCCGACTACCTGGGCCAGACCCTCTGGCGCTTACCCCTGGACTGACCTCGGGACATCTTCGACGACCGCCCGACGCCGGACCTATGACGCCAGGCCAATCCTCGACGAGGGCAGACACCGTTCGTCGAGAGGCGGGGTCTCATCAAACCGATTACGAGTGTCGGCCGACAGCAAAGTCGACTTAGCCATCCGCCGATCGCGGGGCGCATCCCCTCAAGACCAAATAGAACCCGACTCCAATCGCGCATCTCCCAATGTGCTTCATTCTGAACCGGCACGAGGCAGTGCATCGCGGGCATTATCCGGATTCACGCGAGGTGGATTGAGAAAGCACCTCGCAGAAAATGAAGGAGTCACGACACGACTTTGTGGGTCCTCTGTGGAGCGCGAGACTCCGAATACCGACCACTACGACGAATCAGACGCGATCAGAAATCCTCCTGACCAGGGCAAATGGTGGAGCTGACGGGATTTGAACCCGTGACCCCCTCGTTGCGAACGAGGTGCTCTGCCAGGCTGAGCTACAGCCCCTTGCGGGAAGGTGATT
>CAYLYQ010000043.1:0-17659 GCA_964388105.1 uncultured Acidimicrobiaceae bacterium
ACCATCGGGCTCATCCTGATCCCGCTCGTCATCCTGGTGTTCCTGACCTCCACTGCGGTGCTCGAACCCGACGGGACGGAGGCGCTCAGCTTCTTCCAGTCCGGTCTGGCGCGCACCGGCGCGTTCGTGGCCGGGTGTTTCCTCTCGGGCCTGACCGGGTTCATCGGAATGAGCCTGGCCGTCCGGGGCAACGTCCGGACTGCGGCAGCCGCCCGCAAGGGCTCCATGGGCGACGCCCTCACCGTGGCGTTCCGCACCGGAGGCGTGGCCGGAATGTTCACGGTCGGCCTCGGCCTGCTCGGCGCGACGCTGATCATCATCATGTTCCAGAACACCTCGTCGGCGATCCTCGTCGGGTTTGGGTTCGGCGGTTCGCTGCTGGCGCTGTTCCTCCGGGTCGGCGGCGGAATCTTCACCAAGGCCGCCGACGTCGGTGCCGACCTGGTGGGCAAAGTGGAACAGGGGATCCCGGAGGACGACCCGCGCAACCCGGCCACCATCGCCGACAACGTGGGCGACAACGTCGGCGACTGCGCCGGCATGGCGTCCGACCTCTTCGAGAGCTACGAGGTCACCCTGGTGGCTTCGATCATCCTCGGCGTGGCCGCCTTCTCGTCCATCGGGGCCAACCCGGTGCTCGGTCTCATCTTCCCGGTGGTCGTCCGTGCCATCGGAGTGATCGCGTCGATCGTCGGTGTGTACGTGGTCAAGGCCCGGCCGAATGACAAGACGGCCCTGGCTCCGATCAACCGCGGCTTCTTCACGGCCGGGATCCTCACCGTTCTCGGGACTCTCGCCGTTGCCCTCTTCTACGTCGGCAACGAGAACGGCAACGAGGGGTGGAAGGTCTTCGGTGCTGTGCTCGCCGGCCTGATCCTCGCCCAGGTGGTGAGCCGCATCACCGAGTACTTCACATCGACGGAGCGCGAGCCGGTCAGGGACATCGCCAAGGCGTCCGAGACCGGTCCTGCGACCAACGTCCTGTCGGGCGTCAGCTCCGGCCTGGAATCGTCGGTGTGGGCGATCATCGCCATCGCCGGCGCCATCGGCGTGGCCATCGCCCTCGGCGGCGGCAACATCCAGTTCTCGCTGTACCTGGTCGCCCTCTGCGGCATGGGCATGCTGGCCACCACGGGTGTGGTGGTTTCCGAGGACACCTTCGGGCCGGTCGCGGACAACGCCGCGGGCATCGCCGAGATGTCAGGCGAGTTCGGCGGTGAGGCCGAGACGATCATGGTTGGCCTCGACGCGGTGGGCAACACCACCAAGGCTGTCACCAAGGGCTTCGCCATCGGTTCCGCCGTCATCGCCGCGGTGGCGCTCTTCGCCTCGTTCATCGAGACGGCGGCGGCCGAGCTCGGGATCACGGTCACCGGCAGCGACCTGTTCGAACTCCCCGAGACGTCGATCAACGTGGCCAACCCGCTGACCTTCATCGGTCTCCTGATCGGTGGCTCGATCGCCTTCAGCTTCTCGGCCATGGCGATCCGCGCTGTCGGCAAGACTGCCGGTGTCGTCGTCCGCGAGGTACGTCGGCAGTTCGCCGACGGAGCGATCATGCGTGGCGAGCGGCGCCCCGACTACGGGCCCGTCATCGACATCTGCACGACCGCCTCTCTGCGGGAGCTGGTGACCCCGGCACTCCTCGCCGTGCTGACCCCGGTCATCGTCGGCTTCGGGATCGGTTATCTCGCTCTCGGCGCCTTCCTGGCTGCCACCATCCTCACCGGCCAGCTCATGGCCAACTTCCTGTCCAACTCGGGCGGGGCGTGGGACAACGCCAAGAAGTACATCGAGGACGGCCACCACGGTGGCAAGGGCTCGGAGGCCCACAAGGCAGCAGTCATCGGCGACACCGTCGGCGACCCGTTCAAGGACACTGCCGGCCCCGCGCTGAACCCGCTGATCAAGGTGATGAACCTGATCTCGCTGTTGGTCCTGCCGGCCGTCATCGCGTTCCGCGACAGTGAGTGGCGTTACGCCATCGCCGGCGCCGCCCTTGTCATCCTCGTCACCGCCATGGTCTGGTCCCGCCGCCCGGCGCCCGGCATCGCAGAGCTCGAGGAAGTCTCAGCCGCCTGAACCCGAATGGTCGACTCCCCCGGCACTGCCGGGGGAGTCGGGCTCTCTGAGGTCGAGGTGGACCAGGGTGCGGCCGGAAGGCAGCGCTCCGACCGCCTCGAACCCCTCCCGTTCGAACATCTCCAGACTCCCCGTCGAAACACCCTGGGGGAGCTGACCGTCACGCCCGGACAGGTCGAACGGGTACCCCTCGATGGCATGTGCTCCGTGGGCGGTGGCGTGGCGGATGGCCGCCGAGAGGAGCGCCGCGGCAATGCCCTGAGAGCGAAACGCCTTGGGCACGAAGATGCAGTAGATCGCCCAGACGCCCGGATCGTCCAAGTCGTACGGGCTCGCCTTCTTGGTCAGACTGCCGGCCAGCACGTGGCCGAGGCGGAAACGCGGTTCGACGCCGCACCACCCCACGGCCTGATCGCCGGAGAGAGCGACGAGACCACGGGGCGGATCCAGCGTGGCGACCTGGTGTTGGAGCAGGTCCCTCCTCGACCCCCGTGTGGTCTCTCGCGCGGCGCGGTTCTCCAAGACGTGGAACTGACACCAGCAGTTCCGGGTCGATGCGTCCGCCATGAGCACGGACTCCACTGCCGCCCATCCCGCCTCCGCAGCGGGGATGACTCTGATCTCCATGTCCGGAAACTACGGGACGACGGGGTCAGGATCTGTCCTCGGTTCCCAGGAATCCCTTGACAGGGTCGCCGCCATCCGATATAAATCGGTCGTTCGACCGAAAAGGACCCCATGACCATAGAGCCGACCACCCGCAAGGCCATTCTGGACGCCGCCAAGGACGCGCTGGTCCAGACCGGTTATGCCGGGCTCTCGACTCGTCGGATCTCGGAGTCGGCCGGTGTGCCGCTCAGCCAGATCCACTACCACTTCGGCTCCAAGCGGGGCCTGATCCTTCAGGTGCTCGCGGAAGAGAACAAGCGCCTGTTGGAGAGGCAGCGTTCGATGTTCGCCGAGGACATTCCGCTCTGGAAACAGTGGGAGCAGGCGTGTGACTATCTCGAGGACGATCTGGCATCGGGGTACGTACGTGTTCTCCACGAGCTGACGGCTGCGGGTTGGAGCGACCCTGAGATCGCGGCCGCAGTGCGGGGCATGATCGGGCAGTGGTTCAGTGTTCTCGCCGAAGTGTCCGATCGTGCCGCGATGCGGATCGGCGGGCTCGGTCCCTTCACCGCTGCCGAAGCCGGCGTCATTGCCGGTGCGCCGTTCCTCGGTGTCGAGTCCATGGTCCTCCTCGGGTTCGAGGAGAAAGACATCCCGATGCGCTCGGCGTTGCGCAAGTTCGGCGAGCTCCTCCGTGCCATGGAGGACCGCCCGTGAGAGCCGCCTACCCCGACCTGGCCGACCACGTGTCGCGGGACGGGGTCCGGCTCGGCTACGAGGTGTACGGACAGGGTGAGCCGACCGTGCTCCTCATGCCCACCTGGACGATCATCCACTCCCGCTTCTGGAAGATGCAGGTGCCGTACCTGGCCCGGCACTACCGGGTGATCTCCTATGACGGGCCGGGAAACGGGAGGTCCGACCGCGCGATCGAACCATTCCGATACTCGCTCGACTCCTATGCCGCAGACGCCGTTGCGGTCCTCGACGCGTGCGGAGTGGACCGGGCCGTGGTGGCCGGGCTCTCCCTCGGGGCCGCCTATTCGGTGCGTCTCGCCACCCTCCATCCCGACCGCGTCCTCGGCCTCGTCCTCATCGGATCCTCCATCCCACTCACCCCGCCACTTCCCGAGCGGGCCGCGGTGCTCGAGGCCAGGTTCGAGACCAGCCCGGCCGAACCGGAGGGATGGGAGAAGTACAACATCGACTACTGGCATCGCGACTACCCGGACTTCGCCGAGTTCTTCTTCGAGCAGTGCTTCAACGAGCCCCACTCCACCAAGCCGCGCGAAGACGCCGTGAGTTGGGCGCTCGAGACCGATTCGGTCGTCCTGGAGGCCGAGGCCCGCAAGCCACTCTGGCCGGGGGACCCGGCCGAACTGGTCGCCTCGGTCACCTGCCCCGTGCTGGCGATCCACGGCACGCGGGACAGGGTCAGCCCACACGCCACCGCAATCGAAATCGCCCGGCTCACGGGTGGCAGCCACCTCAGCCTCGAAGGCGCCGGACACATACCCAATGTCCGCGACCCTGTCGCGGTCAACCTCGCCATGCGTGACTTCATCGAGCGGGTCCGGCCGTGAGGGCCGTCCTGCCCCGAATGGAGGGCACCGTCGACCGTGGGAGCACAGGGCTCCGCTACGAAGTCTTCGGGGACGGCGACACCACCCTGATGCTCATTCCCCCCTCTCCAATCACCCACTCGAGGATCTGGAAAGCGCAGATCCCATACCTGTCGCGCCACGACCGCGTGGTCACCTTCGACGGGAGGGGAAACGGCGGCTCAGGTCGCCCCAACGACCCCGTCGAATACCGGCAGGACGCCGCGGTGGGGGACATTGCGGCCGTCCTCGACGCCACGGGGACCGAATCGGCGGTCCTCGTCGCCCACTGCCACGCCAGCTGGTGGGCGGTGGCATTCGCCTCCGCGCACCCCGATCGGGTCTCCGGCCTCGTGGCCATCGAGCCGGGCGTCCCCTACCTGGGCAAGCCTCAGCAGCACTGGTTGGACGTTGGCCCCCGTTGGAACGAAGACCTCGAAGACCCGCAGGGCTGGGAGTTGTTCAACCGGAAGACCATCGTGGAACGGCACCGCGACTGGGTCGAGTTCTTCTTCGACCAGCAACTCGTCGAGCCCCACTCGACCAAGCAGTGGGAGGATGCCGTCGAGTGGGCCCTGGAGTCGGACGGCGCCGTGCTGGCCGCGGGCGAGGAAGGCTTCGAGATCGGGGTGCCCGACCGGGACACGGTGACGGAGATGTGCCGGTCTCTCTCGGTCCCCACGCTCACCATCCACGGAGATCGGGACGTCTGCCAGCATCCCGAGCGGGGAGCGGCCTTCGCCGAGATCACCGGAGGACGGTTCCGGGTCATTGAAGGTGCCGGCCATCTCACTCCCGCCCGAGAGCCGGTAGAGGTCAACCAGGAGATCCGCGACTTCGTAGACGGCCTCAAGAAGTCGCCGATGCCGAGTCGGGTCCGCCCGCGCGGGATGAGCCGCCGCAAGAGGGCGTTGTTCCTCTCGTCCCCGATCGGGCTCGGCCACGCCCGGCGAGACCTCGCCATTGCCGCGGAGCTGCGCCAGATCGAGCCCGACCTCGAAGTCGTGTGGCTGGCGCAGGATCCCGTCACGCGGGTCCTGGCCCAAGCGGGTGAGGTCATCCACCCGGCGAGCGAGTGGCTGGCGTCGGAGTCAGGCCACATCGCATCCGAGGCGTCCGGCCACGAGCTGCACTGCTTCCAAGCGCTGCGACGAATGGACGAGATCCTGGTGGCCAACTTCATGATCTTTCAGGAAGTCGTCGAAGAGGGCCTCTACGACCTGGTGGTCGCCGACGAGGCCTGGGACGTCGACTACTACTGGCACGAGAACCCCGAACTGAAACGAGGTGCGCACGCCTGGTTGACCGACTTCGTCGGCTACCTCCCGATGCTCGAGGGAGGAGATCGCGAAGCGTTCCTTACCGCGGACTACAACGCCGAGATGATCGAGCACATCGCCCGTTACCCCCGCATCCGGGACCGCTCCGTGTTCGTGGGCAATCCCGACGACATCTACCCGGCCGAATTCGGTCCCGGGCTGCCCAAGATCCGGGACTGGACCGAGACCCACTTCGATTTCTCCGGCTACATCACGGGATTCGACCCCCCGACGGCCGACCAGGTCGGGGAGTGGCGCGAGGAGTTCGGGTACGCACCCGACGAGAAGATCTGCATCGTCACGGTCGGGGGCTCGGGGGTGGGTCGCGACCTGTTGGAGAAGGTCATCGACTCCTACGAGCATGCCCGCGAGCTGGAGCCGGCGCTCAGGATGGTGGCCGTCACCGGCCCACGCATCGATCCTGGCAGCCTCCCGGAGGTGGAAGGGCTCGACGTTCGGGGCTACATCCCGGACCTGCACCGTCACCTCTCGGCCTGCGACGTGGCCGTGGTCCAGGGCGGGCTGACCACGACCATGGAGCTCACGGCGGCCCGGCGACCTTTCCTCTACTTCCCGCTCCGCAACCACTTCGAACAGAACTATCACGTCCGGCACCGCCTCGACCAGTACGGCGCCGGCCGCTACATGGAGTACGCCTCCTCGGGCCCCGAGGAGATCGCCGCCGCCATCGCGGGGGAGATGGCTCGCCCCGTCAACTACCGGCCCGTCGAGACCGGCGGCGCGGCCCGAGCCGCGCAACTGATCGCCGAACTGCTCTAGACCCAAAAGGAGGTGTCCTCAAAGAGTCCAGCCTTGGCATCCGATTCGGTCGAACGGCCGACCAAAGAATCAGCAAGACAGAAGGAGTGAGAAATGACGATGACGAGAAACGGTGTCAACGTCGAGGGCCTGTTCGGGGCACTCGATGCGGTCAAGGCCCAGCCCGCAGCCGCCAAGTTCCAGTTCAAGGCCGAGAACGAGTGGATCAGCGGCACGCACAGCCGCAGCCGGATCCATGAGTTCTTCGGGTTGGGTGCCCCGCAGGAGCACAGCCAGGCCTTCGAGTACGAAGCCGACCACCCGACCCAACTGGTCGGGACCGATCTCGGCCCGAGTCCGGCCGAGTTCCTGCTCCACGCCCTGGCGGCCTGCATCACCGCAGGCATCGGCAATGTGGCGTCGGTGCGAGGCATAGAGCTGAGGAGGGTCCAGACGACGGTGACCGGGGACATCGACCTGGTCGGCTTGCTCGGTATCGACCCGACGGTCCGCAACGGCTACGGCTCGATCGAGGTGGAGGTGTCCATCCAGGGTGATGCCGGAGCCGACGACCTGGCCAAGGTGGTCGAGCGGTCCGTTGCCCGCTCCGCGGTATACGACATGCTCACCAACGGGACCGCCGTCAACGTGAGTGTGAAGGCGGAGTGATGCACGGAGATTCGACGGCCGGGGTGGCTCCCCGGCCGTCACGCCCCTACGACTGCGATGTCCTGGTCGTGGGTGGGCGTGTCGCCGGAGCCTCCACCGCGATGCTGCTGGCGAGGGCCGGACACAAGGTGGTCTTGGTCGATCGGGCACCATTGCCCTCGGACACAGTCTCCACTCACGCCATCCTTCGGAGCGGGGTTCTGCAGTTGTCGAGGTGGGGTCTCCTCGACCGGATGCTGGCCGCCGGCACGCCCGAGGCGAGGCACATCACTCTGGGGTTCGGTGGCCAGAAGATCGAGTTCGCCGTCAAAGCAGAACACGGCGTGGAGGCCTTGCTGGCGCCTCGACGCGAAGTGCTCGACGGGATCCTCCTCGAAGCCGCGGTCCAAGCCGGGGTGGAGGTCCACGACCGGACGCGTCTGATTCGACTGTTGAGGAGCCCGGCCGGAAGCGTCACGGGCGCAGTGGTGGAACGCGACGGAGTGGCGAGGACCCTCAGGACCCGGTTCGTGGTCGGAGCCGACGGCACGAATTCTCGTGTGGGTGGCTTGGTCGGCGCTCGGCCGTATCACAGTCACCCCGCGACCAACGCCGTTCACTACGCCTACTTCGCGAATGTGGAGGTCGAGGGTTTCTGGTTCCAGTTCACCGCCGGCACGAATGTGGGCAGCATCCGTACCAATGACGGCCTCAACTGCGTGTTCGTCGGCCGGCCGGTATCGGAGATGGACGCGTTTCGCTCCGACCCGGACGGCGAGTTCCACCGACTGCTCCACCACGGCAGCAGCGAGCTGGCGGACCGGGTCCGGTCTGGCGCTCGGGTCACGCCGTTCCGGGGTACGCCCGGCCTGAACGGCTTCGTGCGCACACCCTGGGGGCCAGGTTGGGTTCTCGTTGGGGACGCCGGCCACACCAAAGACCCGATCTCCGCTCACGGGATCAGTGACGCGCTGAGGGATGCCGAGCTCGGCGCCCGTGCGATCGATCGGTCCTTGCGCGCTCCCGGCGAGGCGGTGCAGGCTCTCGACGCATTCCATCGCGACCGGGATCTCCTTGCCCTTCGCATCTACCGGGAGTCCCAGGCGCTGGCCGCGTACGGATGGGACGCCGACGAGGCATCAACAAGGATGCGTGTGATCAGCGAGGAAGTCCGAGCCGAGTGCGCGTACCTCGACGCGCTTCCGGATTGGCCCCCCGCACACCAGCGGATTCCGAGCTTGGCCGCGCAGACGGTTTAGGCCCCGGCGGCCGTCGAAACGCCCTCGCTACAGTCGCCATCTCGATTGCAGGAGGCCCGCATGGCCGACAAGCCGACCACCATCGACGAGTACATCGCAGCAGCCCCCGAGGAGCATCGTGGGAAGCTCGCCGAGCTGCGAGCCATCCTCCGCGAGGTCGCTCCCGACGCCAACGAGGCCATCAAGTGGGGTTCGCCGGTCTTCGAGCACGATCGGATTCTCTTCTCGTTCAAGGCGTCGAAGAAGCACCTCACCTTCATGCCCACTCGCACGGCTTTGGAGGCCTTTCGGAACGAGCTGGGGGGCTTCGAGACGGGTAATGACACCGTGATGCTCCCGTGGGACCAACCCCTGCCGAAGGACCTGATCTCGCGGATGGCCAGGTTCAGAGTCGACGAGGTGGCTGGGGGAGGGCTCTGGATGCACCGGTCCTGAGCTGAAGGGATGAGGAAAGCAGGGCGGGTCTTACTTGTCGCGTTGCTGGCCGCAGCATGCGCGGCTCCCCACGACGAGGTCACGGTCTCCGCGGCCGCCTCGCTCACCGACGCCTTCACAGCGATGGCGGACGAGTTCGAGAAGCGGCACGGGATCGAAGTCGTCCTCAACTTCGGTCCCAGCTCGGGCCTGCGCGATCAGATCCTGGAGGGCGCGCCCGTCGACGTCTTCGCCTCGGCGAACACCGCCAACATGGACGCGGTCGCCGGGGAATTGGCGGGAGAGCCCTCGACCTTCGCCCGCAACGAGCTCGTCATCGCGGTCCCGGCCGGCAACCCGGCCGGCGTCACCGGTCTCGGCGATCTCGCCCGGGAGGAGTTGCTGGTGGGGTTGTGCGCCGCCGCAGTGCCGTGTGGCGACTACGCCAGGGCCGCCCTGGCCGCCGCCGGTGTGACACCGTCCGTCGACAGTGACGAGCCTGACGTCCGCTCGCTTCTCACCAAGATCGAAGAAGGCGAACTGGACGTCGGGATCGTCTATGTCAGCGACCTCGTAGGCCGGGCATCCGTCTTCGGAGTCGGCATCCCGGATGAGCACAACGTGGCCGCGGACTACCCGATCGGGGTCCTGGCCCATGCCCCCCACCCCGTCGCGGCCCGCTCCTTCGTGGACTTCGTCCTCAGCGAGGAGGGACGGCGGATCCTCGCCGATTACGGTTTGGCGGCGCCTTGAGCCCCTCTCGACCCCGACGCCGCCCGCCGCTGGTCATCGTTGTCCTGGGCTGTCTCGGTCTGGCACTGTTCGTCGTACCCCTCGTCGGCCTTCTGGCGAAGGTGCCTTGGCGCGACCTACCCGGACTGTTGGGAAGTGAGCTGGTCATCGACGCCATCCGCATTTCGGCGGTGGCGTCGGTGTCCGCGATGGCGATCTCGCTGGTACTCGGCGTCCCGCTGGCATTGCTGCTCGCCCGAGTCGAGTTCCCCGGGCGTTCGGTGGTCCGGGGGATGGTCACGCTTCCGCTGGTGCTGCCTCCGGTGGTCGGGGGCGCGGCACTCCTCTTCGCTCTGGGCAGACGGGGTGTGATCGGGGGCCCGCTCTACGAGGCGACGGGGCTTCTCCTGCCGTTCTCCACCTGGGGGGTGATCGTGGCCACCACCTTCGTTGCCATGCCATTCCTCGTCATCACCGTCGAAGGCGCGTTGCGCAACATGGACCGTCGCTTCGAAGGTGCGGCCGCAACACTCGGTGCGGGCCGATGGACAGTGCTCAGGCGGGTGACTCTTCCCATGATCGGGCCGTCACTGGTGGCCGGCCTCGTCCTGACGTGGGCCCGTGCACTGGGGGAGTTCGGGGCCACCATCATGTTCGCCGGCAATCTCCAGGGCCGGACCCAGACCCTGCCGCTGGCCGTGTTCGTCAGCCTAGAGAGCGACCGGGACGTTGCCGTCGCCATCAGCCTGGCCATGGTCGTCATCTCCCTCGTCGTGCTCATCGCCCTGCGTGACCGCTGGTGGAAGGCACTGTGACCGGACTCTCGGCCGATTTCGAGGTCCGGAGATCGGAGGACTTCCGGCTCGAGCTGCAGCTCGAGATCCCGCCCGGGACGACCGCGGCCCTGCTGGGACCGAACGGCGCCGGCAAGTCGACTGCCGTTGCGGCGATCGCCGGGCTCATTCGTATCGATGCCGGGAGCATCTCTCTCGGTGGGGAGATACTCGACGACCCCTCCACCTTCGTGCCGCCCGAAGAGCGTCGGATCGGTGTGGTGTTCCAGGACTACCTCCTCTTCGAGCACTTAACCGTCCTCGAGAACGTGGCCTTCGGCCTCCGGAGCCGGGGTGTCGGGCGCCCTGAGGCCCGAACCCGGGCGAGTGAATGGCTCGACCGCATGGGGTTGCCCGCACTCGCCGATCGACGGCCCGGCGACCTGTCCGGCGGTCAGGCACAGCGGGTGGCGTTGGCGAGGGCGCTCGCCACTGACCCCGGCCTCCTGTTGCTCGACGAGCCCCTGGCCGCGCTCGACGTCAGCTCCCGTGCCGAGATGCGCCACCTGCTTGCCGAGCACCTGGTCGCCTTCGCAGGCCCGCGACTGCTCATCACGCACGACCCAACGGAGGCATTCCTGCTCGCCGACGAGATACATGTCATCGAGGACGGCGTTGTCACCCAGAGCGGGACGCCGGACGACATCGTGCTCCGGCCCCGCACCGCCTATGCCGCCGACCTCGTGGGCGCGAACCTCCTGGCAGGCCGGGCCCAATCGGGCGTTGTGAACGCGGGTGGCCGCCCGATTCACATCGGTGACGACGAGATCACGGGACCGGTACTGCTCACGATCCATCCCCACTCCATCTCCCTGCACGGTCACCGGCCCGACGGGAGCCCCCGCAACACCTGGGAGACGACGGTGGAGCGGGTGGAACGGCTCGGCCCCCGCACCCGGGTGCGCACCGCGGGCCCCGTCCCTCTCACCGTCGAAGTGACGGAGCAAGCCAGGGGGGAACTGGGCCTCGACCGGGGCAGCACCGTGTGGGTGGCGTTCAAAGCGACCGAGGTCGGGGTGCAGCCAGACGAGTGGGCTGGAGCTGCTCCCACCGCAAGCGACTAAAGTCTGGTTGATCTAGTTTTAGAGACCGACAGGGAGTCGCACATGGCAGGCGAGATCAAGCTTTCGGGACCCGACTTGGCCACCGAGGGGATGCCGACCAACAGCATCGGCGGCGAGGTGCCGGCGGTCGGCCATTACGACGGCAAGCCGGTCGTGCTCATCCAGAACACGTCCGGAATACATGCGGTGGGTGGGAAGTGCACTCACTACGGGGCTCCTCTGGGGGACGGCTTCTCCGCTGACGGGCAGATCAGGTGCCCGTGGCACCACGCCTCCTTCGATCTCGCCAGTGGTGAGGCAGTCGGGGCGCCGGCACTCAATCCGATCCCGGTCTACGAGACGGAGGTCCGGGACGACTTCGTCTTTGTCACCGGCGTTCGCGACGCAGAGTTTGCCGCAGCGCCGCCATCGGTCAACCCAGAGTCTGTGGTCATCCTGGGAGCGGGGGCCGCAGGTTCGGCCGCCGCGGAGGCTCTCCGGCGCCACGGATACGCGGGTCCTGTGACCCTCATCGGTATGGAGCCACCGATCGACCGGCCCAACGTCTCCAAGGACTACCTGGCCGGTACCGCACCGGAGGAGTGGATGCCCCTTCGTTCGGCCGACTTCTACGAGAAGATGGAAATCGAGCTGATTGCAGGTCGCCGCGTCACCGGAATCGATCCTGCGGGCACAAAGATCGTCTTCGAGGACGGCGAGGAGCTTCCCTACGGCTCGCTGCTTCTCGCCACCGGCGCCGAGCCCCGCCGGCTCCCGGTGCCAGGAGCCGAACTGGGCCACGTCCATTACCTGCGGACTCTCGAGGACAGCAAGGACATCATCGCCCGCCTCGACGGAATGAGCCGAGCAGTGGTCATCGGAGCAGGCTTCATCGGGCTGGAGGCCGCGGCGTCGCTCCGTCACCGAGACGTCGATGTGACCGTTGTGGCACCCGAGGAGGTCCCGCTCGCCACGATCGTCGGCGAGGACATGGGACGTTTCGTCGAAGCCCTCCACCGTGAACACGGGGTCGACTTCAGACTCGGCCGCGGAGTGGCCTCGATCAACGCCGACGAGGTCCGCCTCGACGATGGGTCGACAGTGCCCGCCGACCTCGTGATCGTCGGCGTTGGCGTCATCCCCCGCACCGACATGGCGGAGGCAGCGGGCCTCGAAGTCGCTGACGGTGTGATCGTCGACGCCCGGCTGCGCACCTCGGATCCAAGCATCTGGGCCGCGGGCGACATCGCCTCGTATCCCACTTCCGACGGTGAACGCTCCCGTGTCGAGCACTGGGTCCATGCCCAGCGCCAGGGCCAGCACGCGGCCCGGAGCATGCTGGGGGACGACTCGCCGTTCAGCGACCCGCCCTTCTTCTGGAGCCAGCACTACGACGTGCCCATCAATGTGACCGGGCTTCTCTCGGGTTGGGACCAGGCGCAGGTGTCGGGCGATCCCGCGGCACGGGATGTCCTGGTCGCCTATCGGGCGAACGGGGTGATCAGGGCCGTCGCTTCGATCTACCGGGATCGCGAGAACCTGCGAGCCGAGCACGCGTTGGGGAGAGGCGACCAGGAGGCCTTGGAAGCGCTGATGTGATCAGGCGGCGTCTTCGAGCGCCGGCCGCACCTCGTCCTCGAACCAGTTGAGGAACCCCTCCTGGTCCGGGCCGATCTGATGGAAGTAGACGTGGTCGACACCTGACTCCAACGCCTTGGAGAAACCCTCGACCAGCCGTTTCGGGTCGGGTCCGCATGGGACGGCCTCGGCCACCATCTCCGGCGCGACCAGCTCGGTGGCCTCCTCGAAGTGGAGGGGAGTCCTCAGATCCTGGGCGAGTTGACCAGGCAGGGCAGTGTTGGGCCAGATGCGGTGGGCGGTTTCGATGGCCTCGTCCTCGTTTTCCGCCCAGCACACGTGGAGCTGGGTGTAGACGGGGCCCTTCCCGCCCGACTGCCGGTAGTGGTCGATCGACTCCTGCCCAGGCCCGGTGATCCAGAGCCCGTCGCCGACACGGGCGGCGAGTTCCGCCGCCTGCTCGCCGAATGCCGAAACGATGATCGGCACCTCGCTCGGCGGAGGGTCGAAGATGGTGGCGTCCTCGACGAGGTAGTAGTCGCCCCGCCAGGTAGTGCTCTCACCTTTCCACATCTCCCGGATCAGCTCGATGGACTCTTCGAGCATCTCCAGCCGCACCTCGGCCGGCGGCCATGCGTCGCCGAGGACCTGCTCGTTGAGGGCCTCGCCGCTGCCCACGCCCCAGAAGAATCGGTCGGGCAGGAGTTGGGCGGTGGTGGCCGTCGCCTGGGCGAGGATGGCCGGATGGATTCGGATCGTGGGGCAGGTCACGCCCACCCCGACTTCGATGCTCTTCGTGGCCTCGGCGATGGCCCCCAGGACGGACCAGACGAAAGGCGAGTGGCCCTGCTCCGAGATCCATGGGTGGAAGTGGTCCGATATCGAGACGAAGTCGAAACCGTGATCCTCTGCCATTCGGGCCATTTCGACGAGTCGTCGCGGCTCGTGCTCCTCGGAGGACAGCGTCATTCCAAGCTTGCTCATGGTCTGCCCCTACCCGGAGGGGACACGCGATAACCGGTTTCCACGATTGTCGAGACGGTTGAGACCGTCCCGAGGAACTCACTCTGGGGTTGAGACCAGCCGGCGGAGAGCGGACTCCGCCCGATTGAGCCAGCGTCCGTCCCGCGACGCTCGCCAGGCCTCCTCGAGCCGCCCGTTGGAAGCGGCTTCGGCGATCACGGGGTGGACGTACGAGGCCCGGGACACCGCCCGTGTGTTGCCCAGGCGGGTCGCTGCTGCATCGACTGCCTCGAGAAATCCGCAGTCACCCCCGGCCAGCGACTCCACCGCCGTGGCGCTGGCTCCCCAGGTCCGTATGTCCTTGGCGGTGAAGCGCTGACGGCTGCGCTCATTGATGTAGGCGTTGAGGTCCTCGGGGGTCAGCGAGACCGGGCTGTCGCTCGCCTGGAAGGAGAAGAGGGTGTCTCCCCCCAGATCCTGACAGCGGGAAACCAAGGCCGCGAGCCGCCGATCGTGCACGGTGATCTCGTGATCAGCCCCGCCCTTTCCGGTGAACTCGAACCGCACCTTGGTGCCGGAGACGACCGCATGGTCGGGTCCCAGCGTCGTGAGCCCGTAGGAGTCGTTGGCCGCGGCGTAGCGACGATGGCCCACTCGAATGAGGGTCTCGTCGAGGATTCGCACCGCGAGCGCGGTCACCTTTCGCCGGTCCAGGTCTCGTCGCCTGAGGTCGCTCTCGACTCGCCGACGCAGCCGGGGCAGATGACGTCCGAATGGTCCCATCCGGGAGAACTTCAAGTCGCCGGCGGCGTTCGACCAATCGGGGTGATAGAGGTACTGCTTTCTTCCAGCCGCGTCACGGCCCGTGGCGAGGAGATGGGCGTTCTCGATGGGCGCGATCCAGACGTCGGTCCACGCCGGCGGAATGGCCAGTGACCGGATCCAGGCCCGAGTGTTCTCGTCGACAGGATCCCCGGCGGCATCGAGATAGGCGAACCCCCGGCCCCGCCGCACTCGGCGGAGACCGGGGGCATCGTCGAACAGGTACTCGAGGCCGGCGCTCTCGGCCAGGCCTTCGAAGTCAGTCAATCATTCGGCCGGCGACATGCAGGCCGGATGCCCGCACTGGCATTGCTCGGCGACCACACCGGCCGTCGCCATGTCCTCGCAGTGACGGCTGCAGAAGCCGCCGTCTTCGGTCAAACACTGACACGGTCCATGAGGGCAGTTCATGTTCACTCCTTGTGGGATTTCCCTTCCCATACCTCGGTGCCGACAGAGCGAAACCTCCGTCCGACCGTTTGCACCGGGCACGCAGAGGGTAGGCCTGATCACGAGCGCCGGGGCGAAATGCGGGATAGGGCCGGAAGGCCCTGGATTCGCATCACCCGATGACAGACCATCGTCTCGAGGTCTCACGGAAAGGACTGACCATGCCAAACACCGGCATCACCGCCGAAGCCCGCAAGGAGATCGCCGAAGGTCTGTCAGGGCTGCTTGCTGACACCTACACGCTCTACCTGAAGACCCACGGGTATCACTGGAACGTGACCGGGCCCATGTTTCGCACTCTGCACCTCATGTTCGAGGAGCAGTACGTGGAGCTCGCGGCCGCCATCGACGAGATCGCCGAGCGCATCCGCGCCCTCGACTCCCATGCCCCCGCGTCTTTCGCCGAGTTCAAGGCCTTGAGCGAGATTCCCGAGGCCGACGGCGTCCCCGAGGCGATGGAGATGGTCAAGGACCTGATCGAAGGTCATGAGACTCTGATCACCAACGCCAGGGAACTGGTGGGCACCGCGGAGGAGGCCGACGACGTCGCCACCGCCGACCTGGTGACCACCCGGATCGACGTCCACGAAAAGACGGCCTGGATGCTCCGGGCCACCGCCTCCTAGAGGGGCTCGAATCTCGCCGTGAAGTGCCGGAGCGCCGGGGGCTCCGACACGATGCGATATCCCTTGAGTTCGCCGGCCCGCGCCGCAACGTCGGCTGCGACCTCATTGACGAAGTCGATGTGGCTCTGCGTGTAGGTGCGGCGGGGCACCGCCAGTCGGACGAGTTCGAGGTTCGCGGGCTTCTCCGAGCCGTCGGGCCTGCGCCCGAACATGACGCTGCCGATCTCGCAGGTGCGGATGCCTCCAGCCTCGTACAGCGCCACCGCCAGTGCGTGGCCCGGGTATTCGAGCGGAGCGATTTGTGGGAGGAGGGCCCGCGCGTCGACGTAAACGGCGTGACCACCAACCGGTCGCACGATCGGGATCCCGGAGTCGATGAGACCTTCTCCCAGGTAGGCGGTTGATCTGATCCGGTAGCGGAGGTAGTCGTGTTCGACCACTTCGGCGAGGCCCTGGGCGATGGCGTCGAGGTCGCGGCCCGCGAGCCCCCCGTAGGTGGGGAAGCCCTCGGTGAGGATCAGCAGGTTGCGGCATCGAGTCGCCAGATCGTCGTCGTTCAGCGCCAGCCAGCCGCCGATGTTGGCCAGCCCGTCCTTCTTGGCGCTCATCGTCATCCCGTCGACCAGCGAGGCGAATTCGCGAACGATGTCCGCCACCTCCCGGTTCTCCTGGCCCGGCTCGCGCTCGCGGACGAACCATGCGTTCTCAGCGAACCGGCATGCGTCGACGAAGAGCATCTTCTCGTATCGGTCACAGAGGGCTCGAACACCCCGCAGGTTCTCCAATGAGACCGGTTGGCCGCCTCCTGAGTTGTTGGTGATGGTGACGAAGACGACCGGCACCTGATCGCCTCGCTCGGCGAGCAAGGCGTCGAGGCGCTCGATGTCCATGTTGCCCTTGAAGGGGTGCTCGGCGGCCGGGTCGAGACCCTCGGGGATGACGAGATCCACCGCCTCGGCGCCGGTGGCCTCGACGTTGGCCCGGGTGGTGTCGAAGTGGGTGTTGGACGGGATGATCTTGCCGGGACCGCCCAGCACACTGAAGATGATCTTCTCGGCTGCGCGTCCTTGGTGGGTGGGGATGATGTGGCGGAGCGGCCACAGGGAGCGGACGGCGGCCTCGAAACGGAACCACGACGGTGACCCTGCGTACGACTCGTCGCCCCGCTGCATCCCCGCCCACTGCTCGCTCGACATCGCCCCGGTTCCGGAGTCGGTGAGCAGGTCGATCAAGACATCCTGGCTGGGGAGGGAGAACAGGTTGTAGCCCGCGGTTGCGAGGGCGGCCTGACGCTCTTCGGTGGTCGTCATCCGTAGCGGCTCGACGGAGTGGATGCGGAACGGCTCGATGATCGTCTTCGGGGTCATCGGCCGAGTATCCCACCGGGGCCCGCTCTCACGCAGGGCCTAAAGACCCTGACCGTCGATCAGCTCCCGCGTCTCTGAGAAGGAACGCCGACAAGGGGTCCGCCGGCGGCAGCCATGCGCCCACAGGTTCGGCTCCTGCGGCAGCCGCCATTGACCGCTAAGGGGCTTCGGCCCTGTCCGGCATCGGTGACTTGTCGGGTGGCTCATCCGCCAGAAGCGTGTCTGCCAGATCGATGAGTCGTTGCAGGACGACCATGGAGGCGATTATCAGAATCAGGCCGACGAAGCTGGTGACGTTGACGGCATCACCGAAGATGATGTCGATCACTTCGAGGAAGACGAACTTCGAGAAGAACATGATCGCCCAAATGGACAGCCCATGGGCGACCTTGATCCCGGTGCCCGAGCGCCCTCGATACCAGCGGCTGACGGTCTTTTTGAGGCCGAACGTGAAGAAGGTCAGCGCCTGCATGACGAAAGCCGCCAGGAACAAGCTGGAGAACGACTCGACGATCAGGTAGTCGGTGTAGTCGTCGAAGAAGCCCATGACC
>CAYLYQ010000044.1:0-1201 GCA_964388105.1 uncultured Acidimicrobiaceae bacterium
TCAAGCGAGCGTTACGGTGCACGAGAGCCTCCTTTGTGTTGCGCGGTGCGTGCAAGTCACCACACAACCAGGGAGGGCTCACCTCAATGACCTGTCAACAACCTCTGTGGACCTCACAACTAATCGCTCCACGGAGGAGAAATCCTGAGTGGCGCCCCTCCCCCCGTTCCGCTGCCGCTCCACGGAGCAGAAGTCCATTCATCCTTCGTTGACGACCGGGACCTTGGTCAGCGATTCGGCGATCCGCTCGGCCGGGTACTCGTAGTCGACCAGGCCGCCACCGACGAACGACTGGTACGCCGCCATGTCGAAATGGCCGTGACCGGAGAGGTTGAAGAGGATCACCTTCTCCTCGCCCGACTCTCTCGCCTTCTCGGCTTCGATCATCGCCGAGGCGATGGCGTGCGTCGGCTCGGCTCCGGGCATGATCCCCTCCGCCCGGGCGAACTGGACCGCTCGCCGGAAGGTCTCCGTCTGGTGGAGGGCCTCCGCCTCGATGATCCCCAGCTTGGCGAGGTGGGACACCAGCGGAGCCATCCCGTGGTAACGCAGGCCACCGGCGTGGATCGGGTCGGGAACGAAGTCGTGACCCAGAGTGTGCATCTTCACCAGCGGGGTCATCATCCCGGTGTCCCCGAAGTCGTAGCGATACTCGCCCCGGGTCAGTGACGGCGCCGCCGCCGGTTCCACCGCTCGGATCACGGGATCCATCTTTCCGGCCATCTTCTCCCGGATGAAGGGGAACGCGAGACCGGCGAAGTTGGAGCCGCCGCCGGCACAGCCGATGACCACGTCGGGGACCTCGTCCACCATGGCCATCTGCTTCAAGGCCTCCTCGCCGATGATCGTCTGGTGCATCAACACGTGGTTGAGGACCGAGCCCAGCGCGTAATTGGTGTCGGCGTTGGTGGCCGCCACCTCCACTGCCTCCGAGATCGCGATGCCGAGACTCCCCGGCGTGTCCGGGTCGGCGGCCAGCACCGAACGCCCGTAGTTGGTGTTGTTCGAGGGCGAAGCGTGGATCGTGGCGCCGTAGCTCTCGATCATCGCCTTCCGGTACGGCTTCTGGTCGTACGAGGCGCGCACCATGTACACCTCGCAGTCGAGGCCGAACTGCGCGCATGCGAAGGCGAGCGCCGAGCCCCATTGCCCGGCGCCGGTTTCGGTGGAGATCCGGCGCACCCCGGCCTTGGCGTTGTAA
>CAYLYQ010000044.1:1301-14478 GCA_964388105.1 uncultured Acidimicrobiaceae bacterium
TGCGTCCCGGGGTGCAGCACCGCCGGCGGCGGTGCGGGCAGATCAGGGACGATGTTGTACCAGTGCGTCGGCAACTCGGCTTCGGGAAGGATGACCTTGGTCGCCATGGCGGAACGATAGACGCCGATCCGCGGCGGCGCGGGGGTCAGTCCTCGCTCGAGCCTTGCGCCATCTGGGCGATCACCGCGACGATCTCCTCGTTGGCGAGGGTGGTGACATCACCCAGTTGACGGTTCTCGGAGATGTCCTTCAGAAGCCGCCGCATGATCTTCCCGGACCTGGTCTTGGGCAGGTCGGCCGTGAACACGATCGACTTCGGCTTGGCGATCGGGCCCAGAGTCGTCGCCACATGCTCGCGGAGCTCAGCCAGCAGCACTTCGTCGCCCACCACCTCGGCCCGCAAGGTGACGAAGGCGGCGATCGCCTGGCCGGTGAGCTCGTCCTTGCGACCGACCACCGCGGCTTCGGCGACCATCACATGGCTGACCAGCGCCGACTCCACCTCGGTGGTCGAGATGTTGTGGCCGGCGACCAGCATGATGTCGTCGACCCGGCCCAGCAGCCAGAAGTAGCCGTCCTCGTCGCGCTTGGCGCCGTCGCCGGGGAAGTACCGGCCCGGGAACCGCGACCAGTAGGTGTCGGCGTAACGCTGATCGTCGCCATAGATGGTGCGTGCCATCGAAGGGGTGGGCCGCGTGAGCACCAGGTACCCGCCTCCGCCGAGCGGGACGGAGTTGCCGTCGTCGTCGACGACGTCGGCGAACACACCCGGGAGGGGGAAGGTCGCCGAGCCTGGTTTGGTCGGAACCAGCCCGGGCAGGGGGCTGATCATGATCGCCCCCGTCTCCGTCTGCCACCAGGTGTCGACGATCGGACAGCGCTCCCGCCCGATGTTGAGGTGGTACCAGACCCACGCCTCGGGGTTGATCGGCTCCCCGACGGTGCCGAGGAGCCGGAGGCTCGACATGTCGTGCTTCGCCGGGTACTGATCGCCCCACTTCATGAACGACCTGATGGCCGTCGGCGCGGTGTAGAAGATCGTGACCCCGTACTCGTCGATGATCTGCCACAGCCGGTCGAAGTCGGGGAAGTTGGGGGCGCCCTCGTAGATGACGCTGGTGGTCAGGTTGGCGAGGGGGCCGTAGACGATGTAACTGTGACCCGTGACCCAGCCGATGTCGGCGGCACACCAGTAGACGTCCGTCTCGGGCTTGAGGTCGAACACCATCCGGTGGGTCGAGGTGATCCCGGTCAGGTAACCGCCCTGGGTGTGGACGATGCCCTTCGGCTTCCCCGTCGTGCCCGAGGTGTAGAGGATGTAGAGCGGGTCCTCGGCGTTCATCACCACCGGCTCGCACTCGTCGGATTGGCCGGCGACGAAGTCGTGCCACCAGACGTCACGGCCCTCGGTCATGTCGACGCCATGGGCGGTGCGCTGGAGCACGATCACCTTGGCCACGTCGGGGGTCGCATGCAGGGCCCGATCGGCGTTCGCCTTGAGTGGGACGATGTTCCCCCCTCGCCATGCCCCGTCCTGGGTGATCAGCACCCGGCAGTCGGCGTCGAGGATCCGGCTGGAGAGGGCGTCCGAGGAGAAGCCGCCGAAGACGACGGAGTGGACCAAGCCCAGCTTGGCGCAGGCGAGCATGGCGATGGGCAGTTCCGGGACCATTCCCATGTAGATGGCCACCCGGTCACCCTTCGCGAGGCCGAGACCCGAGAGTGCGTTGGCCAGCCGGTTCACCTCGGCAGCGAGGTCCCCGTATGTGATGTTCCGGGTGTCCCCCGGCTCGCCCACCCAGTGGTAGGCGACCTTCCCGGCGTGCTCGGGCAGGTGTCGGTCGAGGCAGTTGTAGGCGACGTTGAGCTCGCCGTCGGCGAACCATTTGAAGAAGGGGGCGTTGGAGTCGTCGAGGGCCACGGTCGGCTCGGTGAACCAGGTCACGTTGCGCTTCGCCTCTTCGAGCCAGAAGGCATCCGGATCGGCTTCGGCTCGCTCGTAGATGTCGCTGGGGGTGACCGACTGGGCCGCGAAGTCCTCCGGAGGTGGGAAGGTGCGGTCTTCCCTAAGAAGGTTCTCCAGGGTCTGCGACATTCGGCCTCACTCCTCTTCGGTGGGAACTGAAACTACCAGCCGGCGACCAGCCCACCACAGGGCGATGCCCGCCAGGGCCGCGCCGAGCATGAGCACGTCGCCGGCGCGGGAGTAGATCGACGGCGCGCGGGGAGTCACCGTTCCCTGGACCACGGCCTGCACACCGCTGCCCGTGATCTCGGAGGTGAACTCTCCATCGGGGCCGATCAGCACGGACTTTCCGGAAACGGCGGCGTGGATCACATCCAGCCCGAGCTCGACGGCGCGCATCCGGGTCATCCCGATGAAGATGTCCGAGGTGGGCGCCCCGGGACCGTAGGAGTCGTTGTTCGTCGCCACCACGAGAAGCTCGGCGCCCGCCTGGACATGGGCGCGTGCGAACCGGGAGAACCCGCCCTCCCAGGAGATGACCGAGCCGAGACCCACGCCGTCGAGGTCGAACACGACCGGTTTGTCACCGGGAATCATGTCCCTCGGCACCCGGTAGAGCTCGTCGATCAGACGGGTGAAGAAGGCACGCAGGGGGATGTACTCGCCGAACGGGATGGGGAGTTGCTTCCGGTACTCGCCGACGATCTCACCGGAAGGGTCGATGAGGACATTGGCGTTGACCCAGGTCTCGTCGTCGAGAGGGCGGTCGGTCCCGGCGAGAAGCCAGGCGTCGAGTCGACTGGTCTCGGCTGCCAGTGCCTCGAGGACCTCCGTGCTCTGCACCGGGTCGGCGTTGACGGATCCCATGGAGCTCTCCGACCAGACCACCAGGTCGACGGTGCCGGCCTCGAGTCCCTGGGTGAGCTCGAGGTGCTGGCGGAACGTGCCGAGGCGCTCGTTCGGCGGGCAGTGCTCGAACGGGCAAGGAGTGGAACCCTGCACGAGGGCCACCTGGAGCGGATCCCCCGAAGCCGGGGCGGAAACGAGTGCCGAGAGCCCGTAGATGGCCGCGACCGCGGCGGCGACCCACCAGAGTCGGCGGTCGGGTCGCCGGGTGGCGACGAGGGCCAATGCAGACGCCACGGCGACCACGAGGATCGTGAGCCCACTCGCCCCGATCACCGCCGCCGGATACCGGGTGGCGGCACTGTCGGACAGCGCGTAGCCGGCGCCTCCCCACTCCATCCCCCCGAACGGGACCCG
Organism: uncultured Acidimicrobiaceae bacterium; assembly: GCA_964388105.1. Taxonomy (GTDB): domain Bacteria; phylum Actinomycetota; class Acidimicrobiia; order Spongiisociales; family ZC4RG35; genus ZC4RG35. The sequence continues at coordinate 4,531 of CAYLYQ010000044.1, forward strand.
GTACCGTGCCAGCTCCATCAACGCCCAGCCGCCCACCGCGAGCCCGAACCAGGCGAGGGGGGACCGGTGCTTCTGGCGGGCCAGCCACCAGCCGAACGCTCCGAAGAACAAGCCCTGCAGAGGCGCCAGCGCCAGTGCCGCGGGGTGCAATCGCGAGAGCCACCACATCAGCGACCCGATGAAGAGCGTGCCGTGGGCGAAGCCGGCCCAGAAGCCGTGTGCAGGCGTGCGCACCAGACGCAACGCCCAGAGGAACAAAGCCGCACCCACCACGACCAGGAGGCCCGGTCCGTAGGGTGGGAAGGCCAAAGTCGAGACCACGGCGCCGGCAACCACCAGCAAGGCGGGTTTCACCGGTGCGAGGGTAGGAACACGCCGTCTCTTTAGAGTCGCAGAAATGTGGGAATCAGAGGCCGAGACCGCCATCACCGCCGCCCGGGTCGGAGCCGAACGCGTCAGAGCCGGCTTCGGTGAGGTGCTGAGGACGGTGATGAAGGGAGAAGTCGACCCCGTCACCCAGATCGACCAGGAAGCCGAGTCTGCGGTCATGGACGTGATCACCTCGGCGTTTCCTTCTGACCGTCGCCTCGGCGAGGAAGGCGGTGGGAGCGACTGGCGCGAAGGCCGGGTCTGGATCGTCGACCCCCTCGACGGCACGGTCAACTTCGTCCATGCCATGCCTCACGTCTCGGTGTCGGTGGCTCTCTGGGAGGACGGGCGGCCGATCGTCGGCGTGGTCCTCGACGTCGCCCGGAACGAGGAGTTCACGGCGGTTCGAGACCAGGGCGCGTACCTGAACGGCAGGCCCATGAAGGTGACCGCCGTCGAATCGCTCGCCGATGCGATGGTGCTGACCGGCTTCCCGTACGACCAGCGGGACCATCCCAGTGCCTACCTCGAGCTGGTGGGGCGCCTCCTGGCGGAAGCCCAAGCCGTGCGCGTCATCGGATCTGCCGCGCTCGACCTGGCCTGGGTGGCGGCGGGGAGGACCGACGCCTACACCGAGCACGGGGGCACCAGGGGACTGAAGCCGTGGGACATGGCTGCCGGCGGGCTGTTGGTGACGGAAGCGGGTGGCCGATTCACCGACAGGGACGGCAACGAGGACCGGCTAGAGGGGGCGGCATTCGTGGCGTCGAATGGGCACCTCCACGAGCGGGTACTTTCCATCGTGCGAGAGACCATGCCCGAGCACCTGCGATGACCTACCACGACCACCACTTCCACCCCTTCGGATACTCCGCCACCTTCAACGGGTTGGAGGTCTACGAGACGCGAGACATCGGGGAACTGCAGCGCCAACTGGCCGACCGTGCGCGCCGCATCGAAGGGCCGGTCCTCGCGGAGCGCCTCAACGACGAAGGCCTGGCGGAAATGCGCCTCCCCACCGCCGCCGAGCTCGACGACGCGGTCTCCGACCGCCCGGTCCTCGTCTACCGGTACTGCGGCCACATCGCGGTGGCCAACTCGGCCGCCCTGGCCCTCGCCGGCGTCGGGGCCAACACCCCTGATCCGGAGGGCGGCAGCTTCGACCGCGGTGCCGACGGGAGACCCACGGGGGTCCTGCGGGAGACGGCGATCGACATGGTGGCCGGTCCCGTGGGACGGCACGTCCTCCCGCAGACAGACGGAGAGATCCTCGCCGCCCTCGCCACCCTTCCTGAGATGGGAATCGAGTCGGTCACGGGAATCGTCTCGCCCAGCGAGCCGCTGTGGTTGGGCGTCGACGACGAGATCGACGCACTGATCCGCCTGGCACCCGACCTGCCGATCGCGATCGACGTCCTGGTCGCCACGAGGAACCCCGAGGAACTCACCGAGGCGGCGCGCCGATTGGAGCACGTGAACGGCCCGGTGCGATTCCACGGGTGGAAGGACTTCTCGGATGGCAGCTTCGGGGGCCACACCGCGGCGATGTACGAGGCGTACTCCGACCGGCCCGACACCACCGGCACCGTGCGTCTCGACCACCGCCTCGCGGTCGAGATGGGCCTCACCTCATACCGGCTGGGAGGGGTGGTGGCGATCCACGCCATCGGCGATCTGGCCAACGACCTGGTCCTCGACGTCATGGAGGAGCTCATCTCGAAGGGTGTCGACCCGGGCTCGACCCGCATCGAGCACGCCTCGATCATGACGCCGGCCGCGATCGAGAGGATGGCCCGGCTGGGCGTCACCGCATCGGTCCAGCCCGCGTTCATCGCCTCCGAGGAGACCTGGCTGCACAAGAGGCTGGGCCCGGAGCGCATGGAGCGGGTCTATCCGTTCCGCTCCTTCCTCGACGCCGGCATCCCCGTGATCGGAGGAAGCGACTCCCCGGTGGAGCACCCCGATCCGAGACCGGCGATCGAGGCGGCAGTCAGCCGACCCGGCTTCAACAAGGCGGAGGCGATCAGCCGGGAGGAAGCCGAGGCGCTGTTCAGGCCACCAGGCCGCTGAGGACGTCGGCCAGGGCGGCATACTCGTCGATCTCGTTGTAGGCGTGAGCCGACACCCTCAACACCTGGCGGGGCCACTCCGGCCAGACCACGACCGGGACCTCGAACCCGGCCTCGAGAAGAGTTCCCGAGAGGGGCGCCATGCCCGCGATCGGGGGACCGGTCAGGTCGGGGAGCTCGAACGATGCCATCGCGCCCACCATCGAGTCCGGGGCTGACGGCTCCCAGCCGAGGCGGTCGCAGATGAGGTCGCGGGCGGCAAGGACCAGTTCGTGGTTGCGCTTCATCAGCGCCGGCCAGCCACCCGGTTCCAGGGCCCCGACGGCCCGAATGGCCTCCGGTGCCGCCAGCCAGGGCGTCATGTCGTCCGTGCCCAGCCAGTCGAAGAGAGCGTGGTACCGGTTGGCCGCGGTGTAGTCGTTCCAACCGTGCGACACCACCACGGGGTAGGTGCGGTCGATTCGGTCGGCCCGGGTGTGGAGAAACCCGGCGCCGCGCGGGGCACAGACCCACTTGTGCAGATTCCCGGTGTACCAGGAGGCACCGAGGGCATCGAGATCGAGGGGCACCTGCCCGGGTCCGTGGGCACCGTCGACCACCACCGGGACCTCCGGCTCCAATGCCGAGACGATCTCCTCGATCGGGAAGATCAGGCCAGTGGGAGAGCTGATGTGGTCGAGCAACACCAGGCGGGTCTGCGGCGTCACCGCTGCCAGGACCGTCTCGGTGACCTGCGAAGGGGAGTGGAGGGGGTAAGGGACATCGGCGACCACGACCCGGGCCCCGGTGCGCTGCGCGGTGAAGACGAGGGTCTGGCGAACGGCGTTGTAGTCGTGGCTCGTGGTCAGGATCTCGTCGCCGGGCCCCAACTCCGATTCGAAGGACCGGACCACCGAGGCGACACCGGTGGTGGCGTTGCGCACGAATGCGAAGCCCGCGACGGGCGCACCCACGAACGCCGCCACATCGGCACGGGCCTCATCGAGGGCGGACTGCAAGCGGTCGTAGACGAAGCCGGTCGGCCGCGCCTCCCACTCGTCGAGCCAGCGGCGCCGCGCCTCCTGCACCGGAACGGGGACGGCCCCGAAGGAGCCGTGGTTGAGATGGTGGACGGCGGGATCGAGTGACCACATGGGCCGCAAGGTAGTTCCGGCCGGTACCCTGTCCCACCTATGTCTTTCCTCACTCTCACCCCCTCCGAGGTCGCCGACGGGACCGACCAGGCGATCACCGAATCACGCCGGATCCTCGACGAGATCTGCGCCCCCAACGACGCCCGCACCTACGCCAACACCCTGATGCCGCTGGACCGGATCAACGACGTGTTGGGCCACGCCTTCTGGCGCTACGGCTTCATGGGCTACGTCCACACCGACAAGGGAGTGCGCGACGCCGCCAAGGAGTCGGAGGAGAAGATCTCCAAGTTCGGCGTCGAGTTGATCTTCCGCGACGACCTCAACACGGCGATCCAGGAGTACGCCGCCACCGAGGACGCCAAGGCCCTCGCGGGAGAGCACCGCAGGTTCCTCGACTTCATGCTGCGCGACCTGCGCCGCGCCGGTCACGAGCTCGACCCGGCGGTTCGGGCCGAGGTCAAAGCCAAGACCGAGCGGCTGGTCGAACTGGGTGTGCGGTTCCAGCAGAACATCGACGAGTGGGAGGCCTTCATCCTCGTCGACCGGGAAGGCCTCGACGGCCTGCCCGACAGCTACATCGAGGGGCTCGAAGTCGACCTCGAGACCGACAAGTACAAGGTGACCATCGACTACCCGGACATGATCCCGTTTCTCGAGAACGCCAAGCGGCGGGATCTGCGCGAGGAGCTGCGCTTCAAGTTCAACACCGTGGCCGTCGACGCCAACAAGAAGATCCTGGAGGAGGCCGTCCAGCTCCGACAGGAGATCGCCGAGGCGTTCGGGATGCCCAGCTGGGCCCACTACGTCCTCGAGGAGAGGATGGCCAAGGATCCGGCCCGCGTGTCCGAGTTCTACGACGAGCTGAGGCCGCCGCTCACGGAAAAGGGCCGGCTCGAGGTGGATGTCATCGCCGGCCTCCTCGAGAAGGACACCGGGGACCGGGGCGTCCGCACCTGGGACTGGCCGTATTACGACACCCAGCAGCGTCGAACCGACTATGGCGTCGACCCGTTCGAGGTGGCTTCCTACTTCCCTCTCGACGGCGTCCTCGAGGGCATGTTCGACCTCACCTCCGAGATGTTCGGGCTCAGGTTCTCGGAGATCGAGGACTTCGACAGCTGGCACGAGGATGTGCGCCTCTTCGCCACCATCGACGCCGAGACCGGTGAGGAGTTGGGACGGTTCTACCTCGACCTGTTCCCCCGGGAGGGCAAGTTCAGCCACGCCGCCGAGTTCCCGCTGATCCCGAGTCGCCGGCTCGAGGACGGGTCGTACCAGAACCCACTCTGCGCCATGGTGGCCAACTTCACCAAGCCGACGAAGGAGGCGCCTTCACTCCTCCAGCACGGCGAGGTGGAGACCCTCTTCCACGAGTTCGGCCACGTCCTGCACCAGAACCTCGGGCGGACGGAGACGGCGCGCTTCTCGGGCACCAACACCGAGCGCGACTTCGTCGAGGCGCCGAGCCAGATCATGGAGCACTGGGTGTGGCGCGCCGACGTGTTGCAGCGGTTCGCCCGCCATCACGAGACGGGTGAGCCGATCCCCGAGGAGCTCGTCAGCCAGCTGGTGGCCGCGCGCAACCTGAACAAGGGGATCTTCCAGCTCCGCCAGATGCAGTACGGATGGTGGGATCAGGAGCTCCACGCCGGACCGGAACGGGACCTCCACGACATCTACGTCCGGGGCTCCGAGATCTCACTGCTCCCTCCCCACGACGGAACGTTCGCTCTCGCCAACTTCGGTCATCTGTTCGGTTACGACGCCGGGTACTACGGGTACATGTGGGCAGAGGTCTTTGGCGATGACATGTTCTCCCGGTTCGAAGCGGAAGGGGTCACCAACCCCGCTGTCGGCATCGACTACCGCAGACGCGTCCTGGAGAAGGGCGGATCGGTCGATCCGAATGAGCTGCTCGCCGACTTCCTCGGACGAGAACCCGACAACCGGGCGTTTCTCACCAATCTGGGGATCTCGGGAACCAACTGATTGGCGGCTGACGTCTAATCGGGGAATAATGGAGGGGTTCCCCCACCCGGCAGGTCTCCGCAATATTGAGCGGTTGACCAAAAAATCCGGGTCCGGACGGAATCTCCCCGGCATTCCATGCGTTTGCTCAATTGACCAACCCGGCCCATGGAGGGCCTTGAAACTATGAGTGACATCGTAAAAGGTGCAGCCATCAAGGGCATGACCCGACCTTCCCGGCGCTTCGCCGTGGGGCGTGAGTGCGCCAAACCCGGCTGCGAGACAAAACTCTCCCAATACAACAAAGCCGAGTACTGCCACGCCCATGCTCCTGTTCGTTTCCCCAGGGTCCGCGGGAAGATCCTCGACGAGCAGGACGCCTGACAAGCCTCTGGCTGGGACAGGTCCTCTCCCCCTCCCCGTCCCGGACAGACACCTGAGAGCCCCGGTGACCCCGGGGCTCTCGTTTTGCCTCCGAACCTTGAAGTTGACTTCAACGTTTGACGCCCTAACCTGGGCTCGATGAGGATCGGCGAGCTCGCCAAGAAGGCCGGGGTCAACACCGCCACCATCCGTTACTACGAGCGGCTCGGGCTGCTCACCGCCGCCCGCGCGGCCAACGGCTATCGGCAGTACGACCCGGCGTCGAAGGAGAGACTCGGGTTCATCCGGGACGCTCAGGCGGCTGGATTGACTCTGCCCGAGATAGGGATGATCCTCGACATGAAAGCGGAGGGTGAATCCACCTGTGACCACGTCGTGCTGATGCTCGAAGAGCACCTGAGCGCGGTCGACCGTCAGGCGGAGGAGCTCCGGCGCACGAGGCAGCGGCTCCAGGAGACTCTCGATCGGGCGCGCCAGCTCGATCCCACGGAGTGCCTGGACCCCAACCGTTGTCAGACCATCGCTCCCCGCCACGAAGCTGTGGCGCCCCGAACAGAAAGGCAGAACATGACCACCCGAACCACCCTCAGCGTCCCCGAGATCCACTGCGACCACTGCAAGTCCAGCCTCGAAGGGGCGGTCGGCGCCCTCGACGGAATCGACTTCGTCTCGGTCTCGGTGCCCGAGGCCACTGTCGAGGTCGGCTACGACGACAACGCCGTCAGCCTCGCCACGATCAAGGAGACCATCGAGGAGCAGGGCTACGCCGTCGCCAACTGATTTCGCCACCGCTCCCACGGAAACCCTCCGCTTCGACGTCGACGGGATGACCTGCGCCACCTGCGCGGTGCGGATCGAGCGCGTCCTGAGCCGTCAGGAAGGCGTGCATCGGGCGAACGTGAACCTGGCCGCGACCACTGCCGAGGTCGCGGTCGACGAGGGCGCCGATATCGCCGGGCTCATGGCGGCGGTGGAGAAGATCGGCTACTCCATCGCACCGGCGGAGGACACTCCGCGCGACGTCGCCGAGAAGTACAGCGAGGGCGAGCGCGTCCAATGGCGCCGGTTCTGGTTCTCCGCCGCCCTCACCGCACCGCTGATGGTGCTGGCGATGTTCGGCCCTCAGGAGACCTGGAGCTACTGGACCCAGGCGGCACTCACGGCCCCCGTGCTGTTCGTCGCGGGTTGGCAGTTCCACCGCATGGCCTTCAAGCTGGCCCGGTCGTTCTCGGCGAACATGGACACACTGGTCAGCCTGGGGTCACTGGCCGCGTTCACCTACTCGTTGGTCGCCCTGCTCCGGGGCCACGCCCACGGCCACGTCTACTTCGAGACTGCCGCTGTGATCATCACACTGATCACCCTGGGCAGGGCGTTCGAGGCTCGTGCCAAGGGGAGGGCTTCGCAGGCCGTGCACCGACTGCTCGACCTCGGCGCAAAAGAGGCGAGGGTGGTCGTCGACGGGGCCGAGGTGATGGTCCCGGCACAGAACGTCGCGCCGGGCGACATCATGGTGGTGCTCCCCGGCGAGAAGGTCCCCACCGACGGGATCGTCGAGGCCGGCCAGGGCGCCGTCGACGAGTCGATGCTGACGGGCGAGTCGGTCCCCGTCGACCGCGGTCCCGGTGACCGGGTGCTCGGCGCCACGGTCAACCAGTCCGGGCGCCTCGTGGTGCGCGCCACTTCGGTCGGCGCGGACACGGCTCTGGCGGGGATCGCTCGAATGGTCGAGGCCGCCCAGGGCTCGAAAGCCGACATCCAGCGACTCGCCGACCGCATCTCTTCGATCTTCGTGCCGACGGTGATCGTCCTCGCTCTGGTCACCATCGTCGGATGGCTGTGGTCCGGCGCCGATCTCGACACGGCCTTCCTCAACGGGGTGGCCGTGCTCATCATCGCCTGCCCGTGCGCGCTGGGCCTGGCGACGCCGACTGCGGTGATGGTCGGCTCGGGCCGCGGAGCCGAGCTCGGCGTCCTGTTCAAGCGGGCCGAGGTGTTCGAGCAGGCCGGGGACATCGACACGATCCTGTTCGACAAGACCGGGACCCTCACGACCGGAGCGATGAGATTGTCCGGAGTGGTCACCGAGGAGGAGCCCGACCGGTTCCTCCGCCTGGTGGGATCGGTGGAGGCTGCCTCCGGGCACCCGCTGGGCAAGGCCGTCGCCCTGGGAGCAGACGAGCGCGGGGTCACCCTGGTCGAGCCGGACGGTCTCGAGACTCTCGCCGGCCTGGGCGTGGTGGGCACGGTCGACGGGACCACTGTCGTTGTCGGCAAGCCCGACCTCCTGGTCTCCCGCGGCCTTCAGGTCGACGAGCGGTGGGCCGAGGAGATGGCGCGGCTCGAGAGCGAAGGTCGGACCGTGTTCCTGGCGGGATGGGACGGTCTCGCCCGTGGAGTCCTGTCGATAGCCGACACCGTCCGCCCGGAGTCGGCGGCTGCGATCGCCCGCCTCGGAGCCCAGGGCGTCGGGACGGGAATGGTCACCGGCGACAACGCTCTTACTGCCGAGCGAATCGGCGCCGAGATCGGGATCAGGGAGATCTGGGCCGGCGTGATGCCCGGGGACAAGGCGGGAGTGGTCCGCGATCTCCAGCAGAAGGGGCGCAAGGTGGCGTTCGTCGGCGACGGGATCAACGACGCGCCGGCGCTCACCCAGGCGGACATCGGTCTCGCCGTGGGCTCGGGGACCGACGTGGCACTGGAGGCCGGCGACGTCGTGCTTCTCAGCGGGGATCCCACACTCGCCCCGATGGCTATCGGCCTGGCGCGTCGCACCCTGCAGATCATCCGCCAGAACCTGTTCTGGGCGTTCGCCTACAACACCGCTGCGATCCCCCTCGCCGCCTTCGGGCTGCTCGACCCGATGATTGCCGCGGCCGCCATGGCCTTCTCGTCGGTGACGGTCGTGTTCAACGCCCTGCGTCTGCGCCGATTCGAGACGTAGGTACTTGCGCTGCATGTGTAGTTTGTTCCCATGGCAGGGATCGAATGGCGACAGCGCCCCCTCCTCGATGAGCCAGTAGCCCTGCTCGCCTTCACGGGGTGGGGTGACGCCGGTGAGGCGGCCAGTCAGGCCGCCATCTCCGTGCTCGACAGTCACGACACCGAGTTGCTGGCAGTCATCGATTCCGATGAGCACTACGACTTCCAGGTGCGCCGCCCCGTCACCGAGATCGATGTCGACGGCCGCCGCTCCATCCTGTGGCCTGACATAGAGATCCACGCCGTCTGGGGCGCTGGGCGGGACTTGGTGGTGGTTGTCGGAGACGAGCCGCACTACCGGTGGAAGTCCTTCTCCCGTGATATCTCCGGCGCGCTGCGAAGCCTCGGGGTGAACCGGGCCGTCGCGCTTGGTGCGTTCATCGGCCAGGTCGCCCATACTCTGCCGGTCCCGCTGATCGGCTCGTCCAACCGGCCCGAGCTCCTGGCGCCGTGGGGACTGCTCCCGTCGAACTACGAAGGGCCGACCGGCATCGTCGGCGTCCTCACCAACGAGCTGACCGCGGCCGGGATCGACACCCTGGCGATCTGGGCAGCGGTCCCCCACTACCTCTCCAACCAGGACTACCCGCCGGGGACCCAGGCCCTGTTACAGAAGACGGCCGAGTTGTTGGACCTCTCCATCGACATGGGCGAGTTCGACGACGCCACCCGCCAGTACCTGTCCACGGTCGACGAGGCCATCGCCGCCAACAGCGACCTGATCGACTATGTGCAGCGCCTCGAGGAGGAGGCGGACGAGGTCGACACCGAGGAGACGATGCGTCTCGTCTCCGAGATCGAGGACTTCCTCAGGGACCAGTCGTAGAGCTCCCCCATGAATGGGGGAGCTCCAATGGCGCGGGCAACTCGCGCCTACTTCTTGCGCTTGTGGCGATTCGCCTTGAGCCGCTTGCGATATTTGTGCTTAGACATCTTCTTGCGGCGCTTCTTGATGAGCGAGCCCATTCAGCCAGACCTCTCGAAAGGGGGGAACAGGGGACAATGGTGGCGGGATTCCGCCACTAGGTCAAACCACC
>CAYLYQ010000044.1:14578-17501 GCA_964388105.1 uncultured Acidimicrobiaceae bacterium
GGGCCGGCTCCGCTTCGGGCCGCGTGGAGTGCACCGGCGGAGCGCGCCGCCTCGATCAGGATGGCGACGTCCGGGCTCATCTCGACACGGGGGGCCTCGTGGATCTCGTCACCGTGGGCAGCGCCCAGCAAGTCGGGGTCGCCGGTGAGCAGGCCGGCCGTGAGCGCGCCCATGCGGGCCAGGCTGCGCACCACCCTGGGAAGAGGCTGGGTGTCTTCGACCACCCGACGGGCCTCCTCGGTCGGGAGGGTGGCGTCGGGGACTGCTACCAGAGGTCGGATCGAGGGATGGACGGGGAGGCGAAGCGGCATGCCCTCCGCGGGCATCAGGATCAGCCCCCCGTAGACCGCCGCTGCCACCTGCTCGGGGTGGCCCTCCATGTCGGCCGCGAGTCGGAACACCCGGTCGGGCGGCGCCTCGCCTTCCGATGCCAGCAGACCGGCGGCAACCCCGGCCACCAAGGCGGCGGCAGACGATCCGAGACCCTTCCCGATGGGGATCGAGTTGTCGATCGTCAGTTTCAGCGGGTGGTCCGAGATCCGGCGAGCCGCCTCGAAAATAGCGTCGCGTTCGGTCTCGGCGGGGGCGAAGCGGCCGATGTGGTCCACCGACCAGTCCGGGGCGGAGTCCGCCTGGACGATGCAGCGCAGGGACAGGGCCATTCCCAGGCAGTCGTATCCGGGTCCCAGGTTGGCGGTACTGGCCGGGGCGGAAACGGTCGCTTTCACGATTCGGAGCCTATCGGCAGTAGCGTCGGGGGCGTGGGCGACCTCTTCGACATCGATCAGCTGCTGCCGCAGATGCTGCTCGCGGTCGGCCTGGCGATGATCGTGGGCAACGCCCTCGCCTGGTTCAAGTACAGGCGGGGACAGACACCGAAAGGCGTCGGAGAGGCTCAGTTCCGGCCCGGACGGGCGGTGTGGATGCTCGTCGTCGGCACCATCCTCAGCCTGTGGGCGGGGATAAGCCTCCTGACCTGAAATCAGGCCTCGGAGAACTCGAGGAAAGCCTGCATCGCCTTCGGCGCGTAGACCGTCCCCGGGCCCCCGTTCATGAGAATGGACACCCCGATCGCCTCCGCAGCCTCTTCGGGCGTGGCGCCGTGCCGCACCGCAGCCCGGGCGTGAGAGGCAATACAGCCGTCGCACCGCTTGGAGACCCCGATGGCGAGGGCGATCAGCTCCTTGGTCTTGGCGTCGAGGGCACCGTTGGCGAAGACCGCCTTGCTCAAGGCGCCATAACCCTCGAACACGGCAGGTATCCGCCGTCTCAGGTCGACGAGAGGTTCTTTCAGCTCGTCCAGTGTGTCTTGGCCGTATCCCATGGTCTTCCTATCTCAGGAGGGTGTGTACGAGCCCAGGAGCCGGTCGATGTCCGGCAAGTCCTGGAAGTGGGTGAAAGTGCCCCGTTCGGCGATCTCCGACGCCGCTGCGAGCAGCGCCTTCCATGCGGTGCGAGCCAGTGTGCCGCCGACGCTGATCCGCCTGACGCCGAGTGTGGCGGCTTCCTCAGCCGTGATGAACGGGGCATTGATGAGGAGGTTGACCGGCTTCGGGCTTGCCGCGGCGACAACCGCTTCGATGTCGGCGACCTTGACGATCCTAGGGGCGTAGAGGCAGTCGGCCCCGGCCTCGCTGTAGGCCCGGAGACGGCGCACGGTCTCGTCGATGTCGGGCCTTCCAGCCACGAAACCCTCCGAGCGCCCGGTGAGAACGACGCCCGTGCCGCTGTCGTCTATCGCCCGTCGAGCCGCCCGGACACGCTCCACGGCCAGGTCGAAGTCGTACAGGGGGTCGACCGCGTCCCCCCGGGTCGAATCCTCGATCGATACCCCGGCGATCCCGGTGGCCACCGCCATCCGGATGTGTTCGTAGACCTGGTCGGGGTCGTCGGCGAAGGCCCCTTCGAAGTCGGCGTTGACGGGCACCGACACCGCGTCGACGATGGCCTGGAAGTGGGCGAGGGCGTCTTCGAGGGTGATGCGAGTGTCGGCCCGACCCAGGGTCCATGCGAACCCGGCGCTGGTCGTGGCCAGTGCCTTGAAGCCCATCCCTTCCAGGGCTCTCGCAGAACCTGCGTCCCATGGATTGGGCATCACGAAGCAACCAGAAGTGTGCATCTCGCGGAACGCCGTCACCCGACCATCCATCGCGGTCTCCGATCTCCGTTGGAAGCGGAAAGCTAGCCCTGGGTCAAGAGGATCCGAGCGACCCGGACACAGTGACCATTCGATGCCGGCCCTGGCGCAGCTCGCCCACCCTGGCTTCTTCGAGCCCCATCTCCTTCAGCCGGCCGGCGAGGAGCGCGGCGTCCGAGGGGCTGAGCCCGTGGACACCGCCTTTGGTGAGGTCCTTTTCGACGATCAGAAGCCGACCACCCGGCGCCAGCACCCGGATCGCCTCGGCCAGGCCGACGTCACGATCGGCCCAATGGTGGAAGGTGGCGGTGGCGATGACATGGGTGAAGCTCTCGTCGGGAAAAGGGATGTCCTCGGCGGACCCGAGCACGATGTGCGCGTCCGGGACGCGCCGGCGGGCGCGTCCCACCATCGAGGGGCTCGGATCGATCCCGGTGGCCTCCGCCCCCGCCTCGATCGCCAGCTCCAGAACCTGGCCCAGCCCACAGCCCAGATCGAGCAGCTTGTCCCCCGGTCGGAGGTCGAGGGTGTCGACGACTGCGGCATGACGCTTCTTGCCGCGGGCGAAAACCGAGTACAGCCAGACCTGGAGAGGCGACCAACGCTCGATCTCGGACACGGGAGGAGGATAAGGGCGCGGTTGAACGGACAAGGGCGATCGGCCCTAAAATGCGCAAGCGACCCCGGCGACGGCGGGGACGAAGCCGCCTTTGCGGGTGTAGTTCAATGGTAGAACACGAGCTTCCCAAGCTCGGAGCGAGGGTTCGATTCCCTTCACCCGCTCTC
>CAYLYQ010000045.1:0-5035 GCA_964388105.1 uncultured Acidimicrobiaceae bacterium
CCCGTGCGCAGCACGGGGGAGTACCCCGAAGGGGGGAGGGGGCGCGAGCGAAGCGAGCTAGAGAATCTCGTGGCGCAGAGTGTCGAGGCGCACCGCGCCCATGCCCAGCACCTTGGAGTGGAACTCCTTCAGGTCGAACCCGTCGCCGAGTCGGGACCTGGACTCCGCCCGGATGGCCAGGATCTCCCGCTCCCCCAGCTTGTAGGTAGGCGCCTGACCGGGCCAGCCCAGGTAGCGGAGGACTTCGGCTTCGGCCTCGACGGGGTTCTGCATCCCGTAGTGCTCCATGAAGGCGACCGCGTTCTCGAACGACCAAGGCTCCCCGGCAGCGATCAACGAGGAGTCGGCGATGTCGAGCCCGAGGTGCAGGCCGATGTCGACCACGACCCGAGACGCCCGGTACATCTGCTTGGCGAGCATCCCGAAGTACTGGGCGGGGTCGGACAGGTAGCCGAGCTCACCCATCAGGACCTCGGCATACATCCCCCAGCCCTCGGTGTAGCCGACGCAGTGGACGAGGAGGCGCTGGGCCTGACAGAGGTCATCCTTTAGGTAGCGAGCCGTCGCGATCTGGAGGTGGTGGCCCGGGAACCCTTCGTGATAGGCGGTGGAGCGGTGCTGGTACAGGGGGAAGGTCGTCTGGTCGCCGATCGAGTACCAAACCCCTCCCGGGCGGCTCAGGTCATCGGACGGGCCCATGTAATAGACACCGAGCGCTCCACCGGGAGGAGCGATCTGGACGGTCAACGTCCGGATCTCGTCGGGCACTTCGAAGTGAACACCGGCCAGATCCTCCACCGCCTGGTCGAGCACCTGGCGGACGAATGCGACCAGCTCGTCGGTGGAGTGGGCCTGTCCCGCCGGGTCCTCGTCCAGATGCCGCCTGACTTCCTGCCACCCCGCGCCGGGCAGGATCTCGCTGCCGACCCGCTCCATCTCGCCGATGAGCCGGGCCAGTTCCGCCCAGCCCCACTCGTAGGCCTCCACCGGGTCGGTCTCCTTGCCCACGAGGTTGCTCAGCGCCCTGGCGTAGAGCTCGGCGCCGACGCCGTCTTCGGTGGGGGCGTTGGGCAGGTAATCGGCGGTGAGCCAGTCGGCGAACCCGGCCGCTGCCTCTCGGGCTGCGGCGAGGGCGGCTTCCGCCCGCGGAGTGTCACCGACGCGCCGGGCGACGCCGGCCAGTGCCGAATCGGGCCCCGCCAGGTGGCGCGCTTGCTCGGCCACGGAGGCCGCCTGGCGGCGTGCCACCGAGATCCCCTGCGCCTGGCCCGCCGCTGCGGTCGCCCGCATGTCGGCGAGGGCACCGGGCACACCTTCCAGCCGGCGGACGATGGCGTCGTCGGCGTCGGGCGTGCCTGAGGGCATGACGTCGAATACGTTCCGCAGGAGGTGCAGCGGCCCACCGAGGTGGCGGAGCGCCCGAAAGTGGTCACCCTGTTCGAAGTCCTCGACGCGCTCGCGTAGCTCGCTGATCACAGACCGGGCCGCCAGGCGCTGCCGATCGTCCGGGTGATCGAGGTGCGGCTCGAGCTCCTCCATGTACTGGCGGCACAGCCGGGCCTGGTCCTCGAAACCTTCCGTCGAGAAGACCGCTCCCCACGAGCCGTGGTCCCCGTCCAGGCCCCAGAATGTGGCCAGCGGAGGGTAGAGAGCGGCCAGTTCGGCCACGAGCCGGTCGGTGATCTGAAATGGTGTGCTCACATGGCCACGCTAGCCATGGGGAGATCACAGGATCAGCGGCGAACGGCCCTGTCGAACCGCTGACGCCAGTCCGGCGCCGCGGTGTCCTCGATGGTGAGATAGGCGTCGGGGGCGACCTCGTTGACCACCTCCAACACCTCGTCGACCCTCTTGCGGGGGATCACGGTGAACATGACGCGGACGTCACCATCGCGCCCGTCCCCGTTGAGCACTGTCGCCCCGAAGCCTCGCGCCCGAATGGCAGGCGCCACCGAGGGGTCGTCGCTGCGTGTGATGACCCGGATCAGCGTCTGCCCGATGGCGAGCCACTCCTCCACCATGGAACCGAAGTAGGTGCCCGCGGCGAACCCGGCGGCGAACGCCACCATGCGCAGGGGGTCGTCCAGGCCGGTGAGGACCCGGGATACGGCGACCACCCAGATCAGGCACTCGAAGAACCCGATGATCGCCGCAGCCCCTTTTCGACCACGGGAGAGAAGGACGATCCTGACGGTGGCCATGCCGACGTCGATTGCCCGAAGAATGAAGATGACGAAGAGATCGAGGGCGAGTGTCATGGTGCAGCCAGAGTAGGCCCGGCGCTGTTGGCCCCCGGGGAGCCGACGGACGAACCGGAGCGGGCGTCGATATAAGGTCGCGGCATGAGATTCGGAGCATTCGCCCCCCAGGGATGGCGCTGGGACCTCGCCGGCATCGAAGTCACGGAGCATTGGGGGATCATCAAGGATCGGGCCGCCCTCATCGAGCGGAGCGGTTTCGAGAGTCTCTGGGTGTACGACCACTTCCACAACTGGCCCTCCGGGTGGTGGGTCGAGCACCGGCGAGCGGCGGAAGCCGGGGAACCGACGGACGATCTCCCGGCGCCCGTCACCGACGTCACCTACGAGGCGTGGACGATGATGGCCGCCCTCGCCGCAGTCACCGATACGGTGCGACTGGGCCAGATGTGCACCTGCAACACCTATCGCCCACCCGCATATCTCGCCAAGGTCGCCGCCACGATCGACGTCTTCTCCGGGGGCAGGGTCGAGATGGGAATCGGCGCAGGCTGGTACGAGGAAGAGCACGACGGGTACGGCTACGAGTTCCTCCCGCCACCCGGCCGCCTGGGGATGCTTCGCGAAGGCATCGAGATCATGAAGGCGATGTGGACCGAAGACGTCGTCGACTACAACGGAAAGCACTACCAGTTGCGGGGAGGCATTTGCGACCCGAAACCCCTCCAGGAGCCGCACATCCCGGTGTGGGTCGCCGGGGGCGGGGAGCAGGTCACCCTCCGCATCGCGGCGCGGCACGCGGACTACACGAACTTCGGGATGGACGCCGAAGCTTTCAAGCACAAGTCGGAACTCCTGGCGGGCCACTGCGCTGACCTGGGCACCGACTTCGAAGGAATAGTCCGGACGGCCAACTTCAACATCATGGTCGGTGAGACCGAGGCCGAGGTCGAGGACAAGATCGCCTGGTACGCCGACCACCTCGCGAAACGAATGCCCGAACAGCGCGCGACACGCTTCGCCGGCAACTACCGGGCGATGTCGGGCACCCCGGAACAGGTCGTGGAGAACATCAGGGCCTGGGAGGCCGAGGGCCTCGCTTATGGCATCGTCAACTTCGCCGATCTCGCCTACGACACCTCGAGCATCGAGCTGTTCGCCGAGCAGGTGATCCCGGCCCTCTCCTAGGCGAAGGGCCCGGCCTCAACGGCCGGGCCCTTGCGTTCATCCGGGTGGAGTCAGCTCCCGGAGAGTCTGTCAGTCGGCTCGCATGTCGGTCACCGCGGCGAGCGGGATGGTGATCACGTAGATGGGTGATCCGTCCTGGGCCGACTCGGTGAAGACCTGGAGCTGCCGGTTGGCGACATCGATCCCCGAGACGTCCATCGTCAGCTCGAACAACCCCCAGCACCCTGTTCCGCAGGAAGCCATCGTGTACCCGATCTCCTCGCCGTCGAGCCGGTAATTGACCACGGCTTCGAAGACGTTGGCCACACCGGTCGCTCTCAGGTTGCCGTCGGCACCGATCGACACCGGGGTGATGAGGATGACCGGGTTGAGCTCGTCGCGGAAGGTCGACGAGTCGACCGGGTCGACCAGCGACAGCCCCTCGGACCCGAACGCGGTGACCGGCTGGCCGCCCACCGTGAACCGCACCTCTGCGACCTCGAACTGGAGGGTCGTGTAGATGATCTGGTTGAGCATCGTGAAGTCGCCGAGCAGCCCACCGGCGCCTTCGAGGAACGCCTCGTTCATGTCGAGCACGGCCCTGGTCAGCCCCTGGTCGGTCGTCTCGAACGTCTTGCCGACGATCTCCACTCCCTCAGGCACCGCGCTGGTGAAGCCTGCAGGGATGTCGAAGGACAGGGAGCCCAAGTTGAACAGCATGTCCTCGGGCGAGTCGACCAGGTCGAGGGCGACACCCTCGTCGGCGTAGACGCTGACGTCGAAGGGGACAAGAGCCGGGTTGCCGGTAAAGGACCCTTGGGGCGCCTGGACGAAGAACACGGGCCAGCTGGCGAGGAGCTCACGCGGCTGAGCCGTGGTCGTGCTGCTGGTCGGAGTGCTCGTGGTCGTCGAGCCTGGCGTGGTCGTCGTCGAAGACCCCGTGGGAACCGTGGTGGTGGTCGTGGTTTCGCCTCCGACCGGATCGCCCTGGTTGTTCCAGAGGAAAAGCGGCAGGGCAAGGGCGACGACGGCGAGCGCCGCCACCCCGAAGATGAGCGCCGGACTGCGGCGGGACGGGGCGTCGTTCTGTGACATCACAATCTCCTGTGGGAAGGGAGGGGGCTCGGGTGCCATCGAGACCATTCGTGCGATCAGGTCTCTGATCTTCTTCTGGTCGGTCATGACAGCCACTCTCCAAGTCGTTTGCGGGCCCGGGCGAGGTGTCGCTTCACGGTTCCGGGCGAGACGCCCATCCGCATCGCCACCTCGTCGGGCGTCAGGTCGGCCCAATAGGTGAGGTAGACCGAAGCGCGCTGCTGCACCGAGAGCCTGGCCACGGCGCGCAGCACGTCGAAGTCGACCTCGACCGGCGGCACCTCGTGCCGCGGGGCCGTCTTCATCTCTCTCAACCGTCGGGACAGCGTGCTCCTGTGGTGGTCGTTGGCCACCGAGAGCACGGTCCGATATAGATACGCCCGCCGGTTGGCGACCTCAGGCCATCCCTTCGACCGGAAAGCCCGCAAACAGGCGTCCGTGACCACGTCGGCAGCGTCGAAGGGCCCAACCAGAGTCGTTGCGTACTCGGTGAGCTCCCGTGCGTAGTTTCGGTAGACCTGTTCGTCGTCCATCACGCCTGCGGCGGTGATCATGCTCCTGAGACGGAGCCAACC
>CAYLYQ010000045.1:5135-17083 GCA_964388105.1 uncultured Acidimicrobiaceae bacterium
CTCAGTCGAAGGACTGGTCGCACGTGGCATCGAGGGCGTCGAGGCCCAGCCGCTCACGCGCCGCCACCGGGTCGTCCATGAGCTGGTGGGCGTCGGCACGGATGCGGTCGATGTCGTAGAACACGCGACCCGGGGCCGCTCCCGTCGAGTACTCGGCCCGGGTGATGCGGAGGCTGTCGATCCGATCCGTGCTCACCCTCGGCAAGAGGTCGATGAAGTCGACCAGCCGGTCCTGCGGGATGTCGGTGGACACGTTCTCCTTGATCGCCTGCGCGATCGACCCGTAGTTGCGGAGGATCGTCAGCGGGCTGGCCTGATCGACCACTGCCCCGAGAACACACCGCTGGCGGTGCATCCGGGCGAAGTCGTCCGAGTGCCTTCGAATTCGGGCGTAGGCCAGGGCAAGGTGACCGTTCAAGTGCCGCTCCCCCGCCTCGATGACGACGCGCTCCACCGACCCGTCCTCGTGGGGATAGGTCTCGTCGACGATGGTCTTGGGGACATTGATCGTCACCCCGCCGAGGGCATCGACGATGCCGACGAACCCCTCGAGATCGACCTTGGCGTAGTAGTGGATCGGGATGCCGAAGATCTCCTGGAGCGACCCCTTGATGGCGTTGATGGGGGGCTCACCCGGGCCCGGGAAAGCGTCCGGGTAGCGCTCGGCCGCGTCGTACAGGTGGGTGATCAGATCCGGAAGGCAGTTGCAGTCCCAGATCCCCATCCCTTCCGGCAGCGGCGGGTTGGACAGCTGGCGGGGCACGGAGAACATCGCCACGTTCCCGCTGTCCGGGTCGATGCTGACCACGATCATCGTGTCGGTGCGGGTCCCCTGGCGACCAACCCCGGCGTCGGCGCCGAGCAGCACCAGGTTGAGGCGCTCCAAGCCGTCCCAGAGGTGCGGCGCCGCCGTCATAGTGGTCGTGGGCGGCACCGTCGTCGATGTGGACCCGGCCTCGGTCGTCACGGTCGTCGAGGGCCCGGGGAGAGTCGTGGTCGTCTCCGGGGGAGCGGCCGATGGGCCTTCGGGGTCCTGGAACACGCTCCGAATGAGGTCGTACTGGGTCCAGGCGAAGTAGCCGAACCCGAGATGGGGGACGACCAACAGCACCATCGCCAGGGCCATCCCCGCCGCGGCCCAGGGACCGCGACCCGCGGACGGAGCAGCGGTGTACGAGCCCGCGATGACGATGGCGCGAAAGACCAGAAGCACCACGTTGACGACCATCAGCACCAGGAGGGCGTCGGGGTTGAACCACATCTTCATCATTTCGAGCTGGAAGCCGGTGAGGATCACCAGAGCCGAGGCGACGAGGAACAGGTCGATCAGGTAGAGGCCGAACGCGGTTCGAGACTGGCCCACATAGGCGTGGCCCCAGCCGGGGAGGGCCGCGCTGTACAGGGCGGCGGTCGATGCGCTCGGGGCGCGGTCGGCGGGTCTCTCGGGGGCGTGCATGCGAGCTTCGATGCTAAGAACGGTGGAACCGGTTCCGGGCGTTCCTCAGCCCTGCCGGCCACCTGTCATATTCTCGATCATCCCAATGACCGATCCATCGACCAGCCGCGGCCCCCAGGCGAAGTACGCCTACTTGCGGGAGGACGGCACCGCCTACATCGTCGCCGGCAGTGCCGTCGCCGGGCTGGCCGCCTACGCCTACCAGATCCTCGGTGGGCGGACCCTCGGCACGCACGACTTCGCCCCGGTGTCCGTGCTGCTCACGATCCACTTCCTCACCTTCATCGTGGTGCTGCTCCCCATCGAGCAACTGGTCGTCCGCCGCCTCACTCTCGATCGCTCTCGCATCGGGCTCCCGGCCAACGCCGTGTGGCTCGGCCTCGCCACCGTCGCCGCAGCCACCGCGTTCGCATGGATCGGGGTCGAGCAATGGCTCAACGGCGACTACCGCTTCATCGGGTTCACGGCTCTCACCGTCGGAGCACACCTCTGGTTCGCCGCCGCTCGCGGCCACCTCGCCGGCTGGAGGAGGTTTCGGGCCTACGGCACATCGTCGGCTCTCGCATCGGTGATCCGGCTCGTCATCGCCGTCGGCATCACCATCGTTCACCCGTCGGCGTCAGGATTTGCGGTCGCCCTCATCGTGGGGACCTTCGCCGTGGCCGCGTGGCGCCCGTTCCGACCGGTACCAGTCGACCGACCGGAACTGGACGAGACCGAGCGCGCCAACCTCGACGAGCGAGGCCTCCTCTGGGGGTTGGTCCTCGCCGCCGCAGCCTCTCAAGCTCTCCTCCTCAGCGGGCCGCTGCTCGTCGGAATCCTCGGAGGGTCGCCGACGGAGATCTCCATCGCCTTCGCCGCGTTCACCCTCGGTCGCGCCCCGCTGGTCTTCGGGTACAACCTCCTGGCCCGGGTGCTCCCGCCCTTCACCGTCATGGCCGCGCGAGGCGAGAGGGAGGAGTTGCGGGCGTGGGCCCGTGGCATGGCCTGGGCAGGGGTGGGGCTCGGAGCGGTCGGGGGCGTGCTCGGGTGGCTTCTCGGCCCCTGGGTGGTCGAGCTCGCATACGGAGCCGGGTTCGTGACCAGTCGATTCGACGCCGCGGTCATCTCGGTCGGCGTCGTTTTCGCCGGATCGGGTCTCTTCGTCGGCCAGATCCTCGTTGCCCGGGGCCAGTCCGCCCGCCTCGGGGTGGCGTGGCTCTGCGGACTGGCCGCAGCCGCCGTCGCGGTCCTGGCCACACCGGGGCTCACGCCCATGGCCCGGGTCTCCATCGCTTTCACCGCCGGGGCCATCGTGGCCCTGGGCGCTCTGGTCGCCGGGGCCCTCGCCGGCACCGATGGGAGCGGTTCGACCACCTATCTCGCCTCCAAGCGGACGATCGACATCGCCGTCTCCCTGTTCGTGCTGGTCCTCTCCGCACCGATCCTGCTTCTCGCCGGCCTCGCGGTCCGGCTTGACAGCCCGGGGCCGGTCTTCTTCAAGCAGACGCGCGTGGGGCGTGACGGACGCAGGTTCGGGCTGCTCAAGATCCGCACCATGCAGGCCGAGGCTGACGAAGCCGTCTTCGCCGAGCACCTGGCGAGGCTGGAGGCGTCCCGGCACACGGGGGACGGGACACCGATCCGGATTGCCGACGACCACCGCATCACCCGGGTGGGGCGGATCCTTCGCCGCACCTCGATCGACGAGCTCCCCAACTTCTGGAACGTGCTCCTGGGACCACTGTCCCTCGTCGGGCCCCGTCCCCTGGTCCCCGCCGAGGCGGAACTGGTCGGGCTGGACAGCCCGAGGTTCCGGGTCAAGCCCGGGATAACCGGCCTCGCTCAGGTGGAGGGCCGCGACGCCATCACCATCGAGCAGCGCACCCGGCTCGACGAGGAGTACGTGGAGCGCCGGTCCGCTGCCCTGGACACCAGGATCCTGCTGAAGACGGTGAAGGCCGTGTTCATGTCGCCCGGCGACTAGTTACGCTCGCCGCCATGACCCGCAAACAAGCTGCCGAGCAAGCCTTCGAGGCCGTCGAGTCCGAGCTCAGAGAGATATCTCGCTGGATGTACGAGAACCCCGAGCTCGCCTACAAGGAGTTCGAGTCATCGGCACGACTGTCCGGTTTCCTCGGAGAGCGCGGCTTCGCGGTCACCTATCCGGCCCACGGACTCGACACTTCCTTCGAGGCGACAGTGGGCAACTCCGGCCCGCGGGTCGTCATCTGCTGTGAGTACGACGCCCTGCCCGACGTCGGTCACGCCTGCGGTCACAACATCATCGCCACCGCGGCGCTCGGAGCCGGCGTTGCCCTGGCCCCGATGGCCGAAGAGCTCGGCATCCGGGTGACCGTCCTCGGCACCCCCGCGGAGGAAGCCGGCGGAGGCAAGGTGGACTTGATCAACGCCGGCGCCTTCGAGGACGTGGCCGCGGCAATGATGGTCCACCCGACCTGGAAGGACGACGTCGTCGATCCCCAGTTCCTCGCCATCCAGTCATTCGTCGTCGAGTACCACGGGCAGGAGGCACACGCCGCCGGCGCTCCCCAGCAGGGGATCAACGCCCTCGACGCCTTCGTCCAGGCTTACAACAACGTCGCCACCCTGCGCCAGCAGATGCTCCCCACCGACCGCATCCACTGCGTCATCACCCACGGCGGCGGCGCCGCCAACATCATCCCGGGCTACACGCGGTCGGAGTGGATGATCCGAGCCACCAAGAAGGAGCGGCTGGACGTCCTCGTCGAGAAAGCGCGGGCATGTTTCGAAGCTGCCGCTCTCGCCACCGGCTGCAGCGTGGACATCACACCCGACAGCCACCCCTACACCGAGATGAACACGAACGAGGTGATCGCGGCCCTCTACGAGGCGAACTCGGCTGCCCTCGGCCGCCCGGTGAAGCGCCTGGTCGAACTGGAGGATCAGACCTCTGGCTCCACGGACATGGCCAACGTGAGCCAGGTGGTGCCGACGATCCACCCGGGCATCTGGGTCGAATCGGAGCACTCCAACCATCATCCGGGCTTCGCCGCGGCGACCATCACCCCGTCGGGGGACAAGGCACTCCACGACGGCGCCCTCGCCATGGCCTGGACAATCATCGACATGGCCGAGCAGAACGTCTGGGGGACGCTGTGACCTCCAAGGAGACGGCCGAACAGGCTTTCGCCGCTGTCGAGGCGGACCTCCAGGAGATCTCGCACTGGATGTATGAGAACCCCGAAATCGGTTACCAGGAGTTCGAGACCTCACGCCGCCTGTCCGGGTACCTCGCGGACCATGGGATGGCCGTCACCTATCCGGCGTACGGGCTGGAGACGGCGTTCGAGGCCACCGCAGGGTCCACCGGCCCGCGGGTGGTGATCTGCTGCGAGTACGACGCCCTGCCCGAGGTGGGTCAGGCGTGCGGACACAACATCATCGCCACGGCCGCCCTGGGAGCGGGCCTGGCCGTCGCGGCACTCGGCGACGATCTCGGCATCCGGGTCACCGTCCTCGGCACGCCCGCCGAGGAGGGCGGAGGCGGCAAGGTGGAGCTGATCAACGCCGGAGCGTTCGAAGATGCCGCGGCCTCGATGATGATCCACCCGAGCCCCACCGACATGCTCGACCCCTCTTTCCAGGCGAGGGAGTCGTTCCGGGTCGAGTACTTCGGGAAGGAGAGCCACGCCGCGTTCGCCCCGCAGCTCGGGACCAATGCCCTCGACGCCTTCGTCCAGGCGTACATGAACGTGTCGACCCTCCGACAGCATTTCCTCGGCGGTGACCGCGTCCACTGCATGATCAATCAAGGCGGCGACGCCTACAACATCATCCCCGCCTACACGAGATCCACCTGGGGAGTCCGTTCCGAGAGTGGTGAGCGTGTGGCGGAATTGGTCCCGAAGGTCCTGGCGTGCTTCGAGGCCGCAGCCAAGGCAACCGGCTGCCGGGTCGAGATCACCAAGACCGACCACCCCTACCTCAACATGAGGAACAACGAGGTGATGACCTCGTTGTTCGCCGCGAACTCCGCGGCCCTCGGCCGGCCCATGCCCACCGAGGAGGAGTCGGGCCGAACGGGAGGCTCGTCCGACATGGGGAACGTGTCCCAGGTGGTCCCGGCGATCCACCCGATGGTGGCCATCGACGCGGGCGATGCCGTCAACCATCAGAAGGAGTTCGCCGCGGCGACCATCAACCCATCGGGGGACAAGGCCATCCGGGACGGAGCGCTCGCCATGGCGTGGACGATCATCGATCTGGCCGAACAGGATCTCTGGGCAGATCTCTGATCTGATCCCAGAGATCCCAGTACTTCGGATGCAGCGGACCTCCAGGACTAGGAACTGCTTCAGTCCTTGCGCGTACGGAGTACATGAGGGAGCGAAGGCGACCGGTACGGAGTACACACCTGGGGAGAAATCCGCGGAGGCCTTCGCTACCCTGCTCCGCCTGTGACCACGCCTGTTCTCGAAGTCAAGGACCTCAAGACCCGGTTCCACACCCAGGACGGTGTGGTGCACGCGGTCAACGGAGTCAGCTTCAACCTGAACAAGGGCGAGTTCCTCGGCGTCGTCGGGGAGAGCGGTTCCGGCAAGTCGGTGACGATGATGTCGCTCCTCCGGCTCATCCCGATGCCGCCAGGGACCATCGACTCGGGCACCGCGATGTTCGGTGGCGTCGACCTGCTGTCGATCGACCTCGACGAGCTGCGCGCCATCCGCGGCGGACGCATCGGCTTCATCTTCCAGGACCCGCTGACGTCGCTGAATCCGGTCCTCACCGTGGGATTCCAGATCGAAGAGGCCCTCCGCATTCACACCAGGATCCCTGACAAGGACCGACCCCACCGCGCCCAGGAGCTACTCGAGCTGGTGGGCATCCCCGCCGCCAAGCAGAGACTCCGCAACTACCCCCACGAGCTCTCCGGAGGCATGCGACAACGCGTCATGATCGCCATGTCGCTTGCCTGCTCCCCCCAGGTGATCATCGCCGACGAGCCGACCACCGCCCTCGACGTCACCATCCAGGCTCAGATCATCGAGATCGTGCGCGACCTGCGCGAGCAGCTCGGGACGGCAGTCATCTGGATCACCCACGACCTCGGTGTCATCGCGGGGCTCGCCGATCGGGTTCTGGTCATGTACGGCGGTGAGATCGTCGAGGAGGCCCCGGTTCGCGACATCTACAAGAGACCGCAGCATCCCTACACCCAAGGGTTGCTCGGTTCGGTCCCCCGGGTGGACCAGAAGGGCTCAAAGCTCGTCAACATCAAGGGCCAGCCGCCAAGCCTCTACGCGGAGCCGACCAGCTGCAGCTTCGCCCCCCGCTGCCCCTACGCATTCGAGAAGTGCCGTTCGGTGGACCCGCCGTTGATCGAGCGCTCACCCGGGCACCGTGTCGCCTGTTGGTGGGACACGGAGAAAGGCCAGGAGTACCAGCCCGAGGTGGCTCTGTGACCGTCGAGTCCACAACACCGGCTCCTGCCGCGGCGCCGACAGCTGAGGTCCTCGTCGGAGTCCACGGGCTGAAGAAGCACTTCCCGATCATGAAGGGCGTATTCCGGCGCCAGGTCGGTGCGATCAAAGCCGTGGACGGCATCGACTTCGACGTGTTCCGCGGCGAGACCCTCGGGCTGGTGGGAGAGAGCGGCTCCGGGAAGTCGACCACCGGGCGGGCCATCCTCCAACTGGAGAAGGCCACCGCGGGCTCGGTGACGTTCGAGGGGGTCGAGCTCACGACCCTGCAGCCCGAACCGATGCGCAAGCTGCGCCCTCGGATGCAGATGGTCTTCCAGGACCCCCATGCATCCCTCAACCCCAGAATGACCGTCGGTTCCATCATCGCCGAGCCCCTGCGCGAGCACGGCACCGTCAAGGGTGACGAGCAGCGTCAGCGGGTGGAGGAGCTCCTGTCATTGGTCGGGCTCGAGCCCAAGCACGCCAACCGTTACCCGCACGAGTTCTCCGGCGGGCAAAGACAGCGGATCGGCATCGCCCGGGCGATCGCCCTCAATCCGGACTTCATCGTCTGCGACGAGCCGATCGCCGCCCTCGATGTGTCGATCCAGGCTCAGGTGGTCAACCTGCTGGAGAACCTTCAGGACGTCCTGGGCCTCACCTACCTCTTCATCTCGCACGACCTGTCCATGATCCGCCACATCGCCGATCGTGTTGCCGTCATGTACCTGGGCAAGATCATGGAGCTGGCAACGGTGGCCGACTTGTACGCCACGCCGAAACACCCCTACACCCAGGCCCTCCTGTCGGCGGTTCCCGTCCCCGACCCCGACGTCGAGGAGAACAGGCGGCGGGTCATCCTCGAAGGCGACATTCCCAGCCCGGCCAACCCTCCTTCCGGATGTGTCTTCTCTACCCGGTGCCCGATCGCGCAGGAAAAGTGCCGGATCGACGTGCCCGAATTCCGCGAACTGGCGACGGGCCACTGGGTGGCCTGCCACTTCGCCGAGTAGGCGACTCGCCGCCACCTGCGGCCCGAGTTTCTGTCCCGCGCGAGGGACTCCCCTGTTATCTTGGCCGGACGCCGGGCGTTCGTTCCCGGCGCTGGAGGAGAAATCTATGAAGAAATACAAGTGGCTTGGGCTGCTCGCTGCCTTCGCCATGGTGTTGGCGGCGTGCGGCGGAGACGGCGGAGCCACCACCACCACGGCCGGTGGGACCACCACCACGGGCGGCGGCGGCACCACCACAACCGAAGCCGGCGGTGAGGCCGGTCAGGGCGGGCCCCTGAACCTCCTCATGTGGCAGGCACCATCTACCTTGAACGGGATGCTGTCCAACGGCACCAAGGACACCATGGGCGCGTCGCTGGTTCTCGAACCGCTGGCGAACTTCGGACCCGAGACGGAACTGGTTCCGGCTCTGGCCGAGGAGATACCCACGATCGAGAACGGTGGCCACTCCGAGGACCTGCTCTCCATCACGTGGACCCTCAAGGAGGGTCTGTTGTGGTCGGACGGGACCCCGGTCACCGCGGAGGACGCGGTGTTCACTTGGGAGTACTGCGTGGAGCCGACAACGGGCTGCACCCAGAGTGGGCAGTTCAGCGGCGTCAC
This sequence comes from uncultured Acidimicrobiaceae bacterium, assembly GCA_964388105.1. Taxonomy (GTDB): domain Bacteria; phylum Actinomycetota; class Acidimicrobiia; order Spongiisociales; family ZC4RG35; genus ZC4RG35. Next base: position 13,634 of record CAYLYQ010000045.1, read on the forward strand.
CAACGTGGAAGCCGTCGACGAGCGGACCATCAAGGTCACGTTCGCCGAGCCCACTGCGTACCCGTATCTCCCGTTCGTGTCGGCGGTCAGCCCGATCCTGCAGAAGGCTCAGCACGAGGACTGCATTGGCCAGGCTGACACCTGCACGGAGCAGAACAACTACCCGATCGGCACCGGCCCCTACAAGGTCGACAACTTCGTGTTCGAAGACACGGTCGAGTACTCGGTCAACGAGAACTACCGGGACTTCGCCATGGGCAAGCCGTTCTTCGGCAACGTCACCATCAAGGGTGGCGGTGACGCGGAGGCAGCAGCCCGCTCCGTTCTGGAGATCGGCGAGGCCGACTACGCCTGGAACCTCCAGGTGGCCCCGGACATCCTCGAGCCGATGATCGCGGCAGGCAATGGTGAGCTCCACGTCGGCTTCGCGGCCAACATCGAGCACGTCAACATGAACTTCACCAACCCCGACAGCGACCCGCCGTCGGAGTGGATGGAGGGCAATAACCCGCATCCGGTGCTCGCCAACAATCCCGAGTTCGTCAAGGCATTGTCCATGGCGATGGATCGGGAGGAGATGGTGTTCGTCGGCTACGGCGTTGCCGGTGCCCCGACCTGCAACGCGTGGCCCTCGCCGCCGGCAGTGTCCACCACGCACGATTGGTGTCTGACCCAGGACATCGATGGTGCCAATGCCATCCTCGACGGGCTTGGCTACATGGACACCAACGGTGACGGAACCCGGGAGCACCCGGAGTTCGGCGAGTTGGTCTTCGATTTCAACACCTCGACCAACGCCGTGCGTCAGTCCTTCCAGGACCTGATCACGTCGTACTGGGAGCAGATTGGGATCGGCGTCAACATGCGGAACACCGATGCCAGCGTCTACTTCGGCAACGAAGACGGCGCCGACAACATCAACCGGTTCATGGGTGACATGCAGATGTACACCTTCGTTCCGCTGCCTGGTGGGCAGTCCCACTTCGCCGGCTACACGACGGACCAGATCACCGGTGCCTTCAACAACTACGGTGGCGCGAACCTGAACCGCTACTCGAACCCCGAGTACGACGCGTTGTTCGCGGAGCTGTCAACCACGACCGACCAGGACGAGCGAACCGAGCTGATCAAGCAGCTCAGTGACACTCTGATCGGCGACGGTGTGTTGATCCCGTTGGTGTGGAGAGCTTCGGCCTCTGCGTTCAAGAACGACATCAAGGGCTACGGGACCCTCAACGGTTGGGACTCGGAGTACTGGAACATCGAGGACTGGTACCGCGAGTAAGCCCGCGGAGCTAGTCACCTACTAGAAGCGAGGAGGGCCTTTCAGGGGAACCTGAGAGGCCCTCCTGGCGTACTGTTCATCCAAGGCAGGGATTCATGGGTCGATATGTGATTCGCAGACTGTTGCTGGCGATTCCGACGCTGCTCGCGATCGGGTTCGTCATCTTCGCGATCCTCGACCTCGCGCCCGGCGATCCCACCGCCAACCTCCCCCTCAATATCCCGCCGGAGGTCCGCGAGCAGCTCCGCCAGGCGCTGGGCCTGGGCGAGCCGTTCCTCGTCCGCTGGCTCAAGTGGATGCAGCTGATGTTCATCAACGAGCCGCTGCACTCCATCGAATCGATCTTCAACGTGTGCATCGGCGACTGCGAAGGCCGGGTCCGCATCGTCTCGTGGGCGGGCCGAGCGCCAGCACTGGACATCATCTGGCAGCGCATCCCTCAGACCCTCTGGGTGCTCGGAACCGCCTTCATCATCGGGATCCTGATCGCAATTCCGACAGGCATCCTCTCCGCCTACAAGCAGTACTCCTGGTTCGACAACATGGGGACCTTCTTCTCCATGGTCGGTTACTCGGTCCCGACGTTCTTCACCGGACTCGTGGCGATCGTGGTCTTCGCGGTGAACCTGAAGTGGTTCCCCTCCTACTACGACACGACACACGTCGTGAACTGGACCGACTGGGACAGCGTCGTGACCCAGATCAAGCAGATGATCATGCCAGTCGCCGTCCTCTCCCTGTTCAACGCGGCGGCCTTGACCCGGTTCACCCGCGCTTCGATGCTGGACAACCTCAACGAGGACTACGTGCGGACGGCTCGCTCCAAGGGTCTCGGCGAGCGCCCGGTGGTCCTGACCCACGTCCTGCGCAACAGCATGATCCCGGTGGTGACACTGATCGCCCTCCAGATCCCAGGCATCTTCGCCGGCGCCATCATCACCGAGCAGATCTTCCGGATCAACGGGCTCGGGGCGTTGCTGATCACGGCAATCGGCCAGGCCGACGTCCCCATGGTCCAGACCTTGACCTTCATCTTCGCCGTCCTCATCGTCGTCTTCAATCTTCTCGCCGACGTCACCTACGGACTGCTCGACCCCCGGATCAGGTACGACTGAGAGGACTGATCATGGCCACCACCCAAGAGAGACTCGAAGACCCGGTGGAGTCCACCGCCGTCACTGCCGCCGGGAAGCACCGATCGCTGCGTTCCGACGTCTGGCGCCAGTTCCGTCGCCACAAGGGTGCGTTGGTCGGGCTCGTCCTGCTGGCCATCGTCGTCTTCGCCACCATCCTCGGGCCGGCCCTGTGGCAGGGTGACGGTGTCAACCCCAACGTCCAGAACGCCAACCGGACGCCTTCGTGGGAGCACCCCATGGGGACCGACAACCTGGGTCGGGACGTCATGGCCCGGGTTCTGGTCGGTGGTCGCATCTCCCTGGCAGTGGGAGTGACGGCCATGATCGTCGGCATCACTCTCGGGACCGCGGTGGGCGTGTTGTCCGGATTCTTCCGGAAGCTGGACGGTGGCTTGATGCGCCTGACCGATCTCTTCCTCGCCCTACCCATCCTGCCCCTGCTCCTGGTGGTGATGATGCTGTTCCGGGAGCCACTGACAGCCGCCTTCGGCATGAATGGGGGCATCTTCATCCTGGTGGTGTCGATCATCGGCGCCACCTCGTGGATGACCACGGCTCGGGTCGTCCGAGGTCAGGTGCTCACGGTCAAGGAGAAGGAGTTCGTCCTTGCCGCCAACAGCATCGGGACCCGGAAGAAGAACATCTTGATGCGCCACATTCTGCCCAACGTCCTCAGCCCCGTCATGGTGGCGGCGGCGCTCGGTGTGGCGGCGGCGATCATCACCGAATCCGCTCTCTCGTTCCTGGGCCTGGGCTTCCCGCCCAGCTTCCCCACCTGGGGAAGGCTCCTCTACGACTCGAAGGACTACCTGCCCACCAACCCGTGGCGAGTCATCTGGCCGGGGGTCATGATCTCGCTGACCGTGATCTCGGTGAACTTCATCGGCGACGGCCTGCGCGACGCGCTCGACCCCAAGCTTCGCAGCAAGTAAGCAGCACCCACCGAGCAACGACTTCTCCCCCGTCGCCAGACGGGGGGAGTACCCCGAAGGGGGGAGGGGGCGCGAGCCAGGATTTCTCCCCCGTCGC
>CAYLYQ010000046.1:0-16774 GCA_964388105.1 uncultured Acidimicrobiaceae bacterium
GGAACTCACCCCCTCCCCCTCACTGCGTTCGGGTACTCCCCCACAAGTGGGGGAGAAATCCTGAGAGAGGCCACCTCGTGACCTTTCTGACGGACCTCCTGGCCAACTTCTGGGTGGCGCTGGTGCTCAAGCTGGCAGTGGTGGCGTTGATCATCCCGCTGATCGGCATGGTGATCGGGTTCGCCGAGATGAAGCTCTCGGCCAAGATGCAGTCCCGAGTCGGGCCGTACTTCGCCGGCGGCCGCTGGGGCTGGGCCCAGCTCATCGCCGACGGCGTCAAGTTCTTCCAGAAGGAAGACCTCATCCCCAGGGATGCCGACCGACCGGTCTTCAAGTACGCACCGGTCGTGGTGATGATGGGCACCGTCGCCCTGTTCGTCGTGATCCCGTTCGGTCCCGGGATCATCTTCAGGGACCTCTCGGTGGGCATCTTCTACGCCCTGGCCATCTCGTCCCTGTCGACCGTCGGAGTGCTCATGGCGGGCTGGTCGTCGGCCAACAAGTACTCCCTCATCGGCGGCCTCCGGGCCGCCGGTCAGTTGATCGCCTATGAGCTGCCCCTGGTCTTCGCCGCGGTGGCCGTCGTGATCATGGCGGGGACGATGAGCATGAGCGGGATCGTCGAGGCTCAGATCACAGCCGGCTACCCGTTCGTCATCTTCCAGATCGTCGGCTTCGCGGTGTTCATGATCGCGGCGCTCGCCGAACTGTCCCGGATCCCGTTCGACCTCCCCATTGCCGAGTCCGAGCTGGTCATGGGCTACCTCACCGAGTACTCCGGCTTCCGGTTCCTCTTCTTCTTCCTGGCCGAGTTCGCCAACATGTTCTCGATGTCGGCCATCGCCGTCACCCTGTTCCTCGGGGGATGGCACCTTCCCGGCATCCCCGAGAGCACGCTCGAGTTCCTCGGCCCGGTGATCCTGATCGGCAAGAGCCTTCTCCTCGTGTTCGCCATGATCTGGTTCCGCTGGACCTTCCCCCGAGTCCGCCAGGACCAGCTGCAGGCTCTCGCCTGGAAATGGCTCATCCCGATCTCCCTCGCCAACGTCATCCTGACCGGAATCTTCAAGGTGGTGCTGTGAGCAGCAGGACGATCCCAGGAGCCGGACTGGCCAAGGGCATGTGGGTCCTCCTCTACACGATGGTGAGGACGATCTTCAGGCCCAAGAAGTATCTGGCCACCGTCAACTACCCCCTGGAGAAAGAGATGCTCGTGCCGAGGGCGCGCGGCGTCATCGCACTCGACCAGGAGGCGTGCACGGTGTGCATGCTGTGCGCCCGGAACTGCCCCGACTGGTGCATCTACATCGAGGGGCACAAGGAGGAGATCCCGCCGGACAAGCCGGGCGGCCGGATCAAGGTCCGCAACAAGCTCGACCGCTTCGACATCGACTACGCCCTGTGCATGTACTGCGGCATCTGCGTCGAGGTCTGCCCCTTCGACGCCCTCTTCTGGAGCCCCGAGTACGAGTACTCGGAGGGGCAGATGGGCAACCTGATGCACGACATGGACAAGCTCCAGGACTGGCTCGCCACCGTCCCCAAGCAGCCGGAGCTGGAAAAGTGACCTTTGGCGACTGGATCGCAGAGCCCGTCAACTGGGCGTTCCTCGCCATCGGGGCGGTGACACTGTGGTCGGGCTTCCGGGTGGTCACGGCGCGGAACGTGGTGCACGCCGCCCTCTTCCTGGTGGCCGCCATGGGCGGGATCGCCGCGCTGTTCCTCCTGCTCTCGGCCGAGTTCGTGGCCTGGGCGCTGGTCCTCGTCTACATCGGCGCGGTCATCATCCTCTTCCTGTTCGGCATCATGATCACGAGGGCACCGACCGGGATCGACGAGGCGCTGACCACCGAGAAGCAGCTGGTGCCGGGCATCCTCTCTCTCTCCCTGTTCGCCCTCATCTGCTGGGCCTCGGTCGAGGCCTACAGCGGCACCATGCTCGCCACGACCGGCAGCCCCTCGTCCACCGACCTGCTGGGCGAGATGCTGGTGACCCGTTTCGTCATCCCGTTCGAGGTCGTGGGATTCGTGTTACTGGGAGCTCTCGTCGGGGGCATCACCATCGCGCGCCGCGACTTGACACCCCTCGAGGAGGAACAGAGGGAGGCGGGACTGGCATGACCATCATCCAGTTCGTCATCCTCGGCGCGGCCCTGTTCTCCATGGGGGTCTACGGGCTCCTGGTGCGGAGGAACCTGGTCCTCATCCTCCTGTCGGTGGAGTTGATGCTGGGGGCCGTCAACCTCAACCTGGTGGCGTTCGAGTCGATGCTGGCGACCAGCCAGGCCCTGGGTCAGGTGTTCGCCATCTTCGTGATCACCGTCGCGGCTGCCGAAGTGGGAATCGGTCTCGCCATCGTCCTCATGATCTTCCGCAACCGGCGTTCGGCCAACGTCGACGAGCTGACCCTGATGAGGTGGTGACGCGATGATCGCCATGCTCGCCACCGAGGCTCCGTCTGTGGGCACGGAAGGGGGCTTCTTCGCCGACACGGCCGGGATCATGCTGGTCCTCCCGTTCCTGGCCTTTCTCCTCATCCTGGCGTTCGGGAAGAACCTGAAGCACCAAGGGGGCGAGATCGCGGTCGGCGCGCTGGCGATCAACCTGATCTGGGCGACTGCCCTGTTCGTCTCCAACATGGTCTCGCCGGTGGTGACCGAGGTCACCTTCGAGATCGGCCGTATCGGATCCGGGCTGGCGTTCGAACTGGGTTGGGTGATCGACGGCCTCTCCGTGATGATGTACTTCCTGGTCAACGCCGTCGGCCTGGCCGTGTTCATCTACGCGCTCGGGTACATGCACGGCGATCGTCGGGTGCCGTGGTTCTTCGCCGCCTTCTCGCTGTTCGCCGGAGCGATGCTCCTGCTGGTCTCCGCGCCCAACCTGATCCAGCTCATCATCGGTTGGGAGGGAGTCGGTCTGGCCTCCTACTTCCTCATCGGCTTCTACTGGGAAGACATGGCCAACGTGAAGTCCGGCAACAAGGCGTTCATGGTCAACAAGCTCGCCGACGTGGGGCTCCTCCTCGGAGCCGTCGTGCTGGGCGTGACCATGGGCACGTTCTCGTTCTCCGAGATGGAGCATCTCGCCGCCGCCGGCAGCGCGGCTCTGGGCGGGGTGGCGGTGGTGGGCGGACTGCTGCTGTTCTTCGGCGCCATGGGCAAGAGCGCCCAGTTCCCGCTCCACATCTGGCTCCCCGACGCCATGGCCGGCCCGACGCCGGTCTCGGCCCTGATGCACGCCGCCACCATGGTCACTGCGGGCATCTACCTCATGGCCCGGACCTTCCCCCTCTACGAGAACCTGATCACTGCCGACGCGCGCATGGTCATGGTCGTGATCGGGGCGATCACCCTGTTCGCCATCGGCCTGCTGGCTCTGACCGCCGACGACATCAAGAAGGTGCTGGCGTACTCGACGGTGTCGCAGCTGGGATACATGATGACCGCCATCGCCGCCGGCGGGTACACGGCGGGCCTCTTCCACCTCTTCACCCACGCCTTCTTCAAGGCTCTCCTGTTCCTCGGGGCGGGGTCGGTGATCCACGCGGTCCACTCCAACAACATGAGCGACATGGGCGGCCTCGCCAAAGTGATGCCGACGACTTACCGCACCTTCGTCATCGGGTCGCTGGCGCTCGCCGGGATCTTCCCGTTCGCCGGCTTCTGGTCGAAGGACGAGATCCTCGCCACCCTCGGCCACGAGGGCTACACGGTGGTGATGTGGATCGCGATCGCGGGCGCCTTCGTCACCGCGTTCTACATGGCCCGGGCGGTGGCCCTCACCTTCCACGGCACCTACAAGGGCCACGGCCACCCGCACGAGTCGCCGCCGATCATGACCCGCCCGCTCGTGGCGCTGGCCATCCCGTCGGTCCTCTTCGGCCTGCTCAACATCCCCGGCGTCGAATGGCCCGGCATCGGCAACTTCATCAACTGGCTCGCGGTCCGCGGCGTCGCGATGGGCGACCATCACGCCGAGTCGATCGACTTCCTGCTCGCCGGGATCGGCCTCGTGGCCGCGATCGCCGGGCTGGTCCTCGGCTGGATGATCTTCGGCCCGGACCGCGACACGCAGCGAGCGCGCGACCGGTTCGAGGTACCGCTGCTCTACCCCCTGTTGCGCCGCAAGTACTACCTCGACGACGTGTCCGACGGCATCACCGCGGCCACGATGGGCCCGATCGCACGGTTCGTCAACTGGACCAACACCTACGTGTTCGACGGGATCGTCAACGCCGTGGGAGGCTTCTCCGTGATCCTCGGCAAGTTCGTCTACAACCGGGTCGACCAGAGGGGCGTCGACGGGATCGTGCATGGCCTGACCGCGGCCACCGACGGAGCGGGCACGGTCATGCGGAGATGGCAGTCGGGTCGCATCCAGCAGTACGCCGCGGCCTTCGTCGCCGGCGTGATCGTGCTGACGGCAGTGTTCATGTTCGTGTTATAGAGAGTGATGGAGGAGAGGCCTTCAAATGGACTGGTTCGATAGCTGGGCGCTGACACTGGTTGTCTTCGTGCCTCTGGTCGGGGCACTGGTGCTCGGCCTCATCCCGAAGGAGAAAGAGACCGCGATCAAGGGCGCGGGCCTGGCGACGGCGGCGATCGCCTTCATCGTCAGCCTGGGCGTCATCGTCGGCTTCGACTTCGGGGCGCGCGGCTACAACACGTACCAGTTCGAGGTCGATCTGCCGTGGATCGGCGCCATCAACGCCAACTACCACCTCGGTTTGGACGGGATCAGCCTTCCTCTCCTCGTGCTGTCCACCTTCATGGTGCTGATGTGCGTGATCTACTCCTGGAACCACTGGGACGAACCGAAGAACCCGAAGGCATTCCTGGTCCTGATGCTGATCCTGGCGACCGGGATGAACGGCACCTTCGTCGCCCTCGACCTGGTGCTCTTCTTCATCTTCTTCGAGCTGGTCCTGTTGCCCATGTACTTCATGATCGGAGTCTGGGGCGACCGCTCGATGCGGAAGATCCCCGGCTTCAAGCGTCAGTACGAGACGCGGCTCTACGCGGCGATCAAGTTCTTCATCTTCACGCTGTTCGGGTCGGCGTTCATGCTCCTCGGGTTCCTGGCGCTCTACCTGCGCTCGGGTGACTTCGGCGAGCGGACCTTCGACATCACGGCGCTGACCGACCTGGGTGCCGCCGGAGCGTTCACCGGCACCTTTGCCTTCCTCGTGTTCGGTGGGCTGTTCCTCGGCTTCGCCGTCAAGGTGCCGATGTGGCCGCTCCACACCTGGCTCCCCGACGCCCATACGGCGGCTCCGACCGTTGGCTCCGTCTTGCTGGCGGCGGTGATGCTGAAGCTCGGCGGCTACGGGTTCATCCGCATCTCGCTACCGATCCTGCCCGACGAGGCCCGGCGCTGGGCACCTGCTCTGGCGATCCTGGCGGTGATCGGGATCATCTACGGCTCACTCGCCTGTCTTGCCCAGACGGACATGAAGCGACTGATCGCCTTCTCGTCCGTCGGCCACATGGGGTTCGTCATGCTCGGCATCTCCACCCTCACCGACGTCGGCATCAACGCCGCCGTGATCGGCATGGTGGCGCACGGTCTCATCACCGGCCTGCTCTTCTTCCTGGCCGGGTCGATCGCCCACCGGTACCACACGAGGGAGATGGAGCGCCTCGGCGGCAACATGAAGCTGATGCCCATCCTGGGCGGCCTCCTGGCCTTCACCGCCATGGCATCGCTGGGCCTGCCCGGTTTGGCCGGTTTCTGGGGTGAGTTCATGTCGCTCGTGGCGTCGTACAACCCCCTGGAGGGGCTGTCCCTCGGCGTGTTCCGCACCGCCATGGTGGGCGGCGCCATCGGCACCGTGCTCACCGCCGGGTACATGCTCATGCTGCTGCAGAAGGTCAATCTCGGTGAGCCCTCGGCCGAATGGGACGGCAAGGAGTTCCACGACGTCGATCGGTTCGAGGCGATGGCGTGGGTTCCCCTCGTCATCCTCGTGGTCGTGATCGGCCTGTATCCGAAGGTGATCTTCAACGCCACGACGGACACCATCACTTCGATGGTGGAGATGGTCTTCAACGCAACCACCACGGTCTCGTTGGGCGGATAGGCACATGGATCTGCACGTCGACTGGCTCGCGCTCTCCCCGGAACTCGTGGTCGTGGGGACGCTGCTCGTCGTGCTCGCGCTCGACCTGTTCCTGCCGCGGCATCTCAAGTACTGGACGGCCACGGTGGCTGTCGCCGGGACCGCCCTGGCGCTGCTGCCTCTGGCGGCGATGGCGCTCGACGGGTCCACACGGTCGATGTTCGAGGGGTCGTTCGTGGTCGACGACTTCGCCCTCGTCTTGAAGGGGCTGTTCCTGATCGCGGGCTACGTGGTGTTCCTCATGTCCCACCACTACATCGAGTCCGACCGCTACTACCAGGGCGAGTACTACCTCTTGCTGCTGGCGTCGATCCTCGGCTCACTGGTCATGGCCTCAGCTCGTGACCTCATCGTCCTCTTCGTCGGCATCGAGCTGACGACAGGTCCCCTCTACATGCTGGCCGGCTGGAGAAAGGGCGACGTGAAGTCCAACGAGGCGTCGATGAAGTACTTCATCCTCGGCGTGCTCTCCACCGCCGTGATGCTCTACGGCATGTCGCTGATCTTCGGCCTCACCGGGGAGGTCACCTTCTCCGGGATTGCCGAGGCGACCGCCGGCAGGGCGGACGAGCCGCTCCTGATCATGGCGGTGCTCTTCCTGCTCGTCGGGTTCGGATTCAAGGTGTCAGCGGTGCCCTTCCATTTCTGGGCGCCGGATACCTACGAGGGGGCGCCCACACCCATCACCGCGTACCTGTCGGTGAACTCGAAGGCAGCCGGGTTCGTGGCGATGCTGATCGTGCTCTACCTCGCACTGCCAGGTCTCTCCGAGATCTGGGCTCCCGCTCTCTGGGTGCTGGCCGCCCTGTCGATGACGCTGGGCAACCTGTCGGCTCTCCGCCAGACCAACATCGTGCGGCTCCTGGCCTACTCCTCGATCGCGCAGGCTGGCTTCATGATGGTCCCGTTCGCGGCCGCGGCCGTCGCCGGAGCCGACCTCGAGGAGGCCTTCGCCGCCACCGTGATCTACATGGTGATCTACGCCATCATGAACCTGGGGGCATTCGCTGTCGTCATCGCCGGCTCCCGAGTCACCAACTCCGGCGAGATCCCCGCATGGGCGGGCCTGGGGCGGATCGATCCCCGGGTTGGCGTGATGACCTTGATCTTCTTCTTTTCCCTGGCCGGCATCCCGCCGCTGGCGGGCTGGTTCGCCAAGTTCGTCATGTTCCGGTCGGTGATCATCGCCGGCGGCACCGCCACAGTGGTCCTGGCGATCATCGCCGCAGTCAACGCGGTCATCTCTCTCTACTACTACGCCCGAGTCGTCAAGACCGTGTGGATGGACGAGGTGACCAACCTCGCCGACGCCGAGGTGACGGCACCCGCCGGCTCACTCCGGCTGGCATTGGGAGTGGTGGTGGTGCTGACAGTCCTCATCGGGTTCTACCCGGCGGCGGCCACGTTCGTGGGCGAGGCCTCCCGGGTCCTCGCCGCCGGCGGCTGATTCGTCCAATTTCCAGCCCGCACCTCCCAAGAGCGCCACGTAGTGTTCCGGCGCGATCCGAGGGACGAAGGCAGGTGAGTTGGTGAGCGAGAACCGTGCTGTCGTGGAGCGGCTCATAGCCTGCTTCAACGATCGTCAGATCCAGGTGATGGACGAGCTCTTTCATGAGGACGCGATCATGGACTGGCCGCAGTCGGGGGAGCTGGTGGTGGGCGGTGACAATCGCCGGGCCATCTACGGATCATTCCCGTCGCTCCCGACCATCGCTCCGCGCCGGATACTCGAGGCGGGAGATCTCGTGGTTGCCGAAGCCACACTGGATTACGGGGATGCATCTTTCGCGACGGTGATCATCTTCGAGTTCCGCGACGGAAAGATCGCGCGGGAGACCGCTTATTGGGCCGAGCCGTTCGAAGCGCCCGAGTGGCGCAGGGAGTGGGTGCAACTCGGCGGTGATGGCTAGCCAACCCCGCTAGCTCATCCCTGGCGAGGCCTACCCGCTCCAACCCTTCGGGTCGATGTCCAAAGATCCAGAAATCGTGATGCGAGCATTCAAGGTCGTTTGCTAGTGAACGCCCCATGAATCGATCCGACGTGACACCCGCAGCGTCGCAAAAGCCAACACGCAACCGGCCAAGTACCAGGTCACCGCGGTTGGTTCTCGAGATGGGTTGACGCCATCCCACCAGGGGCTGAGGCGCGCCGGAATCAACAAAGTGGCAACAAACAGGGCTGCTGCCCCTGCGGCGGCCAGAGTCGTGAATCCTGGAATCCCCGTCCTTCTTCCGATTGATGCCAGGAGGACCGCAATCAAGCACAGCACTGTCGCCTCAGTGACGATGCGCTGCGTGCTTCCAATCCGGCTTATGAAAAGCACGGCGACGATCGTCAATGCCCAGATCGAAGCCACCGAAACGAGTCTTGCACCCAAACGCACCGCCATCGGGACAGGCAGAGCGGCGGTGGATTCACCTTCGAAGTCTTCCAACGCCAGCAGCACGCCGATGGCAGCCGCGACAAGAGCGAATCGGATGAGTGTGCCTTGCGTCGCCACACCGGGTTCCGTGTTTGTCGAGATCACGCTGAAGCCGATGGCGACAACGAATGCCATTGCGCCTGACCGCCAGTCGGTCACCATTGCCTCAACCCGAGAGACTTGAGTCAACGACAAACCGGCAACCGGCTTTCTCTATCCGGCACTTCCCGGGGTGCATGGAGACCAAACCATGTCGCAACCTCGGAGATGCTCGTTTCGGGGCTTCGGAGATCTTCCCAATGCTCGTTCAGCACCGATTTGACCTCGCCCTTTTCTGCGTTGGTCAACGCCAGTGCCAAGGCGATTGTCTCAGATCCCACAATCGCTCCCCCGAGTGACTTGTCTCCGAGCGATGTCACGAGAGGGAGCCCCTGCAGTTCGGTCAAGATCCGACGACCTTCGGAGGTGCTGAGAGCAGCCAGCCAGAATGGAAAGACGCCTCGCCCCTGTCCACGGCCGTCACAGCTGACAGGCGCTGTGCCCGGAAACCCGACAGCCGTCTCTCCCAGCCGGACTGCTAGTGCGAACGCACTCGAACCGGAGCCACCAATGGCGCCGTCCCAGCGGAAATCGGTCGTCGCGGAGTTGGCCTCGGGAGGTTGACCCCAGAGGATCTCAGGGCGCTGGATCACCCTGGGAGCAGGCAGTGGCCAGACCTGTTGAACATCAGCGACCGCGGCGTCCCATTCGCCGACCCAAGCTTCGAATCCGGGGTAGGTGCAATGGGTTGCTCGGACCGTCGTGAAGCACACCTGGTCTAAGTCGAGTACGCCCCAATCAACTCGCGGTCTGGCCTCGGTAGTCGATGCCCACACCTGAGAAGGGCGGAACCCGATTGTCTGCATGGCCATGAGCACTACGACGATCGACGTTCCACCGACTGCCAGCAGGCGAATCGACAGCGGGTTACGCACGAGGAGCAACACCGTGATCAGGACCAGGGTTGCCAGCATGAACAGAACTCTCGGGGCGGACGGTCGCATCAAGGCGTCAAAGGGGCTGTCGAAGGCGCTGGGAGGTTGCCAAAGTAGGAGACGACTCAAGTCTGTGCCAACGGATCCCTCCGGTGACCCCACTGCAACGTCAGGCGACCCCAGCAGTTGAACGGTGGCATATGCGAGAAGGGCGACGGTGGGCGCCGCTCGAAGGCGGCCTCGGAACAGCATCCCAGCGGACCACGCGATCGGGATGGCAAGGAGAGCTGCGACCAGTTCGGCCCACACGATTGTTCCTGCTGGTTTCGACAGCCGTGCGACCAAACCTGTCGCGATGACGAGAATGATGCCCCAGGCAAGGGGCCCGATCGCCGCTCCTAGTAGTTCCGCATTCCGCACGGGCCGCCCATGTGTCAACGAATCCAATTGCTCTTCGTATCCATATCGGACCTCACGGGAAACGGTCCAGGTTGCAACCAGGAATGAAGCCCCGACGAGTGGGAGCAGCGCCCCTCCGACAGAAACCGACAGGCTCTGCCACACAGTGGCGCGTCCCCAGAGCGAAAAACCCAGAATCACAGTCGATACCACCGTGGCGATGATTATCAGTGGGTCTGTACCCGCAGTCCTCGCCGATGTGGCTATGAGAGTCCTTGCGGCGCGGGCACCTCGATTCGGACTCATCGCGCCGACTGGGTGGACTCCATCATGAGTGCCAAGTACCCGTCTTCAAGCGTCGGCTCAACAGACTCCCCATCCTCGACTTCGCCGAGCACGCGGAATCGCCCATCCGGAGTTGGCCAACTCGGCCCAACATTCGCATCTCGATCAACGAACCAGACACGGCCCGAAGCCTTGGCGGCAAGCCCTTCGGGACTCCCGTGAAAGAGGATCCTTCCGTTTGCGATGACGATCACCGTGCCGGCAATGGAGACAATGTCGTCAGGCTGATGTGTCGAGACGAACACCGTGGCGCCTTCGGCCGCCGCTGTCCCGATGACCCTTCGGAATCCGGACCGCTGCGCGGGATCGAGGCCTGCGGTGGGCTCGTCGAGCAGCAAGACGCGGGGAGAGCCCAGCACCGTTTGGGCTAGGCCAAGTCGACGCTGAGTCCCCCCGGAGAGCTTCCTGGCCTTCCGATCGGCGACATCGATGAGACCCAGAGCAGCGATGACTCGATCGACTTCTGCCCTTCGCTCCTCTCGATCGAGGATGTCCTTGAGCACAGCCACCCGGTCCAGTTGGGACCGAGTGGTAATGGCTGGGCTGAAGGAAACCGTCTGTGGCATATAGCCGATTAGGCGTCTTGCCGACCGGTTCGCCCGTTCCGAGCCGAGACGGATCCCTCCGATCTCGATCATGCCCGAATCCACCGGTACCAAAGTCGCGAGGCAACGCAGAAGGGTCGTCTTGCCCGCTCCATTGGGTCCGAGCAACGCCGCCACCCCCGAATCAAGCTGGAAGCTGACCCGGTCGAGGGCGTCGATCGAACCAAATCGTTTCGAGATACCCTCGACCGAGATCATCCTGCCATCAGTCACCGTCAGGGACAGCTCAGAGATACTCCGGCCGAGCCTGGGTAGTACGCCGTACTCGTGCCACCCGTTGACCGCTTTTGGTAACCCTGAGTCCGCCAGAGATCAGTTCCATGGCCGGCGCAGGTGTAGAGCACGAATACCGAGCTGTTGTGGGTTGGCACGGGCGAAGCGTAGAGCTCCTTTCTGGTTACCCAGATGGGTCCGACCTTCTCTTGGATCCTCACCCGGTTCACATCGATGGTCTCAGGCGATGCCTGGCCCAGGCTGTCCCCATACAACGTATGGTTGGCAACCTCCCAACCGAGAAAGACCTCATGCCACCAGGCTGCCGAGGCCGGTATGGCCGCCCAGAGCACGAGCGCTGCCACCAGGGCTGATGGGGAGATGGCGAACCTGTGATTCCTCGACGAGATTCTCATCCTGCTCCTCCTTCTCCCCAGCCCGCCGATGGGCCTCCTTGACCTTACTCCTCGCCGCGGGTGGTTGTCGGTGCGCGGCCGACCACCCACCAAACGGTGGCTTGGGCGCTCTAGCGCGTCAGTTCCGTGCGCTTCATGGCGCGGTACTCCCGGTCGAGCAGTGACCAGTGGGAGTGGTCCACCCAGTTGCCCCGGATCAGCAATTCCTCACGGAGGACCCCCTCCCGCGTGAAGCCGAGCTTCTGGGCCACCCGGTCGGAGGCGGTGTTGCCGACGGCTATCCGGAGCACAGCCTTGTGCTGCCCGAGGGCGTCGAACGCCTCCTTCAGGATCCGATCCGCTGCTTCGGTGCACACGCCCTTGCTGGTCTCGTCGGAGCGCACCCAGTAGCCGATCTCGACGATCTTGCCGAGCTTGGAGACCGTCCAGAACGAGATGTTCCCGATGTGGCGTTCCGGGTCTTCCTTCCAGCGCATCGAGTAGTCCCACGCCCGGTCCTCCCGCCAGGCCACCATCGACTCGCGCAGGAATGCGGCGGTGTCGGCGGAGGTGTAATCCATGCGCGCCCAAGGGAGCCATTGGTTCAGGTCGGGCAGTGAAGCGCGGATCGCATCGTCGACAGTCGCCGCATCCCGGCGGGTGAAACGCTGCAGGATGAGACGGTCCGTCTCGAGGAGGGCCCTGGGCACTGGCTCAGGATATCGGGAGCACTACGTTGGGGCCGGAGATGTGGGACGACCTCAAATACATGACGGAACCGCCCGCGGCGACGAGCAAGCCGGTCGCGGCCGTGCTCGCGCCCCTCTACCTGGACGACGAAGGGGAGTTGCGGCTGGTCCTGACCAAGCGGCCCGACACGATGCCCACCCACGCCGGTCACATCGCGTTCCCCGGGGGAGGCCCCCGGTCCGACGACCGTGGGCCGGTGGACACGGCACTGCGGGAGGCGCACGAGGAAGTTGGCATCGATCCCGACCAGGTGGAGGTCCTCGGCTTCCTTCCCACGATCGACACCGTCGAGGCGGCTCTGCTGGTGGTGCCGGTGGTCGGGCGGGTCCTGCCCCCACTTCAGCTGGTGCCCTCGGAGCGAGAGGTGCAGCGGATTCACACGCCCCTGGTGGCGAAGCTGGCCGACGGTGACCGGTGGTGGTCAGTCCCCTGGAACGGCTGGGAGGTCTGGTACTTCGACCTGGACGGCGACACCCTCTGGGGGGCCACCGCCCGCATGGTTCGCACGCTCGTGGGTCTAGAGCCCCTCACCTGAGCCGCACGGCACCTACAGAAAAAGGGGCCGATCTGCCGATCTAAGTCTGTGGCGTCCGGTGTGAACAGGTCGGTTCATCGCGACCTCCACCGTCAGGTGGGGGTTCTGTTCGTCGTCATGATTCCGGTCCTCATCATCGCCGAGCTGGTGCAGCCGATGAACGGCGGGTTGGCAGCTCGGTGGGCCGGATACATTTTGCTGCTGGCGTGGGCGGTGCGCGTGCTGATGCGCACAGATGCCAGCGCGGTGCCCCTTCTTCTCGCTTCGATGCTCTACCTCGGGCTGATGGCCGTCATCGAGGCGCTGTTCGAGTCGGAGGTGGCGCCGTTCGACACCACGACGACTTTCGGTGCCGTGATGCTCCTCTCAGTCCTCACCGGGACCCTCGTCGACGGCAATCGCCTGCGCTGGGCCGGAGCCCTCGGTGTCGCCATCGGTTCCTGGGTCGTGATCGTCGGGCTCATCTCGGGAGAAGGGGGCGCATCCCTGGTGGCCCGCACCCTCATCGGAGTGGCGGGCGTCGTGTTCACCATCTCGCTCGTGTCGGGGCTCTTCGACCATCTGTCCGTGGCGGTGCAGCGCCACGACCGGGCCAGCCGCCTCGAGGATGCCATCGCCAGCTGCTCCGAAGCCCTCCTCGTCCACTCGGACATGTTCGCCCTCTACGAGGCGACGAGGGCGCTTCTCGACGCCACCGACGCCGACTACGCCTATGTCGACCGCACAGTGATGCTCGACGGCGAGCCGGCCTGGGAGATCATCGCCGACGCTTCCCGTCGGGGCGTCGGCTGGGGCGGTGGCTGGAGACGGGGCAGCTACTCCGCCATCCCCACCACCTTCAAGGCCCTCAGTGAGGGACGGGCGGTGGTCCTCCGCACGCCCGACCTGCCGGATGCCGAGCGCCGCCGCTACGAAGAGGATGGGATCCGGAGTGAAGTCCTCGTCCCGGTGTTCGTGGAGCGGGAGATGCGGGGGTCCGTCGGGTTCATCCAGTACTCCGAGGACCGGGAGTGGACCGACGACGAGATCCACACCCTGTGGCGCGCCGCCCACATGATCGGCGCCTACTGGCGGCGACTCGACGACGCCGAGCAGCTCAAGGCGTCCAACGAGTCCAAGGACCGGCTCCTGGCCTCGGTCAGCCACGAGATCCGTACACCGCTCACGGCCATAGTCGGACTGTCCGAAGAGATCGTGGCGAGCCAGGATGGCCTCACACCGGACGACATCCAGGACCTGATCTCGATCATCGCCCGGCAGAGCCGAGAGCTCGCCGAGCTCGTCGAGGATCTGCTGGTCGCGTCACGCGCCGACTTCGGAAACCTGTCCATCCGGCCCGAGCCCGTCGACCTGATTGGCCAGGCGCGTCGCGTCATCGAGGGCGTCCGGGAGTCGCACCCCTCGGCCAAGGCCATCACGTTGGACGGCCCGGATGTGCTGGCGTGGGCGGACCCTCTGCGGGTCCGCCAGATCGTGCGAAACCTCCTTTCCAACGCCATCAAGTACGGAGGGGAGCGGATCGCCGTCGTGGTCGAGAAGCGCGGCGACGCGGTTCTCTTCATGGTCGCCGACGACGGCCCGGGCGTCGCTGCCGGCGAGGTCGATCTCATCTTCGAGCGCTACTACCGGGCCACCGATTCCCCGACGCTTCCCGGATCGGTGGGAATCGGCCTCTCCGTGTCCCGCCAGCTGGCGGAGATGATGGGCGGCTCACTCGAGTATGTGACCGGCAGTCCAGGCCGCTTCGTCCTCACACTCCCGGCACACCTCGCCGGGGAGGAGACCGACCAGGCCCTCGCTCCCTCGGCCCTGGCCGGCTAGACGGCCACGCGGCATAAACTCACGCCGAGCAACAGAACCATGAGTTCAGTCACTGGTAAGAAACGTCTGCTCGTGGCTTCGGGCGCTGTCGTGGTCCTCCTCCTGGGGACCATCGCCGCCTTTGCCTACTCGGCCTGGGGCGACGTCAACCGGGTCGACATCGATCGACCGGTCCCCGTGCAGCCTTCCGACGGCGATCCCGGGGAGGAGCCTGAGGAGGAGTTCCCCGAGCCCCCCGAGACGGAGGGTGTGAGCATCTACCTCCTCGTCGGCTCCGACTCCCGGGACGAGCTCGACAATCTCGAAGGTTTCGGCGACTTCGAAGGCCAGCGTGCCGATGTCGTCATGGTGTTGATCCGGGTGGAGGGCGGTGCGGCGCTTCTCTCCGTCCCCCGCGACCTTCTCGTCGACGACCCGTGTCGGCCGCCCGAGACGAGGATCAACGCGTTGCTGGCGGGCTGCCCGGAGGGCATCAACGGTCCGACCCTCCTCACTCTCGGCGTGGAGCGGCTGATCGGGGAAAAGGTCGACCACTACGCCATGGTCGACATGGCCGGATTCCAGCATGTCGTCGATGCACTCGGCGGTTACGAGATCTGCGTCGACCTGGCCGTGCGGGACCAACGATCGGGCCTCTCGTTGCCGGCTGGATGCACCCAGGCCGACGGATCCCAGACCCTGGCGTGGCTCCGGTCCCGGCACACCGAGGAGCTCTCCGGTGACCGGTGGCGGCCCGTCGCCGGAGTCAGTGACCTGTCCCGAAACGAACGCCAGCGCGCGTTCATCATCGACATGATGGGGCGCATCTCGGACTTCTCCAGCCCTCAACAGCTGGCCTCCACCGCGAGAACCCTGGCTCCGTTCATGACGGTCGACTCGAAGCTGGGCCTGACCGACGCCGTCGGGCTCGTCTGGGCCATGAGGGGTATTGGCGCGGGCAATGTCAGCGAGCTCACGATCCCGGTCCGCTCGCATACCACTGAGAGCGGTGCCTCGGTTCTGGTCGCGACCGAAGACGTGGCGGAGCTGGTGGCGGACTTCATCAACGACTACCGCCGCACGTTGTCCGGCGAACCGGCGGCTGGTTAGAATCCGCGTCGTGACGAGGTACATGCGAGCCCGCGGTTGGTGGCGACCCCGCTGAGCGGTCGTTGCCACGTGTTCGGGTCACGCCGCCGGCGCCAGTCCGGCGGCTTTTTCGTGAGGAAGAGATGACAGAAGCAAAGAGGGTGTTCTCGGGGATCCAGCCCACCGGGAACATCCACATCGGGAACTACATCGGAGCCGGGCGCAACTATGTCGCGCTCCAGGACGACTACCAGACGATCTATTGCGTAGTCGACCTGCACGCCATGACCGTCCCTTACGACCCTGCCGAACTCCGGCAGGGAAAGGCGGAGGCAGCTCGGATGCTTCTGGCTCTCGGGATCGATCCGGGCCGCTCGCTCCTCTACTTCCAGAGCGACGTCCCCCAGCACGCCGAGCTGTCTTGGATCCTCGGGACCATCACCGGCGTCGGCCAACTGGAGCGCATGACCCAGTTCAAGGAGAAGGCCGACAAGTCGGGCCAGGGCTTCGGGCTGCTCGCCTACCCGGTGCTGATGGCAGCCGACATCCTCATCCATCGGGCACACGCCGTGCCCGTCGGCGAGGATCAGACCCAGCATCTGGAACTGACCCGCGACCTGGCGGAGCGCTTCAACCACCGGTTCGGCGACTTCTTCCCGGTCCCGGAGGCAATCATCCCTGAGGTCGGGGCGCGGGTCATGTCGCTCACCGACCCGACTTCGAAGATGTCGAAGTCGGACCCGAGCCCGCGGTCGAGGATCAATCTCCTCGACTCTCCCGACGAGATCGTCTCCAAGGTGAAGGCGGCGGTGACCGACGCGGGCAGCGAGGTGGAGAACGATCGCGCCGCCAAGCCCGGGATCTCCAACCTGCTCGAGATCCTCTCGGCGTTCGACGGCCGGTCGATCGACGATCTCGTCGCCGAGTATCGGACGTCGGGCTACGGCGCCTTCAAGTTGGCGGTCGCCGAAGCGGTCGTCGAAGGTCTGCGGCCGATCCAGGAGGCTTACGCCGGCTTGAGCGACGCCGAGGTGGACGAGGTGATGACATCGTCAGCCGAACGGGCACGGGAGATGGCGGATGTGACGATGCGCTCGGTTCGGGAGCTCACCGGCCTCTCCTGAG
>CAYLYQ010000047.1:0-16470 GCA_964388105.1 uncultured Acidimicrobiaceae bacterium
TGCCTCCCTCGACCCGAGCGGAACCTCCGTCCCCTGGGTGAACCTGGCGGTGATGTTCGCCTGGCTGGCCGCGGCCACGGTCGTGGCCGCGCGCCGGTTCCGTTGGGACGCCAAGAGTTGAGTGGCGTTCAGCCCCTGCCCTACCTGCCGGCCGGTGGCGAGCCTGGAGCGATCCGGATGGTGGCGGTCGGCGAGGCCCTGACCGAGTCCGGCGATGACTTCCTCTCGGCGCCGAGCGATTCGATGTTCGTGTCCAACCTCGTCGCGGCCTTCCGGAGCGGGGCGAAGCGCGAGATGGTCGCCGAGGATCTCCGCCTCGCCCTGCGGCTCGCGTCGGCATAGACACCCGAACCGGCCGGAAGGAAGCTCAATTGCGGCCGCCCCAACGGGTACTGCGGCTCGCCGTGATCCACGTCCCGGTCGAAGAGTTGAGCCATGTTTCGGGCGTCAGCTGTCGCCGTGTAGCGCCACGAGTTCGGCACCCCATGGGCAGAAGTACTCGCCGTGCTGCTCGACGAACTCCTCGTAACCGAGCTCGTCGATGTAGCCGGCAGTCCCGTCGCACACCTCCATCGCCATGTCGGCGAACTCGACTTCGGTGATGTGCCACTGGTGCCCGATGTTGACCCCTCCGTCGCCGGGATTGATCTTCCCCAGGGGGATGCCGGGCCGCTCGCCCTCCTCGAAAGCATGGCGGGCATGGTCGGCCGCGTCCCCGACGAGCTGCACCCGATAGGTGATGCCGTCCGGCGTCTCGAACTCGGCTACGAGCCCGAGTGGGTCGGTTGGAGCCGTCGTCGTGGTCGAACTGGCGCCGTCGGCGGTGGCGCAAGCCGACAACACCAGCAGAAGGGCAGTGGCAGCGCGGGCAATTCCGAAAGATCTAAACATGGTCCCGTTTGGACGGCGCGGGAATCGGGATGGTTCCGGGGCCGTCATCCTTGTCGTCGGCCGCAGGCAGTCACTGTCCGGCACGGTCTGGTCGCCGCCCATGAGAGGATGGTCGACCGGGGGTCGGCCATCAGTGACGGCGACCCCCGGTGTCGGGTTGATCAGCGGCTGTCTTTGCCCGTCTCCACGAACCGAATGCACTGTCCTTGGTTGGCGAAGCCGAAGTCGTCCCATCCGCCGTTCTGGCAGTCATCTTTGGAAGTCGCATCGGGCAGCGCCTCGAACGTCACCCAGTCGAAGTCCCAATCCCTTTCCCCACCGAGGGCGAGTCGGACCTCGACCGTGGAACTGGCGTCGAACCGTTCCACAACCGGACCGGGATCACAGATCGGCGCCGCCCTGCCGTCGACGCATACCCCGTCGTAGATGAAGTCATCGGTCACCACCGGGTGCGTGGTGCCGCTCGTGAGGGTCTCCCCATCGATTCGATACTCGAAGAAGGCCAGCGAATTGGTGTCGTTGACGAACTCGAGCTCGACGTAGCCGATCCCGGCATCAATGAGGTTCACGTGGGGGTGACCGTTTGTCCGATTGTCGTCGTTGGTGCTCGGAAAGGTGTAGGCGAGGGCTGTAGCCGCAGTCGCCAAGCTGAGGACTACCGCCAACAGTGCTGTGGCAGAAGTGCGTTTGGTCATGCATTCTCCTTTGCGTTCGACCTCTCTGTTCATCGGTCGCTGCCCTGTGGGCCTTGAACCCGCCGGATCCTGGTGTCGCGACCGCCTGAGTTCATCGCGAGGAGCGCATGCTGGCGTACTCCGGTGGACATCGAGGACGGATTGGACCGGCTGAACGAGCCGGACACGAAGGAACCCCCAGGACTGGGCCTGGGGGTTCGCTTGTTGTAGCGGGGGCGGGATTTGAACCCGCGACCTTCGGGTTATGAGCCCGAGTCTGAGGTGGGCGGTAACGTGGGGTAACTTGCGAAATGCCTGCTCAGATCCGCTTTTCGGTTCGCATCATTTCGCGTTCTTGACCGTCCCATCGCACCCTCTCGCGCGATGGACGCGCGATGGGACTCGTCGATCCTGTCCCGGCTGGGGACACAGGTGCGCACCGGCAGAATTCGACGAGGAGGGAACCTCGACGAGCATGCATACGTCGAATAGTCAATGAGAGGGCTTGTATTTGGGGTCATGGTGACCCTCGTCGCCTGCTCCAACCTGGCAGGCTCCACCACAACCTCGGGTCTGCCCGAAAGCGAACCCGCCCAGCTCATCGCCGAGTTGGGTGCCGCCGGCATCGACGCCGCACAAGTCGATACCTTCTCGAGCGATCCGCTTGGTGGTGACGGGCTCCTCGTCTGTCTTGGAGCACAAGAGCTCCGGGTATATCTCTTCCCGAGTGATCACGAAGCTGCTGCCGCGGCAGCGCGGATCGATCCCGAGGACCCGTCGAACCTCGGCTCAGCAATGGTCGCATGGGCCGGAAGGCCTCGTTTCTGGCTACGTGGGCCGATGCTTGTCCTGTACCTGGGCGAGGACGATGACACCGAGCACCTCTTGACCGACATCCTGGAAGAGCCCATCGCCCGTGCGTCGGGGCCTGGCCGCGGGGTGCCTGGAGTGCCAGGGCAATGCGAGGGGTGACAGGCGGCTGACCCAAAGAATCGCACCACGCAGCACTTTTGGGGTCGCGTCCGGTCGGCACTTTGCGCGGTCGGAGAAGTCGGTCATGGCGGCGGATACGGTTCGAAGCCTTCGAGGCGTTGTTGCTCTCTGACGTAGGCGACGATGGCTTCGACGTCTTCGGTGGTGAGACCTTCGATTGGTGGCATCGCACCATAGCTCCAATGGTGGGGTTGCACGCCTCGGGTCACGGCGAACAGGAACGCCCCGTCAGCGTGGTGTCCCGGTTCGTACAGGATGGATAGGTGGGAAGGTCCTTTGTCGGTGCCTCTGAGGTCTTCCCCGTGGCATTCGGAGCAGTTGGCTGCGTAGAGATCGGCGCCCGCGGCTACAAGCTCGGGGTCTTGTGGTTCGATGTCGGTGTCCGATCCGACGACACACGCTGTGGCCAATAGCAAGATGGCCGCGGCGACACCGACCCGAATGATCACGCTGTGGGTCTCAGTTCGAGGCGACGGAGGAACTGGGCGTTGATGGCGACGATGACCGTGGATGCGCTCATCAGGACAGCAGCTACCGCTGGGCCCAGGACGATCCCGGCCCAAGCCAGAGCTCCGGCAGCCAAGGGAATTGCGACCGCGTTGTAGCCGGTTGCCCAGACCAGGTTCTGGATCATCTTGCGGTAGCCGGCCTGTGAGAGCTTGCGGATTGCGACGACTCCACGTGGGTCGTCTGAGGCGAGAACGATCCCGGCGGATTCGATGGCGACGTCGGTGCCGGCTCCGATCGCTATGCCCACATCGGCCTGGGCGAGGGCGGGGGCGTCGTTGACCCCGTCGCCGACCATCGCCACTTTCAGACCTTCGGCTTGCAGCTCGGCGACCTTGGAGTGCTTGTCTTCGGGGAGGACCTCGGCGAGGACCTGGTCGATGTCCAGCTCGGCCGCCACTGCCTCGGCTACCTGATGTGCGTCTCCGGTGATCATCGCCACCTTGACGCCAAGACGGTGCAGTTCGTCCACGGCCTCCCTCGACTCGGGTCTGATCTCGTCCTCGGTTGAAAGGGCTCCGACCACCTTGCCTTCTTCGATCACGTAGAGGATGGCAGCACCTCTGGCTCTCCAACCCTCCGAGGCGCTTTCCAGCTCATCAGGAACCTGGAGTCCGCGTTCGGAGAGCATCGCTGGACCGCCGACCGCGACCTTCTGTCCGTCAACTGCCGCTTCGACACCTCGGCCGCTCATCGATTTGAAGTCAATAGCGGTTGGAATCGGACCCAGTGCTCGAGCGGCTGTCACGATGGCCCGCGCCAGTGGATGCTCGGAGTCGACTTCGACGGCTGCGGCCCTGGCGAGCAGCCGGTCGTTGTCGGAGTCGATCGAGGCGATCCCGCTTACCCGGTGGCTTCCTTTCGTGAGGGTGCCGGTCTTGTCGAAGAGGACCATGTCGATGTTGCGCATCCGTTCGAGGGCGAGACGGTCCTTGACCAGGATGCCGTTGCGGGCGGCCATCGAGGTTGATATGGCGATTACCAGCGGAATGGCCAGGCCGAGGGCGTGGGGACAGGCGATGACGAGGACTGAGACAGTCCTCACCACGGCCTGGTCGGGTTGGTCGACGATCAGCCAGGCGGCCACGGTGATTACTGCTGCGGCCACCGCCACGTAGAAGAGGAGCGCGGCGGCCCGATCGGCAAGCACCTGGGCCCGGGAGCTGGACTCTTGTGCTTGAGCTACGAGTCGTTGGATCCCAGCGAGGGCGGTGTCCTCACCTACCGCGGTGATCTGCACCCTGATCGAATTGTCCGTGGCCACCGTTCCTGCGACCACTTCATCGCCGGGCTGTTTGGCGACCGGATTGGATTCTCCAGTGACCATCGACTCGTCGACTTCGACGTCACCGCTCTTGATCTCACCGTCGGCGGGAATACGGCCTCCGGGCCGGACCAGGACGACGTCACCCTCGGACAGATCGGCCAGGGACACGGTCTCTGTCCCCGACTCGGTGACTCTTTCTGCCTCGTCGGGGAGGAGCTCGGCGAGCGCCGCCAGCGCACCTCGCGCCTGGCCAATAGCACGCATTTCCATCCAATGCCCGAGGAGCATGATCGTGATCAACGCGGCCAGTTCCCACCAGAAGTCGAGGTCGAACCAGCCGAACGTTGTCGCCGCCGAGGCCAGGAAAGCCACGGTGATCGCCATTCCGATCAGCAGCATCATCCCCGGCTGACGGTCACGAGCCTCCTGAACGGCGCCTTTGAGGAATGGTGATCCTCCGTAGACGAAGATGACAGTGCCAAGGACGGGTGCAATCCAGTCCGAGCCGGGGAAAGTCGGAGCGGTGTAGTCGAACCACTCCTGGATCATGTCGCTGTAGAAGACGACCGGGATGGTCAGGGCAAGGGACAGCCAGAAGCGGTCCCGGAACATCGCCACACTGTGACCGGCATGCTTGTCGTGACCACCATGGCCGTCATGACCTTGCAAGTCATGGCCGACGTGGTCGGTGTGCTCAGCGGGTTCGTCGTGGCCGTGTGTTTCGTGCTGATTGCTATGAGTGTTCATCTGTGGATTTCCTCGACTCAGGATCGGACGAGACGCTCGATCGCCTTGGTCGCCTCAGTGACCATGTCGTCCGCGCTGCGCTGATCGCCAGCCTCGGCGGCCTCACGGACACAATGCCTCACGTGTTCGTCGAGCAGACCTACTGCGACTCCCTTTAGTGCCGCCGACGCCGCGTTCACCTGGGTCAACACGTCGATGCAGTACTTGTCCTCGTTGATCATCCGCTGCAGACCCCGCACTTGACCTTCGATTCGGGCGAGTCGTTTCAGATAGTCGTCCTTGTTGATCTCGTATCCACGCACTTCACTTCTCCTGATACCTTAGGGGGGTATTGTATAGTTGAGACAGCGGATTAGGCAACACTAGGGACAGGATCGGGTACTGGTCCCCTCGAACTCGGGTACCGGCCGCTGTTCTGCCTCAGCCGGTGTCGCTGCCGTGCCGTTCTGATCGATGTCGTCGATCAACCACTCCATCTCGGAGATTTCCCGACGCTGGGCTTCGATGATCTCCACCGCCAGCTCACACACTCTCACGTCCTCGATCTCGGAGCGCTCTGAGGTGAGGATGGCGATCGAATGGTGCGGGATCATCGCACTCATGTACGAAGACTCCTGAACCGTGGTCTGACTCCTCACTAGCCAAGTCGCCAGACCAAACAGGATCAGGCTGCCCACGACTATGGCCACGTTGGCCTTCCGGTTCTTATACATGCCCAGCATGAAGCCGAGCATGATCACCGCCATCGTCGCCCCCATGAGCAGCGTCATGAAGACACGAGTCTCGCTCCACCGGACATGACTCAGCTCGAAGGTGTTGAGGTACATGACGATGAACATGAACACCATCGACGTGGCGATCATCGCCCCGAACCGGAGATAGGACATGCCACCGCGGTCTTCTCGACCATCTTCGTGGCCGGGGCTGCGTTCGCTCTGTGTCATCTTCTCGTCTTGTGCCATAGGAGCATCCCAATCAGTCGCGAGAAGGGCCAATACCCTACGGAGGTATCGGATAAACGGACGAGATCGGTCTATCTGGGATATTGCTGGTTGGTCACTCAGCCGGTGGGAGGTGGCTCCGCGGCGGTAGTAGTCGCCTTGGGAACAGCTTGTTTGCGCCACCCGTATCGGGTCATGCCGCGGGGCTTGTACACGTTGAGCACCAGGATCACGAGAAGGACGACGATGCCGCCGACCGAATGGAGGAGCGTGCTCCCCAAGCTCTCGAGTTGGTTGGACGACGTCGATGGGTCTCCTGCAATCTGGGCGTAGCCGGCGATTACCCGGGTCTCTGCGAGGAGCACCGCGACGGCGAGCAGGGTGAGGACGAGTGAGATGAGCACCCAGTAGTGGCGGAACAGTCCCCAACGGGTGCCAAGCGAGATCATTAGTCCGGTAAGCAGGGAGGCGATCGCGAGCGGGACGATCACCGTCCCCGCGATGACGTCCATCGCCATGTAAGCGGAGCGGAGGGTAAGGGTGTCCTGGCTGGTGGCCGCTGCGATGTCGAGCGTCAGATAGGCGAACCCGGCACCGACCCAACCGACTGAGACGACGAGATGGATGCTGAGGGTCAGCTTGCGCAGCCCCGGCTTCATGCCCAAAGGCGCTCACGGGGGAAAGATTTGCTGCCGATCAGGATCATCTCGGTTGAGGAGGTGTCGGCACCCGGAGTGTGGCGCCCGGGTCCGTGGTCGCCGCCGACCAGCAGCATGACTACCACCAATGTCGCGGCTACCGCCAGTGCGATGATCGCCATTGCCTTGACCCAGCGGGGCATGCCGGGCGAGGCATTGCTTGTTCCGCCTTTGGGCTCGCCGCCTGGGAGCGGGTCGGCCATGTGTCCTCCTCGGATCGCTGCAGGTCCGTAGATCATTATCGAGACACTATGTCTCTGTCAAGTCATTATGTCGCTCTTCGGGGCATGGTGTATGCTTTGTGGAGATGCCGAAGCTGTGGGATGAGACCATTGAGGCGCACCGGCGTGCGGTACGTGACGCCACCCTCGACACCACTGCGGCCCTGGTGGCCGAACGGGGGATGCGAGGCGTGACCATGTCCGAGATCGCGGAGAAGACAGGTATCGGTCGAGCCACCCTCTACAAGTACTTCCCCGACGTGGAGACCATCCTCTCGGAATGGCATCAACGTCAGGTCGCCCAGCATCTCGATCATCTCGCCGAAGTCCGGGACCAAACCGCCGAGGGCGAGGGTCGACTGGAGGCGGTGCTCGAGGCGTACGCCCGAATCCAGAGAGAACGGGTCCAGCATCAGCATCAACCCCACGGGGAAGAGCTGGCCGCGTACTTGCACCGCGACCAACAGCTCGCCCAACCGCAACGCCGCCTCCACGATCTGATTGAGGAGCTGATCGCCGAAGCAGCCGCAGCCGGGAAGGTCCGATCAGATCTCACATCCGAGGAGCTCACCGGCTACTGCATCCACGCCCTTGCTGCCGCCGGGCATGCTCCATCCGATGGGGCAGTCCACCGGCTGGTCCAGGTGACCTTGGACGGGCTACGCCGGTAGTCGAGTCACGGTGATTCGAAGACCTCGATCTCGGTGGCGCCGGTGTTGCCGCCGGTGGAGCTCTCGACATCGAATCGGATGAGCCTACCGGTGAAGGTGACGTCGACCCGTCCGACCGGGAAAGGGCCATAGACGTCGGTGTTGTCCACCGTGACCGTGTATGTCTCGGCGGTGGCGCTGCCGTCGGACATGCTGCGGGTGTGGAACCCGACAGCGATCACGTCGACCTCTCGTCCCAGGTCGACGACCAGGTAGGCGTCGTCGCCGTCGTTTCTGCTGGACCATTCGGTGGCCGGGTTCCCGTCGATAGCGTTAGCGGCGACGAAGGCATCCGAGAACTCTGAGCTCACTTCGGCCACCACAGAGTCGACTGCCACGTTACGGCCCGACAGCTGCTCGGTGGCGGGTGGCGTCCGGAAAGTGGCCACCTCGCTTTGGTAGAGGCGGCCGTCGACGCCGACGCCTTGGAGGCGGTAGAAGTACTCAGTGTCGGGCTCGAGTCCTCCAAGGAGCACTTCGTGGTCGGAGTGTCCGGCTGCTCCCATCTCCTGGTCGGTGGCGAGCTGTCCCAGAGTCTCGGTCTCTCCGAACGCCACCGCACACACAGCGTCGATGGTGGTGGTGACCCGAAGGGTGGCGACGGTACCGGACGGGTCGGTTTCGATCACCGCTCCATCCGGGGCGATCTGGTCGAACGCGAAGACCTGCTGACCTGACTCCGAGGGGCCTCCGCAGGCAGCAGCGAGAACCCCGACCAAGACAAGGATGACCCACCAGAGTACGGATGGCCTTCGCGGTGGAGCGAGTGAGTGTTGACGACGCATCGCTTTCATCCGGCGGGGTTGGCCAGCAGGAACTCGACACTGAGCTGTTGGCGGATCGAGAGGAAGATGATGAGTACCGCGGGGATGATCCACAGCCACGGTCGCCAGCGCAGGTGCAGGTTGAGCCATCTGCCGGTGATCTTTCCGTAGGTCATCCGTGCTGTGAGGGCGACCATGGTTGGAATGATGAGAAGCGATGCGGGATTGAATTGCCAGGCTCGAATCAGGTCGCCGCGTGCCGTCCACATCACCCCTCGGGTCATCCCGCATGTGGGACCCATGATCCCGAGATAGTGCAGCGGCCCGTGGATGTCGACTGGAGGTAAGCCCATGACAGCGACGATCACCGCAATCGGGATGCCGATGATGGCCAGTTTGGTGGTGGTCGGATGACGGTCGTGTGTCTCCCAACCAAACATGACCACGCCGGGGCTGGCTCGATCAATCATCTGCTACGCCGCATCGTAGAGAGGTTCCGACTGAGCCATAGCGAGGGTTGCTCATCTGTCCCCTGAGTTAAGGACGGACTCGACGGCGGTGAGTAGCTCGGCGTCGGAGGCGACGTTGTCGAATCGCTCCACGATGATCCCGTCGGCGTCGATGACGAACACCCACGGCTCCCCGCCGTCAGTTTCGGGTGTGGGTGCGATCCACTCGACAGCGGCCGGGTTCAACTCGTTGCCGGCGAAATCCCGCCACACCTCGAGATGGATGAACTCGATCCGATCGCCGTACTCGAGGGTGAGCTGATTGACACTATCGGTGATGGGACCGCAGAATCTGCTGACACAGAACGTCGGCGTGGAGACCACCACCATGACCGGCCGACCGGCGGCGATAGCGTCGGCGACCGTGATGTCGTGCAACTCGGGGTCGGGTATAGGAGTATCGCCACCTGCACGAGAGTCGATCGATTCGGGGTCCACCGTGGGGTCGCCGGCCAATGGCTGACGTGTCCTCGGGGCGGGATCGCCGACTGCGGGTATGTCGGAGCTGTCGAGGACTTCGAAGGCTCCGGTGGTGATCTCGGTTCGGTCGTCGACGTCGGCGGCGACCGCGACCTCCCAGAACCCGGGTCGGTCGAATTCGACGTCGGGCGTTGCGTAGACACCGGTTGCCACCGATCCGGCTACCAGTGTCGGTCCGGCGGCGTCGGGATCGAGCTCCTGGCCCGGGATGGGGAGGAAGACGGCTTCGACCGGGCTGATAGCGGGTGGGTCGGCTGGGTCGGGCTGCTCCCCGTCGCCGAGGTAGTTGAAGGTGAAGGTGACCGTGCCGAAGGCGAGGGTCTGGCTCTGGTCTGGGCTGTACAGGCCGACGATGAACCTCGTCGGACGATCGGCGACCACGTCGTAGCTAGCCACCGCGGCCACAAGACTCTCGGCGGCCCCTCGGTTCGGGTTGCTGCATCCGGCGGCCGTCAGGGCGACGACGGTGAGGACAGCGATCGCACCGCTTCCTCGACGTTTCGTGACGCGCTTCTGGCGAATATTCGGTTGTCTTCCAAATTGGGGGTGGACGATTGACATCATGCGCCCTCGTCGGACTTGCATGGCGGCGGATCATGGCCGATGGCGGTCAGGGACTCGTCGACCGTCGAGACCAGGGATCTCAACGCATCGCCCAGCCCTGCTGTTTCGCCGTCGAAGCCGGATTCGACCGCCTCTTTGGCTTCGAGGAGACGGGCCGCTGTGACCCGGTCGACCTCGGACACTTCGGCGGCGAGATCGTGGAGCGGCTGATGGACCGTGTCGTAGAACCAGGATTCGGCGCCTTCGATGTCGCCGTCGTCGACCATGTCCGTGGCCTTGCACAGACCGGAGGCCGCCGATTGGTAGCCGTCGCTCGGATTGGATTCTCCGCCGCACGCGGTGACCCCAGTGACCAGGACAAACGTGGCGATCATCGAGTGGGCGGGTCGGCGGCTCATGTGCCGGCGACGAGCTGCCACGACCCTCCACCGTCGTCGCTTCGATACAACGAACGCGGATCTTCGGTGACCACCCACAGCAGGCTCCCATCCGCCGTGATGGCGACGGGCTGGCCGTCCACCCCTTTCAGAGTCGAGGCGATCTGCCAGGTGACGCCCGCGTCATCGCTGCTGGCCAACCCGGCGGCGGTGAGCACCCAGACCAGATCGGGCGATTTCTCGTCGACAGCGACCGCCCCCGAAGGTGTCTCGAGCACCCGCTGGAAGCTGCGTCCACCGTCCATCGAGCGGTGCACTCCGCTCTCCGGACCCACCATTATCACTGTCTCGTCGTCCGAGCCGACCACGGCCAGGCCAAACACATCACGGGGAATCACTTCGATCGACGCCCGCGGCTCCCAGGTCTCACCGGCGTCGCCGCTGGCAAACAGACCATGACCGACCACGAACGCGTAGACCACCTGGGGATCCGACGGGGCTTGGGCGAAACCGTGGATGTCCATCCCAGGCAGGTCCGCAGGGCTCAGTGGTGTGAGGGTCTCACCGTCATCGTCGCTGCGGTAGAGGACCTCATGACCGGCCACGAACATGGGATCCCCCTCCTCGGCGGTAGCGATCACCATGGCATCCTCCCCGCTGAGCCCGGCCAGAGTCCAACTTTCGCCATCGTCGCTGCGGTACAAGCCGCCGTGCAGACCCAACAGAAGCCCACCGTCGGCGGTCACGGCGAGGCTGTGAACATGTTCTCCGGTCGGCATGCCTCCACCTTCGCCGGAGCCACAGGCGGTCAGCGCCAGAACAGCGACCGATATCACGGCGGCGGTTCGCAGTCTCACGACTCGAGGGTTCTTCTGCGGTCTTCGAACTCTTCGCTGTCGATCTCTCCGCGAGCGAACCTTTCCTCGAGGATCTGCAACGCCGAGGATGCTGACCTCGTTGACCCGGCGTCACGGTCCGACAGCGCACGGACCAGGTATACGACTCCAACGACCAATACCGCCAGGAACAGCACCCAGGCCACCAGCCACGCCCAGCCCATCATTGGTCCCATCGTCATGTCCATCGGCATCCTCTCGTTCATAGGGTCAGATTGGTGGCCATCCCAGCCGGGCGAAGGCGCGCTGGAGGGGGATGAAGAAGGTCTGCCATGCTCCACTCACGAAGAGGACGCCCACCCCAACCAGGAGCGCACCGGCCACCTGCTCTACGCGACGGGCGTGTCTTTGCAGCCACGCCAGCGACCCGCGCATCCGTTGGAATCCCAGACCTAAGACGACGAAGGGGATGCCGAGACCCACCGAGTAGAGGGCCAACAGAAGCGCTCCCCAGGGAGCGGTCTGGGTGGACGCCGCCGTGGCCAGGATGGTGGCCAGCACCGGCCCAATACAGGGAACCCAGCCTGCGGCGAAAGCCATGCCGAGAGGGAATGCGGCCTTCGACCCTCCACCGCCCCGCCCCAGGGCGGGTCGCCACTCCCGATACAGCCAGGGCATCTTGATGATGCCCGCCGTTCCAAGACCCATCAGGATGATGCCGACACCGGCTACCCGAACCAACAACGGCATGTTGGCCAGCAGCGCCGACCCGACATAGGCGAACGAGGCGCCGAGGGCGGTGAACACCAGGGTGAACCCGGCGACAAACAGCAGAGATGCCCGCAGCGTGACCGCACGCGCCTGACGTGCACCGAGCTCGGCGACCGGCAACGCGGTCACATAGGACAGATACGAGGGGATCAGTGGGAGACAGCACGGCGACGTGAACGAGACCACGCCGGCCACCACCGCCAGCAGCGGGAGCACCATTACTTCCATCAACATGACATACTATTGGTCGTCGTAGATAGGTTGGAATTCAGAGCAGAAGTGAGATGACCGACCACGACGGCAAGAAAGAGCCAGAACCGGTGCCTGCCGAAGCAGGTGACCTCGATGGACCTGCCGGCCGTGCCCGGTTCGTGTCGAGCCGCCGGCTCATCCACGCGATGCTGCTACTGATCGTTGTGATCCCCGCAGCGATCTGGCTGCTCCGACCGGCTCCTGAAGCCGAAGATGTGGTCTCAGGCCGGGAGGTGGGTGAGCCGGCTCCGGACTTCACCGTGGAACTCTTCGACGGAGGGGTGTTCAGCCTTAACTCCCACCTCGCCGAGAGCGGCACGCCGGTGGTGTTGAACTTCTGGGCGTCGTGGTGTGTTCCATGCCGGGTGGAGATGCCCGCCATCGACGCGGTGGCGGATTCCCGGCCCGATATCCTCTTCCTTGGGATCGCAGTCCAGGACAGCGAAACCGCGGCCCGTGACTTCGCCGACGAGGTCGGCGTCGGTTACCCACTCGGATATGACACCGACGGAACCATCCTGGAGGACTATCCGATCCTGGGACTACCCGCTACCTGGTTCATCACCAGCGACGGCATGATCGCCGAGCAGTGGTTCGGCCAACTCGACGAGACCACCCTTGAGGATCTGATCGACCAGCATTCATAGAGCTGATCCGGTCTCAGGCGCCCTCGTCGACCTGGAAGGGACATTGGGCCGCCGGCTCTGGACTGCGGTTGCCGAACTCCCTTTCGAAACCGGCGATGACGTCGCCGTCGACCTCGTCGAGGAGGAGAAGCTTGGTCCATGCGGTGAGGGCTACGGGAGCCGGGTTGCCGGGGCGGGGAGCGACGATGATCTCGCCGCCGACAGAACGACCGATCTCCTCAAGTAGCTCGATTTGGTCCTGGGTCAACTCGGGGTCGTATTGGACCACGATGGCGCCGTGCTCCATGCTGTGCAGGTAGGCAACGTCGGGCACCGGCTGACGGTAGATGCCACATGGTGCCGGAGTAGCAGAGTGGGGGCCGCTGGTCGGGGGATCCGAGTTGTACTCTGGGGCGGCCTGTCCTGGAGCCAGATGCTCGGCGCCCATGTCCGGGATGGTCTCGACCGCTTCCAACTCGGGGGGTGGTGGAGGTTCCGGCTGGGCGACGTCGAGGGCCAAGAGAACTGCGCCGCCCAGGATGACCACCGCTAGAGCCACCCAGACGAGTTTTCCGACAAGGCCGCGAGGCTGGCCCGGCTTCGGCTTCTTCGGCTTGGTCGTCTTGGCAGACATGGATCTCCGGTTGGACTGGTATGGCGACTGCCCGGCTTCGACGGGCGGCCTGGAGGACCCTAACCGCTACGCAGCGTAGTAGTTCGAATGAGGAAGTTGTCAGCGACAGGAGACCCGCACGGGTCATTCTGGGTTGCGGTTCAGACCAGGCACTGGCCGGGATGGACCAGGGTGAGGATCGACACCTGAGCTGCCCATCCCACCACCACCAGGCAACTCAGTGTCACTCCACCGAACCCGAGATAGACAGTGGCCAGGCTGGGGCAGAATCGTGAGGGCGCGGGCCCATCCAACGCTGAGACCCGGGCCGAGACCATTTCGGGCTCACCGAAGCCTGCCGCTCCGGGCGCACCAGCAAGACATACCGAGAGCAGGGCGTGCTTCACCTCACCCCTACCGTGCAGGGAAGACTGGGATGCGCCTTCGTCTGCCCATCGTTCCAGAGAAAGCCGAAGCGAGTCGACGGCTCGTCTCACCGGCGCCACCCAACCGAATGCGGCCTGGACGCCACCGGCGACAGCCAGAAACCGGTGATGACTGCTACGGGCATGCACTCTTTCGTGGGCCAGGATGACCTCGATCACTGCTGGTGAGAGCTGCTCCAACAGTCCGGTGGTGACCACGATCTGGGGCCTCCTCCCTCCGACGGTGTAGGCCATCCGTCGCGGTGAGGTCAGAGTGTGGAGGTCGAAACCGTCTCGTCTCTGTACCCCGCTGATAGCAGACTCGACCCGAAGGTTTCGCTGGGTCCACACGACTCTCCCCCAGCCCTTCACCATGGCACCACCCACCCACACCGCTCCAGCAGTAGCCGCCAACCCTCCTGCGACGCCGCCCGGAGTCGGTCCACCGAGGATGCGACGGCACATCGCCGCAAGGTCCACGAATCCAAACAGGTCCAGCACCATCGGGAGCGACCAAAGAACCAGACCCGCCTCCAGTGCGAACACACCGGTGAGGAGCAGACCGATGACCAGCCGAGCACGATGAGCCGGATGGAACTGCCCCGCGATGAGATCGACGAAGCCAGCCGCCGTCAGCACGACAGCTCCTCCGACGGTGATGGCTACCAGGATCACTCTTCGAACCGCAGCAGACGACGCAGCTGATCCAGGTCAGCCTTGCTCATGTCGGAGACGAAATGACTGAGGGCAGCCGGTCTGTTCTCAGCAAGAGCCAGCAGCTCACCCATCCTGTGGGCGGTCCACTGCTCTCTGGTGCGAACCGGGTGATAGGCGTAAGCGCGCCCGTCCTTCCTCCGCTCCAAGAGGCCCTTCTTCCACAGTTTGACCAGGATGGTCATCACCGTCGTGTAGGCCAGTTTCCGCTCACCAGAAAGCGCCTCTAGTACCTCCCGGGTGGTTAGCCAGCCTCCGCTCTCCCAGACCACCTCCATCACCCGGGCTTCCAACTCACCGAGACGCGGCAGCTGAACAGAACCCAACGAGCTATCCCGAGGGTCACCACCGGACGATTCTGCGGACACCACAACCCGGAGAGTACAGGCTGATCCTGCAGGGCCGTGATCAACTACGACGTAACATAGTTTTACGATGGCTACCCCCACCGAAGACCACGAAGGGGAATCCCGCACCGTTGGACGAGGCCGTCTCCTCCGATGGGCCGGGCTGGCAGCCGTCATGGCCACCCTGGTCCTGGCAGTGGTGTTGGCGTCCCGTTTCGGCACCGACCCTCAGCTGGTTGCCAGTCCTCTCATCGGCCAGCCCGCCCCGGCTGTGACCCTCCCACGTCTCGTAGGCAGCGGACATGTGTCGTTCGAGGACCTCGAGGAATCGATAGTGGTGGTGAACTTCTGGGCGTCCTGGTGTGTCGCCTGCCGCTCCGAACACGACGATCTTCTCGCCGCCGCCGCCTCCTTCCAGGATCACGACGTCAGATTTGTCGGTGTCGTCTACCAGGATGAGCCCGAATCCGCCTCGGGGTTCCTCGACGAGCTGGGCTGGGGCGAAAACTACGACTACGTCATCGACCCCGGGTCGCGGGCCGCGATCGCCTTCGGAGTGTTTGGCGTGCCCGAGACCTTCTTCATCGACCGTGACGGGATCATCGTCGGCAAGATCAGCGGAGAATCCGACGCCCTGCTACTCGGGAACACAATCGACCAGATTCTCGCCGGCACCCGCCCCGGCGACTTCAACGCAGGCACCGTCCAAAGTCAACCGGACCGATGACGCCACCATCGACCAGCAGCCCTAGTTCGTCCGGACCGCCCCTGGGCGACGACCAGACCAACATCCACGGAACTGTCGTCGCTGTGACACAGGCCGGAATGTTCACGGATGCATCACGTTGCCAACCGGAGAAGCAACCTGCAAAGCGCATGAAGGCAGCCCAAATCGGTGTCGTGGCAGCTGTGTTGACGGTCGTCGCTGCAGCCTGCGGTCCAGGCTCCGACGGGCAGGCAGGAGAACCCGCTCCCACCACCACATCTCAACCTCCGGCCACATCAGCAGTGGGGAGTCTCCCTGAAGGGCCTTCGGCGCTCGAAGACCAGTTCAACCAGACGTTCCCCGACCCGCTGGTCGACCCCGAAGAGATCGTCCCTGGCGGCCCTCCGCCGGATGGGATACCACCAATCGACGA
Organism: uncultured Acidimicrobiaceae bacterium; assembly: GCA_964388105.1. GTDB lineage: Bacteria > Actinomycetota > Acidimicrobiia > Spongiisociales > ZC4RG35 > ZC4RG35. Next base: position 16,067 of record CAYLYQ010000047.1, read on the forward strand.
CCCCAAGTTCGTCACCGTCGACGAGGCCGACGAGTGGCTCAACGACCCCGAGCCTGTCCTGGTGGTGGACATCGGTGGCGACGTGCGGGCCTATCCGATCCAGATCCTGATGTGGCATGAGATTGTCAACGACACGGTGGGAGGAGTACCCGTATCGGTCACCTACTGCCCCCTGTGCAACTCTGCAATCACCTTCCAACGGACAGTCCGTGGCGTCGAAACCACCTTCGGCACGTCAGGGCGGCTCTACTTCGCCAACCTGGTCATGTACGACCGGGCCACAGAATCACTGTGGAACCAGCTGGACGGCCGTGCCGTGGTCGGAGTGCTCACCGGCGAGCAACTCGACTTCATCCCATCGGGAATGGTCGCCTGGGGCGACTTCAAAGAGTCGAAACCCGATG
>CAYLYQ010000048.1:0-15922 GCA_964388105.1 uncultured Acidimicrobiaceae bacterium
CCACTCGTGGGGGAGAAATCAACCCCTAACCTGCGGGGATGTCCCTGCTGGCCCATCTGAGCACCCTGGCCGGGCGAGCGTTCGCCCACCTGGGGCTCGATCCCGACCACGGCCAGGTGTTGCCGTCCCAGAGACCCGAGCTCTCCCAGTTCCAGTGCAACGGGTCGATGGCCGCGGCCAAGGAGGCCGGAAAGCCACCCCAGGAGATCGCCCGCGGTGTGGCCCTGCAACTGCTCACCTATCCCGAGATCGCGATGGCGGAGGTGGCGGGCCCGGGTTTCATCAACATCTCCATCACCGACGAGGCCCTGGCCGAATGGGGTGACCGCACCGCAGCCGATCCCCGCCTGGGACACGACAAGACAGACGACCCGCTGACGGTGGTCGTCGACTACGCCGGGCCCAACGTCGCCAAGGCCATGCACGTCGGGCACATCCGGGCCACCATCATCGGCGACTCGCTCGCGCGAATCTTCTCGTTCGCAGGCCACGAGGTCGTCCGCGACCCGCACTTCGGCGATTGGGGCTTCCAGATGGGCCTCCTCATCGCCGCCGTCCGCGCCGAGATGCCGGACCTGCCGTACTTCCAGCCGGGCGCCTCCGAGTTCCCGGAGGAGTCTCCGGTGACACTCGACGACCTCCAGCGGATCTATCCGGCTGCGTCCGAGAGGGCCCGTCAGGACGAGGGCTTCGCACAGGAAGCCCGCGAGGCGACGGTCCGGCTCCAGCGGGGCGACCCCGGCTACCTGCGGCTGTGGCGGCAGATGAAGGGGGTGTCCGAGGAGTCGCAGCGCAAGGACTTCGGTGCCCTGGGCGTGGAGTTCGACCTCTGGTACGGCGAGTCCGACGTCCATCACCTGATTGCGCCGATGGTGGCGAAGCTGAAGGAGTCAGGGGTGGCGGAGGAGTCGGAGGGGGCGCTCATCGTCCGGGTCGAGGAGGAGGGCGACAAACGCGAGTGGCCACCATTGATCCTGGAGTCGAGGACCGGGGGCTTCCTCTATTCGACCACCGATCTCGCCACGATCGAGTTCCGGGTCACCGAGCTCGGCGCCGACCTCATGCTCTACGTCGTCGACCGCCGCCAGGGCGACCACTTCACCCAGGTGTTCCGGGCCGCACGCAAAGGTGGGATCGCTCCCCCCGGGGTGGTCATGGAACACACTTGGTTCGGGACCATGAACGGTCCCGACGGCAAGCCCTTCCGCACCCGTGAGGGCGGCGTCGTCCGACTGTCCGACCTCATCGAGATGGTCGTCGCCGCGGCTCGCCGTCGCATCGAGGAGGCGCATCTGGCCGAGGAGTACCCCGACGAGGAACGTGCCCGGATCGCCCACCAGGTGGGGGTGGCCGCGCTCAAGTTCGGCGACCTCATCAACAATCGCACTTCCGACTACATCTTCGACCTGGACCGCTTCAGCTCGTTCGAGGGGAAAACCGGCCCGTATCTCCAGTACGCCGCGGTCCGGGTCAAGTCGATCCTCCGCAAGGCCGCCGAGCGCGGTATCGAGGCCGGCCCTCTCATCCCTGCGGCTGACGAGATCGAAGCGGCACTGGTGCTCCACCTGCTCCAGTTCCCCGAGGTGGTCGACCGCACGATGGACCTGCGAGCGCCGAACCACATCGCCGAGTACGCCTTCGAGCTGGCCGGGGCTTTCAACCGGTTCTACGACTCGTCCCACATCCTGTCCGAAGAAGACATCGGACGGCAGGCCAGCTGGCTCACCCTCGCGCGGTGGTCCCTCGCCGCCCTGGAGCGGTCCCTCGACCTCCTCGGCATCGAGGTGCCGGACCGGATGTGACCCGGTGGAGGTGAGACCGGCCCGCCTCGAAGACATCCCCCTGATCGTCCCATGGACCCGGGACACGTTCGAGTGGGGCGACTACGTCCCCGACCGGCTGCCCTCTTGGCTCGACGACCCCGAATCCCACACCGTGGTCTGTGTCGAAGGTGAAGAGATCGTGGGAGTGTCGAACACCGTCATGCTGTCCCCCACGGAGGCCTGGCTCGAAGGGGCCCGTGTCCACCCGGGCCACCGGCGCCGCGGCATCGGGTCCCTGATGAACCGGGCCGGGCTCCATTGGGCGCGCCAACGCGGGGCGCGAGTCGCTCGGCTGGCTGCCGAGGAGGAGAACGCCGCAGCGAGGAAACAAGTGGAGGCGATGGGCTACCGCCAGACCTCGAAGTGGGCGCACGCCAGCCTGAGCCCGCTCCAGAGACCCCCGACTTCGCTCGCCTCGGGGCTCCAGCCCGCCCCGTCGGCGGATATCGACGCGGCGTGGCTCTCGTGGGTGTCGGGGGATTTGAGCCGCCCCGGACGAGAGATGCTGGCCGTCGGCTGGCGGTGGAAGACGGCGACGCCCGACGACCTGGTTTCGGCGGTGAAGAGGGGAGCCTTCTTCCAATCACCAGCCGGTTGGGTGATCGCGGATCAGCCCGAGCCCGATTGGCTCAACTGCGGCTGGCTGGCCACCACGCCGGACAGCGCCCCCGAGCTGATCGATGACCTCCTCAAGACGGCACGGGAGTGGGGCATCGACGAGGTGACGGTGAAGGTGCCGTGGACGCCCTGGATGGTGGAGGCGCTGGTCCGCGCCGGAGACGAGCCCGGTTCCGTGGTGGTCTACGCCATCTCTCCCTAGAGGGCGATGAGGGTGGCGACGGCCCACACCACGAACATGAGGGGCATGTCCACCCGCTTCAGCCACGGCCAGTCCCAGGGAGCGAAGCGAAACGCCATCGTGAGGGGCACGCCGACTAGCGGCATGGCCACCATGCCGCTGACACCGACCGCCCGAATCACCTCATTCCCCTTGAGCAGGGGCTCGGGAAGACCGTCGAGGACACCCACGAGGAAGCCGTAGAGCAGATAGGCGGCCAGGCCGACGACGAACACGGCCACTGTCCGGCCGATGCCGACCTCCCAGGTCTCGAATCCGACGAGCCGGCGCCCCCGCCCCAGCGGGCCTTCGGCGGCGAGGCCCAAGAAGAACGCCCCGGTGACACCGAGGACGATGGCGGAGACCATCATCGCGCCGGTGCCCAGCTCGATGTCGGTGGCCACGAAATCGAACCCGGCGAGGAGCACCGAGAGGGCGAGCCCGACGAGGACGCTCCCGGCGACCATGAGGCCGACGTCGAGCATGGTGCCGAACGCGCCGTAGGCGAGAACCGCATATCGTTTGACTCGCCCCAGTCCTGTACGGGCGCCCGCTTCCGTCATGGCCGCGGACACTACCCCGACTCCTCCAGCGCGGAGAGGTACCACTCGATGGGGTGCCTCACTTCGTACTCCTCCTCGAGATGGGCGCGCAGCTGCATCTCACAGCCCGGGTTGGCCGATGCGACCCGTTTCACCCCCGTATGACGTATCTGATCGGCCTTTTGGTTTCCGAGCCTTGCCGAAGTCTCCGGTTGGGCGATGGTGTAGAGCCCGGCCGCTCCACAGCACATCCCTGCGGGGTCGGTCTCGACGACGGTGTAACCGGCGGCCTCCAGGATGTGCCTCGGCTCGGCGACGACCCGCTGCGCATGGCGGAGATGGCAGGGGTCCTGGATCGCGATCGGACCGCGACCGGTCTCCAGCGTCGGGAGACGGCCGGCGGCGATGGCCTGACTGACGATCACGGTGATGTCGACAGCCCGCTCCGCGACCTCGTGACCGTCGGTCGCCCAGTGGGCGTAGCCGGCCAGGTGCGCAGAGCACCCCGCGGCGGTGGCCACCACGAGGTCGGCACCTTTGAAGGCGGAGACGTTGCGGCGGGCGAGGCGCTCGGCGACGTCGGCTTTGCCGTCGTGGGCGGCGAGGGCGCCACAGCACGATTGGGTGTCGGGGACCTCGACCCGGTAGCCGGCGATCTCGAGAAGCCGGACGGCGGCGCGGTTCACCGGGCGGAACCACTGGTCCTGGATGCAGCCGGCGAGCAACTTGACGGTGCCCTCCGCCCCCCAGCCGCCCTTGTGGCCGAGCACGCCGCGGCCGCGGCGCCGAAGGGGTCGTGCGCCGGCCACCACCCGTCGCAGTCGTCGTGGCGCCAGCCCGGTGAGCCTCAGAGTCTGTGCCAGCGCCAACAGCCGCGAGCCCGCACCCATGGCCCCCCGACTCGGGATCAGCGTCCCCACGAGGGCCCGACGCTCCGTGGCCCTCCCGGCGACCTGGGCGGTGATCTCGGCTCGGGCGCCCTCGAGCGTCCTCCCGTACGGGACCAGGCCCGGGCACACCGGCTCGCAGGCGCGGCAGCCGAGGCAGAAGTCGATGATCGAGGCGAAGGTGTTGTCCACCTCGCTGACCCCATCGCGCACCGCAGACATCGCGTGCAGCCGACCGCGCGGCGAGGCCGTCTCCCGCCCGGTGAGCCGGAACGTGGGGCAGACCGGAAGGCACAGCCCGCACTGGACGCACGAGTCGAGTTCGGCGGAGGTGGGGTGATGCGGGGTGACCCAGCCCATCAGAGACCCCCGGGGAGCATGCCGCGGTTGAGGATGCGCTCGGGGTCGAACCGGGCTATCAGCTCTCGCTGCTGGGTCAGTCCTGCCGGCGGCCGTCCCCAGGGATCGAAGGAGGCCCCTTTCGGCCGGGCCACCGCGACCAGGCGACCTCCCGCCGCCTCGGCCCACTGGCGCAGGTCGGCGGCCCCTTCACTGTCGGATGACGCCGCGCGCACCTCGCCCACCCCGTGGAGGGCGAGGAACCCCCAGGATTCGGGCAAGCGTTGGACCGCCGCCGACGTGAACGCCGGGGGGACTCGAAGGGACCAGCGCCAGGGACCCTCCGGATCGGACGGCCAATCCAGCCCCGGGGTGACGGTTCCCTCGAATCGGGCGAGGAGCGCGTCCACTTCGGGACCGGTGCCGGCGAGGTGGGCGCGGGTCCGGTGCCGTTCCTCGAGGACCGCCAGCGGGCGGGTGACACGAGCTGCCTCCGCCGGGTCGGACAGGGTCACGACAGCCGCGGCGGGAGGCACCGGCCACAGCTTGAGGCAAATGGAGACCAGGACGCCCAGCGCACCGAAGGCACCGACGTGGAGGCGGGTGAGGTCGTAACCGGTGACGTTCTTGACCACACGCGCGCCGGACCGGACGACCCGCCCGTCCCCCGTGACCACGATGGCCTCCAACACCCGCTCCCGGGTGGAGTAGAGCCGGCCCCGGCGCAGGGAGGAGACACCGGAGGCGACGCAGCCGCCAACCGTCGCCGGCCCGGGGTGCTCCGGCAGGACAATGCTCTGGTTTCGCGTCCGCAGCTCGTGCTCGACGTCGGATACCCGCGCCCCTGCTCCGACCACCACGGTCAGGTCGTCCGGCTCCCAGGCGATGATGCCCCCGAGACCTTCAGTCGACACGACGAGGTCGGCGGGCTCGGGTTCGCCGTATCCAGAGTGGGTGCCACCGCCCAGCACGCGCACGGCGAGCCGATCCCGACTCGCCTGGGACAGGATCCCGGCCAGTTCGGCCGCCGACTCGGGCCTGACCAGGGTGCTCAGACCCAGGTCCCTTCCGGCGGCTGGACACGACCGCCGCCGAAGTCGAAGCATCTCGATCCCTGGGGCAGGACCTTGGCGGGGTTGAAGACGCCGTGGGGGTCGAACACCTCCTTCAGCCGGGCCTGGGCGTCGAGGTCGATTGGGCCGAAGAACGACGACATCAGGTCGCGTTTCTCCAGCCCGATGCCGTGCTCTCCGGAGAGCACCCCGCCGTTGCGGAGGCAGACGCCGACGATCTCGTCCCCGGCCCGATGGACCTTCTCGTACATGACAGGGTCCGAGGCGTCGAAGGCGATCAGGGGATGGAGGTTGCCGTCCCCGGCATGGAACACGTTGAGCATCACCAGCCCCTCCCGGTCGGCGATGTCATAGACCTCCCGCATCGTCTCCACGAGCCTGGTCCGGGGGACGACCGCGTCGTGGAGGTAGTAGTCGGGGGCCAGCTGGGCGATGGCGCCGAACGCAGACTTCCGGCCCTTCCACAGGAGGGCACGATGGACGGGGTCGACGGCGACTTCGACGCTGGTGGCGCCGTGCGCGCGGGCGATCCCGGCGATGACCTCCGCCTGGGACTCCACCCCATCTTCTTCTCCGGTCACCTCGGCGAGGAGCACCGCCCCGGCTTCTACCGGGAGCCCGGCGTGGAGCCAGTTCTCCACGGCCACCGTCATGCGCTGGTCCATCATCTCCAGCGCAGCCGGCACCAGGCCCGATCCGATGACCTCGGAGACCGTTGCCGAAGCCCCGATCACGTCGGGGAAGCCCATGAGGAGGGTTCTGACACCGGGCTCGATCGGAAGCAGCCTCACCAGGGCGCGGGTGACGATCCCGAGGGTGCCCTCCGATCCGACCACCAGCCCCCGCAGGTCCAGACCGATGGGGTCGGGTGCGGCGCTGCCAAGGACCACCACTTCACCACCGGAGAGGACGACCTCGACCGCGAGGACATGGCTCGTGGTGCTGCCTTCGGCGAGGCAGTGGGGCCCGCCCGAGTTGTTGGCGACGTTGCCGCCGACTGTGCACGCTTGCTGGGAGGAGGGATCCGGGGCGAAATAGAGACCGCTGGGGGCGGTCAGGTTGCTGAGGTCGAGATTGATCACCCCGGCTCCCACCCAGGCCATCCGATTCTCGACGTCCACCTCGACACTGGTGAGCGCGGTGGTCACCACGACGATCCCGCCCTCGGTGGGACTGGCCCCGGCGGCCAGGCCCGTGCCGGCGCCCCGGGCGACGATGGGGGTGGACGTCCGTTCGGCGATTCGCACCACCTCGGCCACCTGCTCGGTGTCCTGGGGGAAGACCACTGCCGTGGGCTTGCCCCGCATCAGGGAGGCGTCTTTGGAGAAGAGGTGCAGCTCCAGCGGCTCGACCATCACGTTCTCAGGCCCCAACGCCTGACGGAGCTGACTGACCGCATCCACCGCGCGCAGGCTACCCCCCGTTGCCGGCGCCCCACCCTCCGCCGCCGGGTGTGAGGACCACCAGGCGATCACCAGGACCGACCTCGACCGTGGCCTTGCCCGGCAGGCGCTCGACATCCCCATTGGCCCGGTGCAGCCAGTCCTCCCCCACGGCGCCGGGTTCGCCGCCGGCGAGGCCCCACGGAGGGTTCCGGCGGCGCTCACCCATCAAGGACAGGGTCGCCTCGGTCGAGAAGACGATCTCGCGTCTGATCCCGTCGCCACCGCGGAACATCCCGCCGCCACCGCTGCCGCGCCGAAGCGTGTAGCTCACGACCCGGAGGGGATAGTGCGTGTGGAGGGCCTCGATCGGGGTGTTCTGGGTGTTGGTCATCCCGGTCTGGATGCCGGACTGCCCGTCGGCCCACGGCCGGGCGCCCTGGCCGCCGGCGACGGTCTCGTAGTAGGCGAACTCGTCGTTGCCGATGAGGACGTTGTTCATGGTGCCCTGGGAGGCGGCCGGCACTCGTTCGGGGGCTGCCTGCGCCAGAGCGCCGAGGACGACGTCGGCGATCCGCTGGCTCGTCTCGACGTTTCCCGCCGCCACTGCTGCGGGGAACCGGGCGTTGACCACCGTGCCCTCGGGAGCGTGGAGCCCGATGGGCCTATAGCTGCCGCCGTTGGGCGGGATGGCGGGGTCGGTGGCCACGCGGACCGCGTAATAGAGACAAGACCGGGTGACCGCCTCGACCGCGTTGAAGTTCGCCTCCACCTGGGGATCGGACCCGGTGAAGTCAGCGGTCAGGGTCTCGCCGTCGACCGTGACCGCCACCTCGATGGCCACGTCCCGATCGCCGTGCTCCATGAAGTCACGGAACCGCCACACCCCGTCGGGCAGCGCCCGCAACGCCGACCGCATCCGCCGCTCGCCGTAGTCGAGGAGGGCGGCGGTGACCACGTCGAAGCGCTCAACGCCCTCGTCTTCGATGATCTCGGCGAGCCGGCGGGCGGCCACGGCGTTGGCGCCCATCTGCGCGTCGAGGTCGCCCCGGCGCTCCCAAGGGGTGCGGGAGGCGGCGAGGAAGGGCTCGAGGAACTCGGGTAGCCATTCGCCTTCGGCCACACATGGCATGGGCGGGACACGATGTCCCTCCTGGTCGACGGTGACGGCATGGGCCGGCATCGAGCCCGGCGCCTCGCCGCCGACGTCGGCGTGGTGGGCCCGGTTGGCCACCCAGGCCACGTGCCGCCCCCGGACGAAGACCGGCGCCACCAGCGTGAGGTCGTTGAGGTGGGTTCCGCCGGCGAAAGGGTCGTTGACCGCGTACTGGGCGCCAGGCACGGGGTCGAAACGGGCCAGACAGGCCCGAACCGATTCGGGCATCGACCCGAGGTGGACCGGGATGTGCTCGGCCTGGGCCAGCATGTCGCCGGAGGCGGTGAACACCGCCGCCGAGCAGTCGGCCCGCTCCTTGATGTTGGGAGAGAGGGACGTGCGGCGGAGGACCCCACCCATCTCGGTGGCGACGGCTGAGAAGCGGTGCCGTGCCACTTCGAGGGTGACTGCGTCGATCACCGCGCCACCAGGTGACCGATGTGCTTGGTCGCTTCCCGATACGAGAGAGGCGACAGCGCATCGCCGAATTGACGGACGAACGAGGCGACCGCCTCCGGGTCCACCCATGCGTAATCCCGCAACGCCCACCCGATCGCCTTGCGGATGAAGAACTCCTTCTCGTGGGCGAGGGCCAGACAGAAACGGAACAGCCGCTCGGAATCGGTGGCCGTCTTGGCCCCGATCTGACATAGAAGGGCGGATCGCCTCAGCCACATCTCCTCGTCATCCACCCAGCGCTCCACCTCGGGCCAGATCTGGTCGGGGAAACCGACGACGAGATCCCGGACCAGGTGGGTGGCGACGTCGTCGACCAAGTCCCACCACGCCCCCTCGGTGATGAGCCGGCGATAGAGCGGAAGGGAGGCAGGGACCACGAACTTCTTGTGGACTCGGGCGACGCCGATGGCGAGATACTTCTCCTCCCGGTGGGGCAGGTTCCAGAGGGCCAGGACGAGCCGCTCGTATTCCTCGCGGTCGGCGGGTGGGAAGTCGGTGCGCAGCCGTTTCAACACCTCGGTTCTTGCTGCGTGCTGCACGCCGTAGAAGGGCATGTCGGTCTTCATGTAGGCCTGCATCCCGGCAGCCTTGGTGGGGTCGGCCTGCGCGGCCAGTGATATGGCGGCATAGGCAGTCGCGTTCTCGACGAGACCGGGCATGGGGACGCGACGATAGAGTCGCCCGCTGATGGCGGCACCAGCGATCATCGACGAGCCCGTGCGTGGGGCGATCGGCGACCCCCGCGGCTTTCAGGTCTCGGGCCTCGACGCCGCCAGGCGCTACGTTCGGGGCGAGCTTCCGGTGGGCCCCATCCACAGGCTCACGGGGCTCCGACCCACCGATGCCGGGCCCGGCCGATCCACCTTCTCGATGCCGATAACCCGGTGGTTGGAAGATCCCTTCGGCATCGTCTGGGCGGGCGCTTTCGCCCTCCTCGCCGATGCTCCGCTCGGGGTATCGATATGGACCGGCCTTCCCCCGGGAAAGATGGTCACCACCTCGGAACTCAACCTCTCGTTCGTGCGCCCGATCACCCGCAACACCGGCAACATCGTCGGGCGAGCGACGAGTGTCCATCAGGGGAACCAGGTGGGGCTCTCCGCGGTCGAGATCTCCGACCGCGAGGGTCGCCTGATGGCGTACGGAACCACACGATGTCTCATCGTGGATACCCCGTTCGACCTGAACGCGGAGTACCCGGAGCCGGAGACCGGCCCCGACGAACCGGAAGACCCCTATCTGCGGCCGCCACCAGATGACTCCTACTTCGACCTGGAGACCATCGTCAACGGACGGCCGATCGATGTGCAGCATCGGATAATCGCGGGCGAGGTCACCCCAAACACTGCCCGGCTGTTCGGATGGCGGTGGGAGGTCGAAAGCCCCGGCTCGGTGACGGGCATCGCACCGACCACCGCATGGTTCTCCGCAGGGGCACCATTCCTGTACGGCGGGGCGATCGCACTGCTTGCCGAATCCGCGATGGGGTCGGCTGTGTACTCCACGCTGGATCCGGGCGAGGTCTTCGCCACCCTGGACATGAACATCCGCTTCACACGCCCGGTCCCGATCGACAGCGGGGAGCTCAAGGCTGTGGGGCGGGTTCAGCACTCCGGGAGGAGGCTGCGGATCGCATCTGCCGACCTGATCAACGCCGAAGGGAAGCGCGTCGCGATGGCCACTTCCTCTGCCCTGGTTGTCCCGGGAGGGGTGATGGAACTGATGCGGGGAACCCCGCCGGAGAAGCTGCTCGGCATTCGCTGAGTCAATTCTCTGTGATCTCCAGAGTCCCGTCGTCGAGAACGACGAGCCGCTGACCTGGTTCGACCCGGACTGCCGACGACTCCTCGACCACCGTGGCGGGGCCCTCGATCTCGAAGCCGGCAGGGAGGCTGTCACGACGCCAAACCCCGTCCCGGCCCCTGGGCTCGACCGTGGGCGGGGTCTGTGCCACCTGCTGCCAGGTCAGCGGAGGCTGTCCCACCGCCGCAGCCCTGATCGTCACCACCTCCATCGGCTCCCCGACGCGGACGAAGCCGAAGTGCCTCCGGTGGGCCTCTTCGAAGGCTCGGCGCACCTCGTCCCAGCCCGAGGATGCAGCCACCTCCAGCTCGTGGGACTGACCCCGGTACCGGCAGTCGTAGGTCACTTCGACCCTCTCCGGACGGGAACCGAAGACGGCCTCGAATCTCCGCTCGGCCTCCTCACGCCGGTCGGCCACGCCGGCGTCGAGCCGGGTGTCGCCTTCGTCCAGCATGACGGTGCGGGCGTCGTCGACCCGAGGAGGCGACATCAGGAGGCCCACCGCGGAGAACACCCCCGAGAGCGGCGGCACCAGCACCCGGGGAACTCCGAGTTGGATGGCGAGACGACCGGCGTGGAGACCGCCGGCGCCCCCGAAGGCGACGAGCACCGACTGACGAGGATCGGAGCCCTCCTCGACCGAAACGGCCCGGAGAGCGTGCTCCATGTGGCTGTCCACGACTTCGAGCATCCCGGCCGCACATGCCTCCGCCGAGAGCCGGGCGGCTCTGCCGAGCATTTCCAAAGCCTCGAGGGCCTTGCCGACATCGAGCAGCATCCGACCCCCGAGGGCGATGTCGGCAGGCATGACCCCGGCCACCAGGTTGGCGTCGGTGACCGTCGGCTCCGTGCCACCGCGCCCGTAGGCCGCAGGTCCGGGGTCGGCACCGGCCGAGCGGGGACCGACCCGGAGGGCGCCCCCACGGTCGACCCAGCCGACACTCCCTCCTCCGGCGCCGATGGTGCGGACGGGAACCGACGGGACGCGGGCGACCCGCCCGGCCACCCGATGACCCGACCCGGCGGCGGGGACACCATCGGAGATTCGGCAAACGTCGGTGGAGGTGCCGCCCATGTCGAATGAGAGAACGTCCCGGTGGCCGTGATGGGCGCCGAGCGCAGCGGCGGCGACGACACCACCGGCCGGCCCGGAGAGGACCAGCCGAATAGCCTGCTCGGCACCCTGTGAGAACGGGAGCAGGCCCCCTGCAGAGGTCATCACCAACGCTCGGGCAACAGGTAGGGACGCCCCCAGGCGGGACAGGTAACCGCCGACCACAGGCGTCAGATAGGCGGAGAGCACCGCGGTCGCGATCCGCTCGTACTCCCGGAACTCCGGGGACACGGCGGCGGCGGACAAAACGGTGAGACCCGATCCGGCGGCGATCTGCGAGGCCAGCTCGGCCTCGGCGTCAGGGTCGAGATACGCGTCGAGCAGCCCGACCACAGCAGCACCCACGCCGGCGTCTGCGAGCGACGCAACAGCGGCCGAGACGTCACCGGTGTAACCGATACGCGCCGAACGCTCCACCAGGGGAACGGGACGTTCCACTCCCGGGTCGTAGAGGGAAGGACGGTCCTGGCGTGCGATCTCGATCAAGTCCTCGAATCCGGGATCGGTGATGAGAGCGACCTCGACGCCCCGCTCTTCGAGGAGAGCGTTGGTGGCGACGGTCGTGCCGTGGAGGAACGTGTCGTCGGGCAGCCAATCGACCGCCGAGGCCACGGCCAGGCCCGGGTCGGAGGGAGTGGAAGGGACCTTGAAACCCGAGACCGAGGTCCCGTCGAAGATGGCGACATCCGTGAACGTGCCCCCAACGTCCACTCCGACCACTCGCATCGCCGGGTTACCCTCGGACCATGCCTGTGGTGCCAACGCCGACGCCCAATCCCAGCGCGATGAAGTTCGTCGTGGGCAAGCCGGTCGGGGGCCCCGGCACGGTGAAGCCGGGCTCTGACGGCACCGGTTTCGCGGCCGAGATCGCGGAGATCGAAGGGGTGGCGAGCGTGTTCTTCACGGCCGACTTCGTCACGGTTACCAAGGATCCCTCCGCGAATTGGGACGACATCGTCGCCAGGGCGGTGCCGATCCTAGAGCGAGAGTTCCAGGCCTAGTACCCGGGCACCAGCACGGTGCGCGGGCGGGTGACCCCGTCCGGGTCCACGGCCATGACCACGACCCGCCAGGACCCATCAGCCATGGCCTCGCCCCCGACGACCGTGCCCACGGTCGCCTCGAGCTCCGCCCGCAGGGCCTCGGGGACGGTCTGCAGGGCCATCTCCTCCGGTTCGGCGGTGTCGGACACGACAGTCTGCGGTGGACGCGTCACGCGGGGCGATCCGTCGGGACCCAGAGCAACCTCCACGAACAGCCGTCGCGGAGACTGGCGGACGAAGGCGCCGTCGGCATCCGAGACCAGCGACCTGACGATCACCTCGACCTGGTAGATCGTCGGAGCCACTTCGGTGACCGCCGTTGAGCCCGCCCAGTCCACGAACACCTGTGTCCCCGCGGGAGCCTCCGGCACGGGGACGCCGGCAGGGAGCAGGGAGGCCAGTGTCTGTCTCGACGCCTCCGAGCCGTCGAATGCCAGGTACTCGACGGCAAACCACTCGGCGTGTGCCCGGGCGACGTCGACAAGGAGATCCTCCTCCACTGCGTAGAGGTCGGCTTCGGCAACCACCATCGGGGGCGACGCCACCGTGGAAGGCACCGGCGCCACACTCCCCACCGTGACTGTCGTTGGCGCCACGGCCTCAGGGGTAGGGGCGATCGGCTGGTTGCGCGTGAAGGAGAACGCCAGCGCTCCCACCGCAACCGCCGCGGCCACGATCATCACGGTCTTGTTCGGGTCGCGTCTGCGAGATTCGAGGGCCTCCCAGGGGATGCGCTCGTACGTCTCTTGCCTCTCGGGGTCCATGCTTTCGAACGTATGCCGGAAGGCGGCCGGCAACAAGAGGGTTGGAACCCTGAGGGAACGAAGGCCCTGCCGCTAACGTCTTTTCGGCAATGGCAGTCAACCCCGACCCGAAACCGGGCCGCTGGATACTCCCCCTGGTCATCCTGGCGATGATCGCCTTCACCTACTTCTTCGTTCGGGAGTTGCCCGGCGCTACGACCAGTACCACGGCGGTGAGTGGTGACACGACGACCACAACGCCCGGCGGCGACGGCAGCACGACCACGACTCTGGCGGGACCTGTCGACCCCGCGGTCCAGGCCTACGTCGACGAAGTGCGGGCCATCTCGACCGACCTGACGGCCCAAGGAGACGAGCTGGAGGCCACCAACGCCGGCTTCGACGCCGACCCCCGAGAGATCCAGTACCCGGACGCGGTCAGCAGGTTCGAAGCCGTCATCTCCGCCACCCAGGCTCTCCTCGGACGGATGGAAGGCCTCACGGCGCCGGACGGGCTCGACGCCAACCACCAGGCCCTGGTGACCGAGCTGACCGCCGCGGTCGGAGCTGCCGAAGACGCCCTCGCCGGTCTCCAGTCGGACGACCCGGGCGTCATCCGGCGCAGTGCGGTGGAGGCTTACGGCAACTCGGTGACGGGCTTCGCCGAGGAAGTCACCGTGCTGGAACAGGCTGCCGGCGTCGCCACCCCGTAGCGGCCCGCTCAGTACCCGTAGTCGTCGTCGGGCACCGTCGTGCCGGCACCTCCGAGCGGACCCTCCTCGTCGATCGGGGCACCGTCGGCCCCGACCACGAACCAGATGTCGTTGAGCAGTTGACCCCTCGTGTCGCCGGGGGCCTCGTCGCCCGCGTAGTAATAGAGCGGCTGGGCGTTGACGGTCAGCTGCGTGGTGCCGTCGGTCCTCTCCACCGTGCCGAAGTCGAACACGGCACCATCGAGGCCCGGGTCGACGGGAAGCCCGCCCGGGACGGCCGGCCACGTGGAAGCGCAGGAGCCGTAGCAGTTGCTCTCCCCTCCGCTGTCGGCCCCAAACACGTACAGGGTCATCCCCTCGGCGTCGACCAGGACCTCTCCCAGCCCGGTGTCGGCGAGGTGCACGCCACTCGCTGCCGGCTGAGTCGTGGGCGTGCTGGTCGTCGAGGTGGCATCGGAGGTCGTGGTGACACCCGCGGTGGTGGAGACACCGGCTGTCGTGGTCGTCACCGCTCCATCGGGCGAAGCCGCGCAAGCGAACAACAGGAGAACCAGAACACCGGCGGTCGGAGCACGTCTCATGGCCACCACTACGAGCCCCCACAGCGACGCGGTTCCCCTGGCAGAATGCAAAGGTGGACCGCGAGACTCTGGAGCGATTTCGCGCCGGAGACGAGACCGCCCTCCGGGCCGTCTACGAGCGTTACTCCGGAGCGGTGTTCACGGTGACACTGGGCATCCTCGGCGACCGCGAGCTCGCAGCCGACGCGGCCCAGCTCACATTCGTCAAGGCCTGGCAAGGGGCCGGCAGATTCGACTCGGAACGAGAGCTCGCCCCTTGGATCTACGCGATCGCGCGCCGGGCGGCCATCGACATCTACCGGAGGGAACGCCGGCATGCCGGGACGATCGAACACGACCCACCGGTCTCCGGGCCCCACCTCGAGGATCTCTGGGAGGCCTATCAGGTCAGGATCGCGGTGGACCGACTCGACCCCGACGAGCGGGAAGTGATTCGCCTCAGCCACTTCGAAGGGCTCACTCACGCCGAGATCGCCGAGCGCCTGGGGATACCGATCGGAACCGTCAAGTCGCGCTCCCACCGGGCGCACGGCCGCCTGGCCACCTTTCTCGAGCACCTGGAGAGGGAATGAACCAGCCAAGGACCCCGCTCGTAATGCGAGAGTACCGATGAACCACGAAGAAGCCCTCTCCGACCGGGTCGAGGCCGTGCTGGCCGACCCGGGTACCTGGGCCGACCCCCCGGAGGGGTTGGTCGACCGTGTGCTGGCAGAGGGAAAGCGGCGGGAGAGCCTGGGTCACTCGCTCTGGATCGCGGCGACCCTCGCTCTGGTCCTGGTGGGCCTGGCCCTGTTCCTGGAGCCCGAAGATGCGGCCGAGGAAGGGCTCACGATCGCGATGACCGGCACTCCGCTGGCACCGGACGCCACGGGAACCGCCTTCTTGAGGGAGGCTGCGTCGGGTTGGTACATCCGGCTCGACGTCGACGGCCTGCCGCCCGCACCTGAGGACTCCTTCTATCAGGGATGGCTCTGGCGGGACGGTGAGGGCATCAGCATCGGGACCTTCCACATGCGCAACGGGCCCGAACCGGTGGGCCTCTGGTCGGGCGTGTCGCCCGAGGGCTTTCCGGTGGTCAGGGTGACGCTCCAGGAAGTGGGCGGCGGTCCGTCGGCGTCCGACCGGGTGGTCATGGAAGGACGGGTGGACGGCTCGGTGCGGTAGGTTTGCGACCCATGTGCTACTCCCCTGACGCCAACCCCCCGATCCCCGCCGTCGAAGGCGGGTTGTCCGGATACGAAGACCTGGAACTGCAATGCAGGGACGGCAACCGCCTGGCCGCCTTCGTCGCCCGAGCCGCCGAGCCCAAGGGGCCGGGCGTGGTGGTCCTTCCCGACATCCGGGGCCTGCACCAGTTCTACGTCGAACTCGCCATGAGGTTCGCCGAGCATGGCTACGACGCGGTCGCCATCGACTATTTCGGGCG
>CAYLYQ010000049.1:0-15899 GCA_964388105.1 uncultured Acidimicrobiaceae bacterium
GAGATGGCGGATGTGACGATGCGCTCGGTTCGGGAGCTCACCGGCCTCTCCTGAGTTCCCACACGCGGCCATCGCATCAGGATTTCTCCCCCGCCTGGGCGGGGAGTGCCCCGGAGGCGGGAGGGGGCGCGAGCGTTTCAGGATTTCTCACCCGTTGCGGAGCAATGGGGGAGTCCCCCGAAGGGGGGAGGGGGCGCGAGCGAAGCGAGCCAGAGAAAACCCTCCGCCGCCGGGCGCTTTAGCCTCCCGCCGCTTGTTCCAGCAGTTCCGCAGGGACCAAGAGCAATATTGCCGCGAGCAGGTTCCACCCCGAGTGAAGGAATAGAGCGGGCCCCAGCCGGCCGGTGCGCTCCGTCAGCCAGCCCAGCAGGATCGCCAGGGCCAACAGCGGTGGAAGGACGATCGCCGCCGAGCCGAGGCGATTGTCCGGGTCGAGGCCGAACACGTGGACGCCCGTGAACACGACCGCGGACACGAGGATCGCCACCCATGGACCGAGAGGGCGCACGGCCCTGAAGAGCACTCCCCGGTACATCAGCTCCTCGGTCAGGGGGGCGAACAGCACCGCCGCCGCGAACAACGCGAGTCGGACGTAGGACTCGGTGTCGGCGTTGCCGATGATGTCGGCGATCTGCTGGGGCGGCCGCCCGTCGGGGTAAACGAGCCGTGCGATCGGTTGCAGCAAGAGCGAGGCCACGATTTGGAGGAGCATCCCGAGCCCGGCGTACTTGATGTCGCCAGGCTCGATGGCGAAGTTGAGAGGCTCGGCCTGCCTCTTGCGGGAGCGAATGATCCAGAAGACCAGGAGAATCCCCGCGAACTGGGCGGCAAGGGTCGCCAAACCCAGTACTCCAGGCCCGGTGTCCTGTCCTTGGAGAGCCACGGCCATGGCCACGGATGCGGCTGTTCCGCCGATCCACAGCAACACGAAGTCAACGACCGTCCAGGTCTTAGGCACCGGCGGGCAGACTAGATGCAGCCGGGCCCGCTACCGCTCGGTTTGGGTGACGGCCCGCAACATCTCGGCCCAGTGTGGGATCGGACAGAGGTGACCCTCGCCTGGATAGACGGTGAGCCGTGCGGTGGGAATCAGGTCCGCGAGGTGCTCGCTGTGGCGCGCGGGCACCACGACGTCGTCGGCACCGTGCCAGATGTGCACCGGAACCTCCAGGTCAGCCGGGGAGAAGCCCCAAGGCAGGCCGAACGTCGCGGTCCAAGACGCGGCGAACCCGTGTGCGCCCTGCCGCGCGGCCTCCCGCCAGTACTCCCTGAACGCGTCCGATCGCGGTGCCATCAGGTCCCGGTCGGGATCGTCGGCATTCGCCAGGGTCTGTTCGAGAATGCCCAGGGGGTTGTCCGCGAACCGACGTCCCCTCTGCAGAACCTCGTCGTAGGCGGTGCGATCTCGGTTGCGCAGCCTCTCGATGAGACCCTCCAACCCGGACAACTCTTCCGGCATGGATTCGGCGTGCAGCGAGCTCCCGGCGACCCCCACGGCAACGACGCCGTCGGAGGCTGCGAACGCGTGTGCCAGAGCGAAGGGCCCCCCTCCCGACCATCCGATCACGCCTGCCGCTCCGAGGCCAAGCATGTCCGACAACTCCTGAAGGTCGGCGGACGCATCGACGAGGCTGTGAAAGGGCCGCGGATCGGATTGCCCGAAGCCGGGCCGGTCGACAGTGAGCAGCCTCACCCCAGCCGCCTCGGTGGCTTCCGCATCCGGGCACAAGAGACGGGAGCCGGGCGTCCCGTGGAGGAGGAACACCGGCTTCCCTCCAGGGTCACCCCACTCCGCGTACGCCAGTCGGCGCCCTTCGGACAGGGTGATGGTGGTGTCCACCGATGGCCAGGCCGAAGTCACTGCCCCCAGTATGCCCGGATCGGCCGGGACGGCCAGATCGGGTCGGGCAGACCACTGGTACGATCGGGTCTCAGCGCGCAGAAGGGCCCCCATGGAGATCGACATCGGCATCGGCAAGTCGGGCCGGCAGGCTTACGGCTTCGACGACATCGCAATCGTCCCGTCACGACGAACCCGCGACCCTGACGACGTCGACATCTCCTGGCAGGTTGACGCCTTCCGCTTCGACCTCCCCATGCTGGGCTCGGCAATGGACTCGGCGATCAGCCCGGCCACGGCCATCGCGATCGGGAAGCTGGGTGGCCTCGGTGTCCTCAACCTCGAAGGACTGTGGACCCGCTACGAGGACCCGTCGGCATGTTTCGAGGAGATCGCCGAGCTCCCCGACGAGAAGGCGACCCGCCGCATGCAGGAGATCTATCTGGAGCCGGTCAAGCCCGACCTGATCGGTGTCCGGGTCGCCGAGATGAAGGAGGCCGGGATCGTCACGGCCGCCAGCCTGACCCCGCAGCGCGTCCGTGATTGGGCTCCCCATGCCCTCGGGGCGGGCCTCGACATCCTCGTCATCCAGGGAACGGTCGTCTCGGCCGAGCACGTCTCCACCAAGGAAGAGCCCCTCAACCTGAAGGAGTACATCGCCGCCAGCGAGGTGCCCGTGATCGTCGGCGGGTGTGCCAGCTATTCGACCGCTCTCCACTTGATGCGAACGGGCGCGGTCGGCGTCCTGGTGGGTGTCGGACCGGGTGCGGCTTGCACGACTCGCGGCGTCCTCGGTGTCGGGGTCCCACAGGCCACCGCCGTTGCCGACGCCGCCGGTGCCCGCATGCGCTACCTCGACGAGACCGGTCGCTACGTCCATGTCATCGCGGACGGCGGGATGCGGACCGGTGGCGATGTCGCCAAGGCGATCGCCTGTGGCGCCGATGCAGTGATGATCGGTTCGCCGCTGGCCTCCGCCACGGAGGCACCAGGCAAGGGGTATCACTGGGGCATGGCCACCTTCCATCCGACCCTGCCCCGCGGGGCCCGGGTCAAGGTGGGCGACAGGGGCACCCTGCAGGAGATCCTGGTGGGGCCGGCCCACGAGAACGACGGGCGCCGCAACCTGTTCGGCGCCCTGCGGGTGTCGCTGGCCACCACCGGATACTCCGATCTGAAAGAGTTCCAGAAGGCCGAAGTGATGCTGGCTCCGTCGCTCCAGACGGAAGGGAAATCGTTGCAGAGATCACAGAAGGTCGGGATGGGGTGACCGCCCCCGAGCGCGAGCCCACCGTCCTAGTCCTCGACTTCGGGGCGCAGTACGCCCAACTGATCGCCCGCCGTGTGCGGGATGCTCACGTGCGGTCGGAGATCGTGTCGTGGGACATCAGCGCCGACGAGATCAGGGAGAAGCGCCCGGTCGGAATCATCCTCTCCGGCGGACCGGCCTCTGTCTACGCCGAAGGGGCGTATCGGCCCGACCCGGCCATCCTCGACCTGGGCGTGCCGGTTCTCGGCATCTGCTACGGGCACCAGGTGATCGCTGAGCTCCTCGGTGGAGAGGTCGCCCGCACCGGCGGCGCCGAATATGGGAACACCGAGTTCGAGCGCACCGGCGACTCGGTGCTGCTTCGGG
Organism: uncultured Acidimicrobiaceae bacterium; assembly: GCA_964388105.1. Lineage (GTDB taxonomy): Bacteria > Actinomycetota > Acidimicrobiia > Spongiisociales > ZC4RG35 > ZC4RG35. The sequence goes on from CAYLYQ010000049.1 coordinate 3,477, forward strand.
AGTTGCCCAACACCCAGCAGGTGTGGATGTCCCACGGCGACCAGGTGATGGCCGCGCCTCCCGGCTTCTCTGTCACCGGTCAGAGCGCCGGGTCGGAAGTCGGGGCGATGGAAGCGCCCGACCGCGGGCTCTACGGGGTGCAGTTCCACCCTGAAGTCGCCCACACCCCGCGCGGCTCCGACATCCTGAAGCGCTTCCTCTACGACGTCTGCGGCACGCCGCCGAGCTGGACGTCCCACTCGATCATCGAGTCCCAGGTGGCCGCCATCCGCCAGCAGGTTGGTGACGCCCGGGTCATCTGCGGTCTCTCGGGGGGCGTCGATTCGGCGGTCGCCGCCGCCCTGGTGGCGGAGGCCATCGGCGACCAGCTCACCTGCATCTTCGTCGACCACGGCCTCCTGCGGGCCGGGGAAGCCGAACAGGTAGAGGAGACCTTCCGCTCTCATTTCGACGTCGACCTGGTCCACGTCAAGGCCGCGGACCGGTTCCTCGCCAACCTCGACGGTGTCAGCGATCCCGAGGCCAAGCGCAAGATCATCGGCGAGACGTTCATCCGTGTCTTCGAGGAAGCGGCGTCGGGCGTCGGCGACGCCCGGTTCCTCGTGCAGGGGACGCTGTACCCCGACGTGATCGAGTCGGGCTCGGCCACGGCGGCCACGATCAAAACCCACCACAACGTCGGCGGCCTCCCCGAGGACATGACATTCGACCTGATCGAGCCGTTGCGTGACCTCTTCAAAGACGAGGTGCGCGCCGTCGGGGAGGAGCTGGGGCTGCCGGAGGAGATCGTGTGGCGCCAGCCGTTCCCGGGCCCCGGCCTGGCGGTGCGGATCATCGGCGAGGTCACGCGCGAGCGCCTCGACATCCTCAGGGCCGCAGACGCCATCGTCACCGAGGAGATCCGGCGCGCCGGCCTGTATCGGGACATCTGGCAGGCGTTCGGCGTGCTGCCCGCCGTGAAGACCGTTGGGGTCCAGGGCGACGGCCGAACCTACGCCTACCCCCTGGTGATCCGGGCGGTCACCTCGGAGGACGCGATGACCGCCGACTGGGCGCGACTGCCCTTCGAGGTCCTGGAGCGCATGTCGTCACGCATCATCAACGAGGTCCCGGGGATCAATCGGGTGGCCTACGACATCTCGTCCAAGCCCCCCGCCACCATCGAGTGGGAGTGACGAGCCTTTGACGGATGAGCGCGCCTTCCTCGAAACCGACGGTGCGCGCATCTACTACGAGGTCGACGGCTCGGGCCCTGCGGTGGCGATGATCCACGCGGGAGTGGCCAACTTGCGAATGTGGGACGATCAGGTGGCGGCTCTCCGGGGCGACTACCGCGTGATCCGATATGACACCCGCGGTTTCGGGCAAACCGTGACCGACGCCGTCGAGTTCTCCAACCGGGCCGACCTGGCTGCTGTCCTCGACCATCTCGGTGAGGAGAGCGCGCACGTGGTCGGGCTGTCCCGCGGTGGTGTCATCGCACTCGACTTCGCCCTCGAACGGCCCGAACGGGTGCGGACTCTGACCGTCGCCGCCGGCGGGATCAGCGGCTACGAGTCTCCGGTCGAGGATCCGCCGGGATTGTGGGAGGCCGTCGAAGCGATGTACGAAGCGAAGGACTGGGAGGGACTGGCGGACTTCGAGACCGCCTACTGGGCGGACGGCCCCAGCCAGTCGCCGGACCGGGTGCCGGCTGTCCGGGAGCGGGTTCACGACTGGGTCCTCTCCACTTACCGCGCCGAGCTGGAGGAGGGACAGCCCCAACCTCTCGACCCGCCGGCTGCGGGGCGGCTGGACGAGTTGCGCGCACCGCTGCTCGTCTTGGCAGGCCTGCTCGACGATGCGGGCACCGTAGATGCGATGAGGCATCTCGCGGCGTCGGTGCCAGGAGCTCGCCTCGAAGAGCTTCCCACGGCGCACATGATCAACCTGGAGCAGCCCGAGAGATTCAACGCCCTGCTGCGAGAGCATCTCGCAGCCCACTCCTGGCTGCCCTGAAGGGCCGCAAGGAAATTCGGGTGCCATGCCGTCACCGTTCCCGGTACGCTTCCGGACAGCGACCGATTGAGGTACATGCGCCGCATTGCTTGAACCGAAAGTTCCCGGGCCGTGATCACGGCACCGGTCTCGATTCCTGTTCGAGGAGCAATCCGCATGCCATCCGTCCATCTCAATCATCTTCACTTCCGCTATTCGATCGCGGTCGATGTCATCACCGACGCCGACGCCCACATCGGTCCCGGCTGGACCGGTGTCGTCGGCGCCAACGGCTCCGGCAAGACGACGCTGTTGTCACTGGTCGGAGGTGATCTGACGCCCTCCGCGGGCTCGGTCACCACCGATCCGTCCGACGCTCTGGCCGTCCTGTGTGCCCAGACCGTCGACACCATTTCCCCCGAGATCGAGGCGTTTGCCGCGTCCTTGGACAGGCCCGACATCGTCGCCCGGGGTCGGCTCCGGCTCGACCCGGCTGATGTCGACCGCTGGCCCACCATGTCGCCGGGCGAGCGCAAGCGATGGCAGATCGGCAGCGCCCTCAGCCGCCGGCCGGACATCCTGATGCTCGACGAGCCCACCAATCACCTCGACGCCGACGGCCGCGCGCTCCTGATGGGTGAGCTCGCCAGGTTCGGCGGCGTGGGTCTCCTGGTGTCGCACGACCGGCAGCTCCTCGAAGAGCTCACGACGCGGACCCTGAGAATCGACCGGGGCCGGGTCTCGCTGTGGAACGGCGCCTACGGTGCCGCTCGGGCGGGCTGGATGGCGGTTGAGGCCGAACAAGTGGAGGAGCGGGAGCGCTTGAGGCGGGAGGCGCGCAAGGCCGAGGGCCTCCTCGCCGATCAGCGCCGAGTCAACGCGCAGAAGCGGGCCGCGTTCGAGAAGAGGAACAACACCAAGTCGTTCAAGGACATCGACGGACGCTCCGCAGCGCGCCAGAACAAGCACCGCGAGGGCGAGAAGGCGGCGGGGAAGATTCTCGCCACCGCCACACGGAAGGCCGAACGGGCGGTCGACGCTCTGGGCTCCGCCGAGATTCGCCGCGAACTGGGGCGGGACCTCTTCATTGACTTCGCTCCGGCTCCGAAGCGATTGATCACCTCCCATGGCGGTCCGCTCTTCGCCGGAGCACACCTCGTCAAAGAGCGCGTCGACATCGGTGTGGAACGTTCGGATCGCATCTGGCTTCGGGGCAGGAACGGCGCGGGAAAGACGACCCTCCTCCGATCCTTGGTGGCGCAGGCCGGGATACCAGCCGACCGGATCCTGCTCCTGGAACAGGAGCTCACTCCCGGTTCGGCGGATGCCGTGATGCGTTCGTTAACCGCCATGGACCGCCGGGAACGCGGGGAAGTGCTGGCCGTGGTCGCCGCTCTGGGAGTCGATCCGGACGTGTTGCTCGCCTCGGAGAGACCGTCACCCGGCGAGATCCGCAAGGTTGCGATGGCGCTCGGCCTGGGGCGGCAGGCCTGGATGGTGGTGCTCGACGAGCCGACCAACCATCTCGACCTCCCGTCCATTGAGCGTCTCGAGGCCGCTCTGGCCTCTTACCCTGGGGCCCTGGTGGTAGTGACCCATGACGAGGCTTTCGCCACTGCGCTCCGGCTGCAGCCGTTCGAGCTCGACTGATCCCCGAGGCTCAGTGCGGTTCAGACCGGGCCGGTTGTTGCCGATGTAAACCCAATCCAGGGGAGCTTCATTTGGACCTCAATACTCCCGAGTTGACTCGCATTTTTCGCGAGGAGCTCGAAGAGCGGTCGCGCCGTCTCGTCGCGGGCGCTCGAGATCTCGCGGCCGGTCGGTTGTCGATGGAAGTCGTCGCCGACATGGTTCGTGACGCCCACACCATCAAGGGCTCCGCGGGTCTACTGGGCTATGAGGAGATCAAGGAGGCGGGAGCGGGCCTGGAGAAGCTGTGGCGCCAGGTCTCCGAGGGGGAGTTGCCGCCCCGGGAGGCGATCGTGGCCATGGAGGCGACCGCCGGACGGCTCCTTTCCGCCTTCGAAGACGAAGCCGCAGGCGAGCTGTCGAGCTCGGTGGCGATCATGGAAGGGGCAGCGGTCGCCGAATCGTCCCAGGTGGTCGCCCTCCAACCCCCGGATCCGACAACTCTGGGCGGTCTGCTCACCTCGATGACCGACGGGCTCCTGGGCGGGGCCACCCGGGTCGACACCGGCCACCTCTATCAGATGATCAACAGGATCGTGGAGGTGGCGCTTGACGCCGACGCACTGGCCGACCTCTCGCTCGTGTCGATCGAGGGGGCCGACCCGGCCGTGTTCCGGAAGGCATGGCGAAAGCAGCTGGAGCGCCTCTCCGAATCGATTCAGGACGTCCAGACCCAGGCCGTGGCCCTCGCCAACGTTCCGTTCATGGATGCCGTGTCCACGTTCCCGCAGTTCGTCCGCTATCTGGGACGGCGAATGGGCAAGGACGTTCGCATCGAGATCGAGGGGCAGGAGATCCAGGTCGATCGTCAGATCGTCGACCTGATCCGGGAGCCGCTGCGGCACCTGTTGGTCAACGCCATCGATCACGGGATCGAGCCGCCGGACGTCCGGGTGGCCGCCGGCAAGCCGGCGACCGGGACCATCCGGGTGTCTGCGGAGGTGCGGGACCACCGGATCGAGGTGTCGGTCACCGACGACGGGGCCGGAATCGATTGGGACCGCGTCGCGGAGGCGGCCGATGACCGGGGAATCCCGGTGATGCCGCCGGACCTGTCGCCCGTGCTCTTCCACCACGGTTTCACCACCAGGCGTGAGGTCACCGAGTTCTCGGGGGCCGGGGACGGGCTTCCTCTCGCACGCGAGGCCGTCGAGACCGTCAACGGAGCGGTCCACATCAGCTCTCAGCGCGGGGTGGGCACCACGGCGACGCTCGTCCTTCCGATGTCGATGGTCCTCCAGAACGTCGTCGTCGTGGCGGTGGGCGACCAGTTCTGGGGGCTCCCCGAGGCGGCCGTCGAAGCGGCGATGCCTCTGGCCGGCGCCGAGGTCCTGACGACGGCTTCGGGGAGGGCCCTTCGCTTCCGCAGCGCGGCCATCCCGTGTGTCTCGCTTTCGCTCGCGGTGGGCGCCGAACAGCCCGAGGACGAGTCGGAGCTGCTGGTCGTGAGCACCCGTTCGGGCCTGGTCGCGGTCACGGTCAGCGAACTCGTCGACCGCCGACGCGTCGCGGTCAAGAGCCTGGGGCCCATCCTCGAGGGCGCCAGCCACGTCACCGGAGCGGCAATGCTGGGAGGGGGTCAGGTGCTCGTCGTCATCGACCCCAACTTCCTGGGAGTGCTGGCCCGCCAGCGTCCGCGCGCGCTCGCGGACAAACCACGGGTGCTGGTGGTAGACGACTCAGCCGGGGTGCGCCAACTCCTCTCCGCGACCCTCGCCGGGGCCGGTTTCGAGGTCGAAGTGGCCGCGGGTGCCCGTGAGGCCGTGTTGGCCATGGCCACCAACGGCTTCGATGCCATGGTCGTCGACTACTCCATGCCCCGATCCAACGGGGTGGAGTTGGTGCGGGCGATGCGGGCCGCGGACATCCGGGTCCCGATCGTCATGGTCTCCGGCGTCGCCACGCCCGAGGAGAAGCAGGCCGCCTGGGAAGTCGGGGTCGACGCCTATCTGGACAAGTTCGACCTCCGTCAGGGAGTCTTGACCAAGACCCTCCGAGGGCTCTTGGGCCTGGACGCCGCCGACACCGCGTAACCCGGCTCGCTTCGCTCGCGCCCCCTCGCCCCTCCGGGGCACTCCCCCGTTCCGCTCCCTCAACCCCTCGGACTCCTTTCGTCGTCCGGCGGTACTTTCCTCGAAAGAATTGGGGACTTGTCGCTCCACGGGGGAGGAATCCCGGGTTTCAGGCAGGTTCCCGGCGCGCCGATAAACACAAAGGCATGCCGGATCTGAGTGGATACGTCGACATCCTCCTGTACGTCTCGCCCATCATCGGGGTCGGGGCGGTGCTCTGGGCGTGGAGGATCACCGCCAAGGGGCGGGAGCGTGAGCGCGAGGTGAAACGCCTCTCCGATGAGGCGCACACGATCAAGAACGACTTCGTCGCCATGGTGAGCCACGAGCTGCGGACCCCCCTCACCTCCATTGCTGGCTTTGCCGACACCCTCGTCCAGTCGTGGCAGGACCTGCCGCCCGAGGAAGTCGACGAGTTCTTGAACATCATCAACAAGCAGTCGATCTACCTCGGCGACCTGGTCGAGGACGTCCTGGTGATCCCCCGCCTCGAAGCCGACCGTATGCGCCTCGATCCCGAGCTCTTCGACCTCGGCGACCTCATCGAGGACGTCGCCCAGATGGTCTTCCCCAACGGCGGCCGCAAGACCTCGCTCGTCTCTCTGCCTGATGGCGTCCGGGTCCACGCCGACCGCCGCCGCGTCCAGCAGATCGTGCGCAACCTGATGGAGAACGCCCGCAAGTACGGGGGCGACCAGATCATGGTGGAGGGCTTCGTCGTCGGCGACCAGTACACCGTGATCATCTCGGACAACGGGCCCGGCATGCCCGACGAAGACACCCTGCGGGTGTTCGAGAACTTCGAGCAGCTCTCCAAGGGCGACGCCAGGGAGGCGACCGGGATCGGCCTCGGCCTCCCCATCGCCCGTCGCCTGGCAAGGTTCATGGGCGGTGACGTCTGGTACGAGCGACGCTTTCCTACCGGCGCCAGGTTCTGTTACTCGTTGCCGCTTCGCCGGCCGTCGGTGGCGCCCGGTGAGGAGACGACCGTCGATCTCGACGAGATCGGTGTCGTCGAGATGCCCGTCAGTTAGCGGGGAGTCATCCCCCCGCTTTCGCGGGGTCCGGGACATGTCCCCACCCCCCACTACGATCGGCCCCAATGCAGGCCGAGTGGCTCACCGATGACGTCCCGGCCGACACGCCCCTCTTCGCCGACCTCAACCCGTCGCAGAGGGAGGCCGTTGCAGCAACCGAGGGCCCGGTGCTGGTGGTGGCAGGTGCCGGCTCGGGCAAGACCAGGGTGCTCACCTACCGGATCGCCCATCTGATCCGGGACCATCAGGTGGCGCCCGACTCGATACTGGCGATCACCTTCACCAACAAGGCGGCCGACGAGATGAAGCAGAGGGTGGCGGCCCTCGTCGGCGGAGGCATCTCCCGCCGGATGTGGGTGAGCACCTTCCACTCGGCGTGCGTCCGAATCCTCCGCCGTGAGGCTTCCCGACTGGGCTACCGGTCCGGTTTCTCCATCTACGACGACTCCGACTCTCTCCGGCTGATCCGGCTCGTGCTGCGCGACCTCGACCTCGACCCCAAGCGCTTCCCGGAGAAGGCGATGAAGGCCGTCATCTCCAAGGCCAAGAACGAGCTGGTCGACTACGAGTCGTTCGCCGATCAGGGTGAGGGCTTCTATCACGAGCAGGTCGCCGACGTGTACCGCCTCTACCAGCAGCGGCTCTTGGCGGCTTCGGCGATGGACTTCGACGACCTGTTGATGATCACCGTGGAGCTCTTCGCCGCCTTCCCCGACGTCCTTCGGGCCTATCAGGAGCGCTTCCGCTATGTGCTGGTCGACGAGTACCAGGACACCAACCGCGCCCAGTACATGCTGGTCCAGCAGCTGACGGCCGTTCACCGCAACCTCTGCGTGGTCGGTGACTCGGACCAGTCGATCTACCGGTTCCGCGGCGCTGACATCCGCAACATCCGCGACTTCGAGAAGGACTATCCGGACGCCCGGGTCATCGTGCTGGAGCAGAACTACCGGTCGACGGAGACCATCCTCGACGCCGCCAACGCCGTGATCGCGCAGAACACCAAGCGCACACCGAAGAACCTCTGGTCGGACCGCGGTGAGGGCCTGCCGATCATCCGTTACGAGGCCGAGGACGAGCACGACGAGGCAGGGTTCGTCGTCGACGAGATCGACCGCCTCCGCGAGTCCGGTTTCGACCTCTCCGACATGGCGGTCTTCTACCGGACCAACGCCATGTCCCGTGTCGTGGAGGACGTGTTCGTCCGCAGGGGCATCCCCTACAGCGTCGTCGGGTCGGTGAAGTTCTACGACCGCAAGGAGGTCAAGGACGCGCTCGCCTACTTGCGGGCCATCGTCAACCCGGCCGACGAGGTGTCGATGAAGCGGATCATCAACGAGCCGCGCCGGGGCATCGGTTCGACGACCATCGCCCATGTCGACCGGTTCGCGCAGAGCGCGAGGATCACCTTCTTCGAGGGGCTGCAGCGAGTCGACGAGATCTCGCAGCTCAACGCCCGGGCCCAACGCCAGGTGCTGGAATTCGTGGCGCTGATCGGCATGCTGCGTGAGAAGGCCGAGGACGGCGGCGTGGCCGCGGCGATGCAGGCGGTCCTCGACGACACCGGAATGGTGGCGACTCTCGAGGCGGAACGCACCATCGAGGCCATGGGCCGTGTCGAGAACCTGAAGGAGCTCGCCGGAGTGGCTGCGGAGTTCGAGTCGTCCAACGAAGGTGCGGTGATCGGGGACGAGGAGTTCGACGACGCCGACAACATGCGCCGCCTCGAGCTCTTCCTGGAGACGACGTCCCTCGTCGCCGACATCGACGAATGGGACGAGGGAGCGGGGGCCGTCACCCTCATGACCCTCCACACCGCAAAGGGCCTGGAGTTTCCCGTCGTGTTCATCCTCGGCATGGAGGACGGGGTGTTCCCCCACATGCGCTCGCTCGGCGACCCCGAGGAACTGGAGGAGGAGCGCCGTCTCGCCTACGTGGGCATCACCCGGGCCATGGACCGGCTCTACCTGACCTCGGCCTGGAACCGGATGCTGTTCGGCGGCTCCAGCTACAACCCGCCGTCACGGTTCCTCCAGGAGATCCCTTCGGGGCTGATGGAGAAGGCGGCGAAGCGTCAGCTCCGCACCCCGGCCGAGAAGGCCGCCTATTCGGGGCCGGTGAGCACCGTGAGCTCGGACCAGATCGGCCCTGGCGATCGGGTCCGCCACGGGAAGTGGGGCCTCGGCACGGTTCGCGAGGTGGTGGGCGAAGGCGAGAGGGCCGAGGCGGAGATCCTCTTCGACACCCAGGGCAAGAAGCGAGTTCTGCTGGCCTGGGCCCCGCTGGAACGCGCCTGACTCCCGCAGCCACACCTCATACCCCTTGTCCCACCGCCCCAACTCAGGCATCCTGACTCCATGGCCATCTCAGAGGCGGCTCGCGCCGACTTGTACACTGGACTGCGACAGTTGCTCGGTCCCGAGCGCACGGAGACGCTCATGAGCGCGATGAGGATCCAGGAAATCGACCATTTGGCCACGAGGTCAGATGTCGGACGCCTGGGCGCTCAGGTCGACGTTCTGGGAGCCAGAGTCGACGCCGTGGAAGCCGGACTTGGTCGCGTAGAGGAGTCGCTGTTGGGCATGGCGGCGAAGATCGACCGGCTGTTGTACGCCTTGGTTGCAGGACTCGTTGCCATCGTCGCCGCTCTCGCCGGCGTGATGGTCAACCTCTGAGTCAGGCCTCGATCGCCTCCAGGAGCTGATGCCAGCTCTTGGCGAACTTGTCGACGCCTTCGCGCTCCAGCACCCCGACGACGTCGTCGTAGTCGATGCCGAGATCGGTGAGGCGGTCGAGGTCGGCCCGAGCCTGGGCGATCTCATAGTCCGAGAACGGCGTCGGATCAGGGTCGCCGTGGTCCTGATAGGCGTCGATCGTCTCCAACGGCATCGTGTTCACGGTTCCGGGGGCTACCAGGTCCTCCACGTAGAGGAGATCGCGGTAGGCCGGGTTCTTCGTCGAAGTGGAGGCCCAGAGCGGCTTCTGGCGTCGTGCCCCTTTCGAAGCCAGGGCGTCGAACCGGTCGCCTCCGAATCTGTCGAGGTAGAGGCCATAGGCCGCTCGGGCGTTGGCGACCGCGGTCTTGCCGAGGAACGAACGGGCCTCATCGCCTCCCATCTCGGTGAGTCTCCGGTCGACTTCGGTGTCGAACCGGGACACGAAGAACGATGCCACCGAGAACACCTCGCGGGCGTCGCCCCCGGCCGAGACGTAGTCCTCGAGACCGGTGAGGTACGCGTCCATGACTTCGTCGTACCGCTGCAACGAGAAGATGAGGGTGACATTCACCGAGATCCCCTCAGCGGTCAACGCGCTGATCGCGGGCACTCCTTCTGGGGTGGCCGGCACCTTGACCAGGAGGTTGGGGCGATCGACCGTCTTCACCCATTCGCGGGCTTCCTCGATCGTGGCATGCGTGTCGTCGGCGAGGAGTGGAGTCACCTCGACCGACACGAACCCGTCGCTTCCGTCGGTGTCGGCGTGGACCCGGGCGAGAACATCGCAGGCCCGGGCGATGTCGGCAGCCATGATGTTGCGAACGATCTCGTCCGTGGGCATGCCGGCCTTGCGCAGGTCTTCGATCTGGTCGGTGTACTCGTCGGAGCCGACGATGGCGCCGGCGAAGATCGTCGGGTTGGAGGTGACGCCGCTCACCGCGTCGTCGGCGACCCGGCGGGCAAGCTCGCCTGAGTCGAGCATGGCCCTGGATATCTGATCCGACCAGATGCTGACGCCCTTGGAGGCGAGCCCGTGCAGGTTGGAAGGCATGTTCTGAGCGTACCCGCGCCTGCCCGTAGGACGAGAGGGGTTCCCTTCCACGCTTTGGTGACGAATGATTCTTCCGATGGAAGAAGGAAACCTGGGGTCACCTGTCGACCGACTCCATCGCGTGCGCGGACTTCGGCGAACCATGACCCGTGAAGAGGCTCTCTTGTGGAAGCAGATCCGCGGCAGTGCCCTCGGAGTGAGGTTTCGCCGTCAGCATCCAATTGGGCCTTACATTGCCGATTTCGCGTGTCTTCGCCCCAAGTTGGTGATTGAGGTCGATGGGGGTCAACACCAGGAATCTGAGTACGACGCGCGGCGCGACGCTTACCTGCGGAGCAGAGGCTTTGCGGTCTTGCGTTTCTGGAACGAGGACGTGTGGTCGAACATCTTCTGGACGGTCTATCGGATCCGCGAGCGGTTGAGTGAGTTGGATCCACGTCTGCCGCAGCCACACGAGTGAGCGGCTTGCGACTGGAGAACCGGCCCCCCTACCCGCAAGCGGTCCCTTCCCCCATCGCTTCGCTCTGGGGGACACATCCAGATGAGTACCCGAGCGGAGCGAGGGGGAGGGGGGCCGGTGCTTCAGGATTTCTCCCCCAGCTTGCTGGGGGAGTACCCGAGCGAAGCGAGGGGGAGGGGGGCCGGTGCCATTGCGCAAACCGCCTGCGCGTGGAGGACACGTCTTGAGCGGGAGTACCCTTTCCGGCCGAGTGCCTCGTCGCATACTCATCGCCAAGCCAGGCCTGGACGGCCACGACCGCGGAGCCAAAGTGATCGCCCGCGCGTTGCGTGACGCCGGTCATGAGGTCATCTACTCGGGACTGCATCAGACCCCTGCCCAGATCGCCGAGACCGCGATGCAGGAAGACGTGGACGCGGTCGGGCTGTCGTCGCTGTCGGGGGCTCACCGGACCCTCTTTCCGCAGGTGGTCGAGGAGTTGCGGGCACGCGGTGCCAATCCGATCGTGTTCGGTGGCGGCGTCATCCCCGAAGCGGACATCGCCGAGTTGAAGGAAGCGGGCGTCGCTGCCATCTTCACTCCCGGCACCCCGCTCGACGAGATCGCCGCCTGGGTGGAGGCCAACGTCCCGGCCCCGTAGGCCGGTGTGTCGACAAGGAGAACCAGTTGAAGATCCACGAGTATCAGGCCAAGGAGCTGCTCGCGGCCCGGGGCATCCCGGTGCCGAAGGGCTGGGCCGCGGCCACGATCGACGAGGCCGTCGCCGCGGTGCGACCGTTGGTCGAGGAATCGGGGAATCCGGTGGTCGTGGTCAAGTCCCAGATCCATGCCGGCGGCAGGGGCAAGGGCACCTTTTCGGAACACCCCGACACTCGCGGGGTCAACGTGGTCACGGCCGGGATCTCAGGTGGCGTCGAGGCGGCCGAGGCCGAAGTTCGTCGCCTGGCCACAGAGATGCTGGGGAGCACCCTGGTCACGATCCAGACCGGCCCCGAGGGGAAGACGGTCAACCGCCTGTACATCGAGCAGGGCATAGATATCGCCCGCGAGCTCTATTTGGCCGTGCTTTTGGACCGCGCCCGTTCGCGCAACATCGTGATGGCCTCCACCGAAGGGGGGATGGAGATCGAGAAGGTCGCCGAGGAGACGCCGGAGAAGATCCTCCGAACCGAGGTCGACCCCGCTTTCGGCTTGATCTCGTTCCAGGCCAATGAGCTGGCGCACGGCTTGGGCCTCTCCGGCGACGCGGCCGCCGCCTTCAGCCGATTCGTGACGGCGATCGCGTCGGCCGCCATGGACCTCGACACCGACCTGGTCGAGATCAACCCGCTGGTGGTGACCGGAGACGGGCAGGTGATGGCCTTGGACGCCAAGATGGCCTTCGACGACAACGCCTTGTTCCGGCACCCCGATGTGGTGG
>CAYLYQ010000050.1:0-5020 GCA_964388105.1 uncultured Acidimicrobiaceae bacterium
GACAATGCCCGCAGTCAACCCGAGGTCTCCACGGCGATCCCCGTCCGACGAATGTCGGCGCTGTTCGTCGACGGGGACAGTCTCCCGCTCAGCATCACGGACCGGCTCCGCCGAAGACATCGAATCGATCTACGGGCTCAATGACCGGATCGTCGCGGGCCGGTACTCACTCGATCCTGGTGAGGTTCTGGTCGGGACCAGTTTCGCGGAAACTGCGGGCGTCCAACCTGGCGATGACCTGCAGTTGATCGTTCCCGACGGCAGCATGGCCACCTTCCAGGTCGCCGGCATCTTCGATCTCGGGGCCGCCGCCGCCAACGATCGCCTGGCGTTCCTCGACACGGCGTCGGTCGGCGAGGCACTGGGCCTGGGTGACGACGAGTACTCGGCAATCGAGATCCAGGTCGACGACGTGTTCACATCGACCGAGGTGGCGGTCCGCCTCGCGTCCGATGGCATCGAGGTGATCGACTGGCAGGACGAGAACCAGGAGTTGCTGAGCGGTCTGGCGGCGCAGTCGGGCTCTTCGTTCATGATCCAGGCCTTCGTCCTCGTCGCGGTGGCGCTCGGCATCGCCAGCACTCTCGCCATCAGCGCCGTCCAGAAGACGCGCCAGATCGGGATCCTCAAGGCGATGGGAATGACCGACGCCGCGGCCGGCCGCGTCTTCCTGCTCCAAGCCCTCATCCTCGGCACGGCGGGCGTGGCCCTGGGGATCGCCTTCGGCTACCTGCTGATCTGGGGTTTTTCGTTCGCCCCGGTCGACTTCAGCGTCCGGCCCAGCCTCACCCTGATCCTGATCTCGGCGGCCATCGGGATCGTGGTCGCGCTGGCCTCGTCGGTCATACCGTCCCGATCCACTTCGCGGCTCAATCCGATCGAGGTGATCCAGGGTGGCTGACGTGCTGGTTGCGGATCAGATCGAGAAGATCTACGGCGAGGGCGACACCGCCACCCGGGCATTGTCGTCGGTGTCCTTCAACCTCAGTGAGGGCGAGTTCGCCAGCATCGTGGGCCAGTCCGGTTCCGGGAAGTCGACCCTCCTCAACTTGCTGGGCCTCCTCGACACGCCCACGGCCGGCCGCGTCCTCTTGGGGGACGAGGACACGACCCGGCTCGATCGTCGGAGACGAGCCCGGCTCAGGGCGGAGGCGATCGGTTTCGTCTTCCAGTTCCACCATCTCCTGCCGGAGTTCTCGGTCTTCGAGAACATGACGATGCCGATCCGCATCACCGGGCAGAAGGTCGGAGACGCTGAACGCCGACGCGTCGAGGACCTTCTGGAACTGCTGGGACTGCCCGGCCTGGCGAACAAGAACGCCAACCAGCTCTCGGGTGGTCAGAAGCAGCGGGTGGCGATCGGACGAGCTCTGATCAACAACCCTGGAATCGTCCTCGCCGACGAGCCGACGGGAAACCTGGACACCGCCAACACCGAAGCGGTCTATCAGCTGTTCCGCGACATCAACAGTGAACAGGGCACCGGCTTCCTCATCGTCACGCACGACCGGGGGGTCGCCGAGATGACCGACCGCATCCTCGAAGTCCGGGACGGCGAACTGGTCCAGGACGTCAGGAACGATTACCGCTGACCCTTGCCCCGGGCCCCCGACATTCTCGGGCACAAAGGCCCTTCCCGAGCAGCAGGGTTCGAGTGAATCCTTGCGCGAGGAAAGGCAGTGATGAGCAGATTCAGACGTTGGCTGGTTGTCGCCTTGGCCGGGCTCGCTCTCGTGGGCGTGCTCGCCATGGTCTTCCGACAGGGGCGTCCGCCCATGATGGATCTGATCCGCCGCTTCAACAGGCGCTGGCTCAACCCGGTGGTGCTGAAGATGGCCGGTCGTCGACACATCTACGCTTCTGTGGTCCACCACGTGGGACGGGTCTCCGGGAAGCAATACGCCACCCCGGTGGTGGCGGAACAGGTCGACGGCCGCTTCTACATCCCCCTCCCCTACGGGACCGAGGTCGACTGGCTGAAGAACACGCTGGCTGCGGGCAGTTGCACCCTGCGCCGGCAGGGAGCCACCCACTTCGCCACGGACCCGGAAGTGGTTTCGGCCGACCTGGCCGCCAGCGACCTCCCGTCTGACGTGCAGCGGCAGTTCCGATTCTATGGGGTCGACCAGTACCTCCGGCTCACCTCGGCGCCACCGCTAGCGGCCAACCGGCGCCACGCGTCAGCCGGGCAAGTGAGCACCAACGTGGAAAGGACTTCCGTATGACATCGAATCAGGGAACGGTCGCCAGCGGCGTCACACCGGAGCGTCTGCGCAACCTTCGGGCGTGGAACCTCGGTCTCACCGTGCTCCACCTGGCCCAGGCAGCGGCCATTGTCCTGCTCGCAGGCGACTTCGCCATCGGGGTCACCGAGAGTTTCCCGGAGGGCCCTCCCGGCGCGCCGTCACCCGCTCCCGAGACCCTTTTCGAGGTGGCGATCGGGCCTGCCGTCGCACTCTTCCTCGCCCTGGCGGCCCTCGACCACCTGATCACCGCGACGGTGGGACGGGGCACCTATGAGGCCGACCTGCGCAGGGGGATCAACCGGTTCCGCTGGGTGGAGTACTCCTTCAGCGCCACGCTGATGATCATCCTGATCGGCTTCTACACCGGGATCACCTCGCTGACCGCGATCATCGCGGTCGCCGGGGCCAACATCGGGATGATCCTGTTCGGCTGGATCCAGGAGCTGATGAACCCGCCCGGGAGACGGGAGACAACGATGCTCCCCTTCTGGTTCGGCACATTGGTGGGCCTCGCTCCGTGGGTGGCGATCGTGGTCAACACCGTCGGGGCGGAGACGGTGCCCGGCTTCGTCTACGGGATCGTGGTGGCGTTGTTCGTCTTCTTCTTCAGCTTCGGGCTCAACCAGTGGCTCCAGTACCGGGGCGTCGGGAAGTGGTCGGATTACGCCTACGGCGAGAAGGCGTATCTGGTCCTGAGTCTCGCCGCCAAGTCAGTACTCGCCTGGCAGATCTTCGGAGGCTCGCTGGCTGGCTGAGCCGGAGTTCGAAACTCGCCATTTGTCCGATCGCGTAGGGCTTGCCCCTTCGCGCGGGGAGTACTCGTCGATACGAGACGGTCTGGTGCGACCTGACTACGGTCTGGGCGTGGCCCAGGCCTCGAGGCGCGCGGAGTTCCTTGCTCAGCTGGCGGGTGAGGTGCTGGCGATCCTCCTAGGGCTTTGGATGGTGTTTGGGTTGGGCTGGGAAGAATTCGGTCCGGGCTTGGTGCTGTTCGGCGCGATCGGCTTCGTTGTCACCTGCGTGCGCATGTGGAGAGGTCGCGGTCAGCCCGCCGACCCCTCTACATAGCTGCCGATCCGGGCGACACGCCCCGCTCCCGAGCTGGCTAGATAGAGGCCTGATGACGGCGAGCCGAAGGCGTTGCCGCCAGAGCCAAGACGGCAAGCGAACTGGCGATGAGCAGCGGATGCATCACCGGGTGAAACGGGATCACAAACAGCTCGATGATCTCGAATATGAGCAGAAGCGTCCCGACGGCCACGGCGGCCACCCACGGCCAACGAAACCCGATCTTCGCCTCTATCCGCCGCGCCCACGGCCAATCCCATGAGAGCACCAGCCCGGGGACTGCCAGCAGCGAAGCCAACGCGATGCCCAGAAAGAACATCCCTGGCCAGAAGTAGTCATCGACCGGAGTGCCTTCGAGGAACTCCGTCGACATCCCGAGGGGGGTGACCGGGTCCATGACCATGGCGATCCCGCCTTGCAGGGACCCGAAGGCCAGCAACCCGAGCAGGACGGCGAGAGAGATGACAGACCAAGGCGTCCGGGTTTTCTCGACACGCCCAGGTGGGGCTTTCAGAAGCGACATAGGACCTCCTCGTCCTACCCCCAATCATCTCTCGCCGTGGTCAGCGCAGTAGGGGAGAAATCCCCTGCTCGGCCAGCATCCGACTCATGCCCGGAGTGGGTCCCCAAGCCGGATCGAGAACTCGTTTCCGCCCGGGTCCGACATGGTCACGAGCCCATCGATCTCGGCGACTCTCGCAGCGCCGAGACCCTCGAGACGCGACACCTCCGCCGCCAGCTCATCCGTGACGAGGTCGAACCACTGCCGTTTGGACCCGTAGGTTCTATCGGTGCGGACGTCCCACGAGAGCTTGGTGCCACCGAGCGGCGACTGGATGGCCGTCTGCAGATCACGGTCCCAGACGAGCGGCCACCCCGTTACCTCGCTCCAGAACCGGCCGGCCTCCGGTGGGCCATGGTCGGTGACCTCGGCCAGGAACCCGGCCCCGGCCAGGAACTGGTTGCCCGGTTCGATGACACAGAACTCGTTGCGACCCGGGTCCGCCATCACGACATAACCCTCCTCGGGCTGCTGGCGGATGACCCGGCCACCGAGTTTCTCCACCCTCCGAACGGTGCGCATCTGGTCATCGAGGTCGGTGCTGGTGACGTGGAGGTGAAGCCGATTGGGGCCGGTCCTGTCCTCGGTCTCGGCCTCGACGAAGCGGAGGCCGACCTGGGTGTCGTCACCCGGGACCAGAGCGCCGCGCTCCTCGGCGACCACCTCCCGACCGAGCAAGTCGGCCCAGAAGGCGGCCACCGCGCCAGTGTGGCGGACCTCGAAACTCACCGCGACGAGATCCAAGGCCATGACGAGTGGCTCCTCAGTCCGCCTGATCCTGCTGGGCCGAGAACAACACGGTGTTGCCGTCAGGGTCGGTCACGAACGCGAACCACATACCGAAGGCCGTTGGGTAGGGCTCGTCAATGACTTCGTGACCTTCCGAGGCCAACTCGTCGAGCTTGGCCCGGAGGTCCTCCAAGGGAATCGAAGTAGAACTCGAGGAGCCATGGGTACGGCCGGTCCTGGATGCCTGGATGCCATGCGGACGGCCGGTCGTCGAGGAAGAAGGTGATGTCGGCTACGCGCGCCTCGCGGTGAGACCCCGAGTCGGCGTCGAATTCCACGCCGAGCCGTCGATAGAAGTCGTGCGAACGGGCCATGTCGTCGGTGACGAGACCGACCATGTACATCTTGGGTTTCG
>CAYLYQ010000050.1:5120-15574 GCA_964388105.1 uncultured Acidimicrobiaceae bacterium
TCCGCCCGCAGTGCCTGATGTGCTCATCGTCGGCGGCGCGGCCAACGGCTGGGCGACCGCACACCACCTGAAACGTCTCGATCCGGACGCGACCGTGACCGTCGTCGAACGCGACCCCACCCTGGCCCGGTCCTCCACGATGCTGTCCGACGGCAACGTCCGCATCCAGTTCAACCTCGAGGAGAACATCCGGATCTCCCAGTACGCCATGGAGTGTCTCGAGGACTTCGCCGAGACGATGGCAGTCGGGGACTTC
Source organism: uncultured Acidimicrobiaceae bacterium (assembly GCA_964388105.1). Lineage (GTDB taxonomy): Bacteria > Actinomycetota > Acidimicrobiia > Spongiisociales > ZC4RG35 > ZC4RG35. The sequence goes on from CAYLYQ010000050.1 coordinate 5,377, forward strand.
AGGCCAGACCCGCAGATGCGAAAGCAGGGGAACCTGTTCCTGGTCGACGCCGAAGGCCGGGAGGCGGCCCTGGCGGGACTGGCGAACCAGCAACACCTGGGCTGCGACTCCATCTGGTTGGACATGGAGGACCTCGTCTCCCGGCACCCGGCCCTGGCGACGACAGGACTGGTGGGGGGCACCTTCGGCCCCAGCGACGGCTCGGTCGATCCCAACGCAGTGGTGGAGGGATACCGCCGCACAGCTCTGGCGTCCGGCGCCCAGGCAGTCGTGGGCGAAGTCGTCTCACTCGTCGTCTCGGGCGACCGGGTCTCCGGTGCCCGGCTGGGTGACGGCACGACGATGACGGCAGACGTCGTGGTGGTGGCGGCTGGCGCGTGGTCGGCCGGCCTCCTCCGGACCGCGCATGTCGAAGTTCCGGTCGATCCGGTGATGCGAACCGTGTATGTCGTCTCCGGTGAAGTCGAAGGTGCGGCCAGCCTGCCGAGCTTCTTCCTGCCCTCGGGGGTCTATGTGCTGCCGGAGCACGGGAACACGTTCTTCATGGCGTGGTCAACCGACGCCGACCCGGTCGGATTCGACTTCACCCCGGCGCCCCGGAGCCGGTTCTACGAGGTGATCTGGCCCGAGCTCGCCACGACCCTCCCGGCTTTCGACCGGCTGGAAGTGGTTCGGTCCTGGGCCGGCCTCTACGCCCAGAACCGGCTCGACGCCAACGCCATCGTCGGGGAGTGGCCGGAGATCCGGGGCCTGTTCATGGCCACCGGGTTCAGCGGTCACGGCTTCCAGCAGTGCCACGCCGTGGGGCGCCACCTCGCGGAGTTGGTCACGGGCAGCACCCCGAGCCTCGACTTGAGCCGTCTCGGACCGGAGCGGATCATTGCCGGCGAGCCTCTGTACGAGCACGCCGGCCGCATCATCTGATCACACGAAGAAGTCCATCAGCGGTCTCATGCGGTCGACAGGCATTTGGCGGGCCGAAGGGCCTCACCGCCCTGCGGATGTGAGCCCGAAGAAATGGGTCTCCAGCCCGGTCGTCGCCTGGCACGAGACCTGAAAACGGGGCTAGGGTGCCCGCGAAGGGCACCACTACGGGGCCATGAGGAGGGAAAATGAAGAGACGATCATTGATCGTCGTCATTGGGGTGTTGGCGATGGTCGTGAGTGCCACCGCCGCGGTCGCCGCACACCGTTTCACGGATGTGCCGGACAGCAACATCTTCCATGAGGACATCAGTTGGCTCGCGGACATGGACATCACGAGAGGGTGCAACCCACCCGACAACACGAGGTTCTGTCCCGACGACAACGTGACCCGCGGCCAGATGGCTGCATTCTTCCACCGGTTCTACAACGCCATCGGAGATGGCATCGAAGGACCGGCGGGGCCGACTGGACCTCAGGGACCGGCAGGACCGGCAGGACCGGCGGGACCGGCAGGACCGGCTGGACCTCAGGGACCGGCTGGACCTCAGGGACCGGCGGCTGACGCGGACAATTTCTACGTAGCAGATGCTGAGTTTGCGATGCTCGACGTTGGTGTGTGGACCACGATAACGCACTCCTGCGATCCGGCTGACAAGGCCATCGCTGGGGGCTATATCGCCACCATCGAGGGTGCACCCGCGGCCGTGGACATCGCCAGGAGCCATGTCACCATCCAACCCGAGTGGCAGATGACGGTTCGGGCCGAAGAACCTGGAACCGAGTTCTTGCTCCTTGTCTCCTGCGTCGGATTCGACCAGACTCCTTAGTACCCAACCACTACCCAGTTGATTGAGGGAGCCCGGAGCGATCCGGGTTCCTTCCTTTTTCAGGGGCGCAAGCACCCGAGTCGGTTTGAGCCCGCGAACATCCCGACTCGACGACCCCCGGGGAGTTGGCGCTCAGCGCGAGATGCGGCGGGCCAGCCACTGCAGCGCGTCGGGCGCGGCGGCGAGAACGGAGAGGTGGCCGTCTCCCTGCCGGGTCCACAGCTCGGCGTCGGGCAGATTCTGGGCGAGCCAACCGCTGTGGCTGGCCGGTACCAACGCGTCGGCGCCACCGTGGACGAGCAGCACCGGAATGGAGACCTCAGCGACCTCGAAGCCCCAGGGGCCGACATACGCCAGGTCGTCGTCGATCAGCCCGCCGGGCCCGTGCTCCATCGCCGGGCCGACCACCTGGAGGAGCCACTTCCATTCGCCGCCCAACGCCGCCATGTCTCCCGGAGTGAACCCCGGGTCGCCGTCGCCGGCGCCCGACATCTCGAACCGCTCCTTGGCATCGAGTCCCTCGATGGCCGCCTGCAGCGACGCCTGCCCGGTCGGGGACATCCCCGCAAACCAGTCGAGGCCCTCCGCGCCCCGCGGGGCCAGGCTCGAGATGACGGCAGCCGCGGCCACCCGGTCTCCCAGCAACGCGGCGCAGGCGAGGGCGTGCGGCCCTCCTCCCGAGTGGCTCATCACCCCGAAGCTCTCGACCCCGAGGGCGTCGGCCACCGCGGCGACATCGCCGGCGGCGGATGCAATGTCACGTCCGGGCCTCCTCGTCGAGCCGCCATACCCGGGGCGGTCGTAACCGATCCAACGCACACCGAGTTCGTCGGCGAGTGCGAACAGGGGTTCCGGAGGCGACCCGATGTTCGGCGTCCCGTGGAACCACATGACGGTGACCCGACCGTCTCCTGAATCCCCGCTGTCGTACGCGCGCAGATCCAGGCCGTCGTGCGAGGTCAGCTCGACCTGGCTGATGCTCACGCCTGAGCCGGCTCGGGCCCAGGTGCCGGTCGGCGCTTCCAGGCCAGCACGGCCGCTCCGATGAGCATGATCCCGATCGAGACCCAGCCGTTCCGGCTCAGACCCCAGAAACGGAACGTGGTGTCGGTGCGGATCAACTCGAGGAGGAACCTCATCAAGCCGTAACCGACGAAGTAGATGCCGATGAGGCGGCCCTTGAGGACGGGGAACCTGCGGTCCAGCCACATGATGGTGAAAGCCAGGGCGACGTTCCACAGCGACTCGTAGAGGAAAGTCGGGTGGAAGGTGGCGTACTCGGCGTACTGGGGGGGCCGGAACTGGGGGGCGATCTCCAGTCCCCACGGCAGGTCGGTCGGCGTCCCGAACAGCTCCTGGTTGAAGTAGTTGCCCCAGCGGCCTACCGCCTGGGCGAGGGGGAGGGCAGGGGCCAGCGAGTCGAGGAACATGGACGCCGGCGACCCGAGCTGGCGACACGTGTACCAGATGGCCACTGCCCCGAGCGTGAGGCCGCCGTAGAGGGCCAGACCGCCCTCCCAGATGGCGATCACCTTCCACCACTCCCCCTCGAAACGGTCGAGGTGGGTGGACACGTAGGCGATGCGGGCCCCGATGAACCCGAACACCACGACCCGGAACATGATCTTCTCCACCTGCTCCGGTGTGCCGCCCCGGGCGATGAACCGCCGCTTGGTGAGCATCCAGGCGATGACCACCCCGGTGGTGACCAGCAGGCCGTAGAAGGTCACGCGTAACGGCCCGATGTGGAACTGGTTCACCGACGGCGACGGGATCGAAGCCAGCAGGGCGATCATGCCCACGCCCCCTCTTGGCGTGCCCATCGGAACCACATGACCGTGATCGTTCCCCACACGGCGGGGATCGTGGCCAGTTTCATGAGGATGCCGGCGATCTGCTGGTCCTCCCGGGCGGTCAGGTCGACCACCCTGGGCGCCAGCTCGTAGATGGCGTACACCGGAGTGGTGGCGAAGGTGAGGAAGCTCGCCGGGACGACAGCGACCACGGCGGTCCCGATGAACAGGTAGAGCATCCTCGACCATGGCGCCCCGACCCTGCGGCTGAGCGGCGAGATGATGGGCAGCCAGAGGATCACACCGGCCAGGACCCAGGCCACGTCCATTGCGGCCGAGCCGATCTGGCTGCGGCGGAGCACCTCGACGGTGCCCGGGGCGTGGGTGGCCAGGAGGATGGCGTTGTAGGCGACGGCGCAGACCACGAGAGACCCGCCGAGCCGCTCGACGAAGCGGGTGAGGCGAAGACGGTCGAGGACGCCACGGGCCATCCACTCCGGCGTGCCGAGCATGAGAAGGGGGGCGCAGATCAAGGAATAGAGCAAGAACTGGAGCATGTGAGCCGAGGCCATGTAGCCGGCGCCCAGGGTGCCGAGAGGCCAATCGGAGGCGAGCCAGAAGACCACCATCCCGGCGTAGAACAGCCGAGCGCGATGCCAGTCAGTGGGCCCCTCACGTCGTGTGATCGCCACGGTGTAGAGGACCATCGGGAGGATGCTGGCGACCCAGATTCCCGGATAGGCGATCCACTGCCAGGACCATGGCTTCTCCAGAGCGACACACCACCAGGTGACGTCCATCCCTCAGTCCATTTCGGCCAGGATGCGGAGGTCGTTGTTCCACTGCGACTGCCGCGTCCCGAACGGGTAGATGGCGTGGTTGAGCCCGTCCGGGGCGTAGGCGATGACCCAGGCCGCGTGGTTGACCGAGTAGTCGGGTCCCTCTCCCTCCAGGGTCGCCACCGGGACGTTGGCCGCCAGCTGGGCGGCTTCGAGCTCCTCGGGCGTGCCGGTCAGGCCCACGAAGTTGGGATTGAAGTTGGACACGTATTTGCTCAGCGTCTCCGGGGAGTCACGCTCGGGATCGACCGTCACGAACACCACCTCGATCTCTCGGGCCAGCTGAGGGTACTGCTGGATCACCTCGGCGATCTGGGCCATGTGCACTGGGCAGATGTCGGGGCAGCTGGTGTAGCCGAAGTAGAGGAGAGCGACCTTGCCCTCGGTCCTCTCGGCGAAGTCGTACGGATTGCCGTCCGTGTCGGTGAGGGTGAAAGAGGGCTTCGGCGTCGGATTCTCCACGACCACGCCCTGCAGCTTGTCCGTCGGAACGGCGGCGGAACAGGCCACAAGCAGCATGGGGATCAGGAGGAGGGCCGCACGCCTCACAACGCCAACTGTGGTGCCGACGGCGCGCTAATACAAACCGCCGTGAACAAACCGCCGTCAGACGAGTATGTTTCCCCAATGGAGACAGAGACCATCCGCTGGAAAGGGCGACTCGGGCCCATCGACCTCGAGGTCGGCCCGGAGACTTTCCGGCCCACCACCATCTCGGCCCTCATGGCCGACGCCATGGAGGTGAGCCCCGGCGACACCGTCATCGACGTCGGCTGCGGCAGCGGGATCCTCTCCATCATCGCCGCCCGTCTCGGAGCCGTCCATGTCTACGGCGTGGACGCCGCCGCCGGCACCGTCGAGATCGCCACCGCCAATGCCAGGGCGCAAGGAGTCGCCGACCGCATCCAGTTCTTCCAGGGCGATGTCGTCCAGCCCATCCCGGAGGGCGTGCAGGCCGACCTGGTGCTCGGTGACATCTCGGGCATTCCCGACGTGATCGCCAGTGTCTCCGGTTGGTTCCCCTCAGGCCTCTCCGGCGGGCCCACCGGCGCGGAGTTGCCCCTGAGGATGATCGAAGAGGTGCGCCGGGTCCTCCGCAAGGGAGGCAAGCTCCTGCTCCCGACAGGCACCCTCCAGGACGAGAGGACCATCCTCGACCGGGCGCGTTCGGCTTTCGGGAATCTGCGTCAGCTCGCCGAGCGAGCGATCCCCCTGCCCTCCCAGCTGGCGGAGCACCCCGCCCTGACCACGATGGTCAAGGAGAAGCTCGTGGAGGTCAGCCGCAAGGGCAGTCGATACCTCTGGACGGCGCGGGTCTGGGAAGCCACCGCCTGACCCCGACGACCTGACACCCGCCGATGGACCCGGTCGGCGAGATCGTCATCGGCCTTCTCATCCTCACGGGCCTGGCCGGCATCCTCATTCCCGTCCTTCCCGGACTGATCCTCGTCGCGGGCACCGTCGTCGTCTGGGCTGTCGTGGAGGGCGGCGGAGTGGCGTGGGCGGTTGCCATCTTCGCCCTCAGCGCCACGGTCATCGGGACCGTGGTGAAGTTCCTGATCCCGGGGAAGCGGATCAAACAGTCGGGCGTGCCCAACTCGACCATGCTCTTCGCCGGAGCCCTAGCCATCACCGGGTTCTTCGTGATCCCGGTGATCGGGGCGCCGATCGGGTTCGTGGCCGGCACCTACCTGGCGGAGCGCAAGCGCCTCGGCCCGGAGGTTGCCGGAGCCTCGACACGCCAGTCGCTGGCAGCCGTGGCCATGGCGATCGGGATCGAGCTCGCCGCCGGCCTCCTCATCGCGGGGGTGTGGCTGCTGGCGGTCCTGGCGTGGACGTGATCAGTTGGAGAAGGTCACGCTGAAGGCGGGCGCCCACCTGGCGACCACCCGGCCGTAGTACTCCCCGGCACGCATCATGTCGCCTTCGCCCAAGGCGCTCAGAGACTCGTTGACCAGCTCACACGTGTCGTCGAGGGCGACGTCGCCCGCGGAGAAGAGACCGCAGACGCCTCCGTAGTCGAGCTCCACCATCGAGCGCTCCGGGAAGGGCTCCAACCATTCGGCCAGTTGGGCCATGTCCTCGGCAGGGCCCCGGAAGACCCCGGATACCGACAGGATGCGCTCCGCACGCTCCAGGCGTCGACGGGCATCGCCGATCCCGGTGCGGAATCTCACACATGGCCCTTCCGGCCCCTCGTAGAGCTCCCGCTCGGCCGGGACGAAGAGCGCGAACCAGCGGACCGGGACGTGCCACGCCGAGGTGAGGACGTGGGATCGATGCTGGGGGTGGTCGGAGTGGTAGCGGCGCAACTCCTTGGCCGCGACACGGGCGGCACGCTCCGGGATCAAGCCGACACCCATCCCCCGATAGGCGTTGGCGAACGCCACCGTGGACTCCAGCACCCGGAGTCTCAGGTTGGACGGGCAGACCAGCAGGTTCCCGCCCCATTCCACCGTGCGGTCGCCGTCCGGGGACTCGGAGAGCAGCCCGAAGTCGTGGACGAACCCAGGCACGGGCTCGGACGACGGAGATGCCGTCGGCGAGTACACCCGCAGCTGCGCGGTTCTGGTCACGCCATCATCGTGGCACATCGCTCCATTCACGGCCAGGGGCGCAGGACCGCGAGCCAGGGTTATGATCGGGTGCCAAAGCGCCCCCGCGACAAGGAGGTCGGTGCGTTGATCGTGTTCGACGAGGTAGCCAAAGAGGGACACGAGCAGATCCTCTTCGGCCATGACCCGGTATCCGGACTCCGGGCGATCATTGCGATCCACAGCACGGCTTTGGGTCCCGCCTTGGGCGGGACCCGTTTTTATGCGTACTCGAGCGAGGAGGAAGCCCTCGCCGACGTGCTCCGGCTCTCCAAAGGCATGACCTACAAGTCGGCCGCGGCCGGGCTCGACCTGGGCGGCGGCAAGGCGGTCATCATCGGAGACCCGCATGCCGACAAGTCGGAGCGACTACTTCGCGCCTACGGGCGGATCGTGGACTCGCTCCAGGGCCGGTACATCACCGCGGAAGACGTGGGGACCACGAGTCAGGACATGGACGTGATCCGCAAGGAGACCCGCTGGGTGCTCGGCACCTCCGTGGCGATGGGCGGATCCGGTGACCCCTCGCCTGTGACGGCGAGGGGTCTCTACGCCGGCACCCGCGCGGTTGCCGAGCACATCTGGGGGACACCCGACCTCGCCGACCGCACCTTCGCGGTCCAAGGAGTCGGCAAAGTGGGATCGGCCTTCGTGCAGCTCCTCATCGAGGCTCGGGCCAAAGTGATCATCGCCGACTCGTTCCCGCCGGCGCTGGAGAAGGCCAAGCAGAAGCTCGGAGTCGAGTCCGTTCCCCTCACCGAAATCCACAAGGTGGAGTGCGACATCTTCTCGCCGTGCGCGCTGGGCGGGGTCCTCAACGAGGAGACCATCCCCGAGATGAATTGCAAGGCCATCTCGGGAAGCGCCAACAACCAGCTGGCAACCGAGAAGGACGCCCAACGCCTGGCCGACCGGGGCATCCTCTACGCCCCCGACTTCGTGGTCAACGCCGGTGGCGTCATCAACGTCTACGACCAGCTCACCGGATACTCGAAGACCAGGGCACTGCACCTGGTGGACTCCATTTACGACTCGACCAAGAAGATCCTCGAGGTGGCCGACGCCGAAAGCATCCTCCCCAACCTGGCCGCCGAGCGCGTGGCGGAGAAGCGGATCAAGGAGATCGGCGACCTGCGCCGGTTCCGCCGCAGCGGAGACGATCGGGCGTGACGACCGCCGGGACCGATCTCCGGCACCTGAGTCTGGGGCTCCGGGACGACGACATGGTGCGCATGTACCGGCTCATGCTCACCGCGCGCCGCATCGACGACCGAATGTGGGCCCTGCAGCGACAAGGCCGGGCGGCCTTCGTACTCGGCTCCTCCGGCCACGAGGCGATCCAGGTGGCGTCGGTGTTCGCCCTGGACACCGAGAAGGACTGGGTGCTCCCCTACTACCGGGACATGGGCGTGGGCCTGGCCTGGGGCTTCACCCCCTTCGAAGTCTTCCTCGGCGTCTTCGCCAAGCGCTCCGACCCGATGTCGGGGGGCCGCCAGCTCCCCAGCCACTGGTCCGACCCCGACCGGCGGGTGTTCACCCAGTCGTCCGTGATCGGGCCGCAGTTCCCCCATGCCGCCGGAATCGCCCACGGGCTGAAGATCCAGGGCTCCGACGCCGTGGTGGTGGTCTACGGAGGCGACGGCGCCACCTCGGAGGGCGACTGGCACGAGGCGATGAACTGGGCCGGCATCCACAAGCTCCCCCTGATCTGCGTCATCGAGAACAACCAGTACGCGATCTCTGTCCCCACCAGCGAGGGCGTGGCGGGGTCCATCGCCGACCGGGCCGCGGGATACGGCTTCCCCGGTCATCGGATCGACGGCAACGACGTCTTCGCGGTCATGGAGACCATGAACGAGGCGGTCGCCCGCGCCCGGGCGGGAGAGGGCCCCACGCTCGTCGAGGCGATGACCTACCGCTACTACGCCCACACCTCCGACGACAACGACAGCCTCTACCGCGACAAGGAAGAGGTCGAGCGTTGGCGAAAGAGGGATCCCCTTTCGGCCCTCCGCTCCTACCTGATCGAGAGCCGCCTCCTCACCGAGGAGGACGAAGCGCGGATCGACGCCGAGGTCGTCGCCGAGCTCGGCGACGCAGTGGAGCGTGCGGAAGCGTCGGCCGATCCTGACAACCCGCTGAGCCACGTGTACGCCCGGCCCATCGAGCCCTCTGAGCCTGCAACCGAGCCGGAACCCGCGCCCCAAGGGGAGACGGTCAACCTGATCACCGCGGTCAACAAGGCCCTCCACGAGATCATGGAGGCGCATGACGACGCCGTCGTGTTCGGACAGGACGTGGCGAGGCGCAAGGGCGGCGTCTTCAAGGCCACGGAGGACCTCACCGAGCGCTTCGGGGCGGACCGATGCTTCAACACCCCCATCGCCGAGTCGTCGATCGTGGGATGCGCCATCGGGATGTCCGCCACCGGCATGCGGGTGATCCCGGAGATCCAGTTCGCCGACTACATCCACCCCGCGTTCGACCAGATCGTCTCCGAGGCGTCCCGGGCCAACTACCGATCCGACGGGCGTTGGAACGTGCCGATCGTGATCCGGACGCCATACGGCGCCGGCATCCACGGTGCCCAGTACCACTCGCAGTCGATCGAGGCCTTCTACGCCCACGTCCCCGGTCTCAAGGTGGTCATCCCCTCGACACCCGCCGACGTCAAAGGGCTCCTCCACTCGGCCTTCGAGGACCCGGACCCCGTGCTCTTCATCGAGCCCAAGAAGCTCTACCGGCTCGCCCGGGGCCCCTATCCGGCCGGCGAACACAGAGTCCCGCTGGGGCGAGCGGCGATCCGTCACGCCGGGACCGACCTGACGATCATCGCCTACGGGGCGATGGCGCACTTCAGCCTGGAAGCTGTCCCCATCCTGATGGAGCTCGGGATCAGCCCGGAAGTCATCGACCTACGCACGATCAAGCCCCTCGACTGGCCCACGATCGAAGCGTCGGTGCGGAAGACATCTCGCGCGCTGATCGTGCACGAAGACAACGAGTTCGGCGGCTTCGGCGCGGAGGTGGCAGCACAGATCGCCGACAAGGCCTTCGAGTGGCTCGACGCCCCGGTGCGCCGCTACGGCCTGCCGGATGTGCCGCTCATGCCGTACGCCGGATCGTTGGAGAATGCGCTCTACCCGACGCCCGAGACCATCGCGGAGCGGGCCGCGGAGCTGGCGAAGTACTAGGCAGGATTTCTCCCCCACTCGTGG
>CAYLYQ010000051.1:0-15291 GCA_964388105.1 uncultured Acidimicrobiaceae bacterium
GCCAGCACGAGCGCGATGGCAATCAATAGGGCGAGGACCTGAGCGTGCCTTCTCATCGTCTCTCCTTTTTCCGGTTGCAGCGGTCCCAGTGGGTCCACATAGCTGGACACGAAACCTACCAGATGGAACGCAGCGTTGCGTCCAAACGAGGATTCATTCGCTCGAACCCACCCGAATCCAGGTCTTGCCGCGCTCCGTTCCGACCGACTCGAAGGCTTCCTGCGCGCGCTCGAGCGGGTACTCGGCAGTGACGACCCGGCCGGGCCGGAGCCGTCCGGAGGCAATCATGTCCAGTGCGGATTCGAAGTCGCGCGGGTGGTCATAGGTCAGCGAACCGGTGAGGGTGACCTGCCCGCGCACCAGCGTCTGGGCATCGAGCTCGAACGGCCGGCTGTCGAGACCGAGAAGCAGGAGAGTGCCGCCGACCGCGACGCGGGCGAGCCCGTCGGCGATCGATGCCGGGGAGCCGACGGTGTCGACGACGAGATCGAATCGCTTCCCGTCTCCGGCCGGACCGGCTCCGAGCTCGGCAGCGAACCGAGCGCGGTCGGGGTTGGTGTCGACGGCGTAGACCTCGGCGCCTCGTTCGCGGAGGACGAGCGTGACCAGAAGCCCCAGTGCCCCCACGCCGACCACCGAGACTTCGCCAGGCAGGGGATCTCCGGCACGACGAAGCCCAGCCACGGCGACCGTCGTGGGCTCCACGCAGACCAGGTCGGTGGCGTCGACGACCGGCGCGGGCCAAGCGAAGGCCGCCGGGACCACGAGCTTCTCGGCCAGGGCACCGGGCCGGTTCATCCCGATCGACTGGCGGGAGGCACACGCCGAGGTCCGTCCGCTCTCGCACAGGGCGCAGACGAAACACACCACATTGGGCTCGACCACCACCGTTTGACCCAGCCGATCCTCGGCGACCCCCGGCCCGACGGCTTCGACCACGCCAAAGGCTTCGTGGCCCATGATCCAGGGATACGAAGGGGCTTGCCAGCGTCCGCTGAACACACTCAGGTCCGAGCCGCACAGGCCCACGCCTCGAACTGCGATCTGCAGTTCGCCCGGCCCGGGGTTCGGGTCCGGCGCCTCTGCCAGCTCGATCCGTCCGGGCTCGACCAGCAATGCCGCCTTCACACGCACACCTCCAGGATCCGCCGCGGGTTCTGCACCAGCATGGTGTCGATCAGCTCCTCGGTGACTCCCCGCTCCCGGAGGGCGGGGAGTATCCGGGTCGTGATCGCGTCCATTCGCCAGTTGGGTGCCCTGGTGGCGCGCCAGCTCGGAGGAGTGACGTGGCTGTAGAAGGCGGCGTCCTGAGACATGACCATGCGATCGGCGTAGTCGAGTTCGAGGAGCGACAGGACCGTCCGGATCCGTCGCTCGTCGGAGAGGACGTGCTCCATGCCGAACCGGTCCAGACCCAAAGTGGACCCGTTGTCCATGATCTCCCGAAGATAGGCGAGATCCTCGGAGTCACCCGAGTGGCCGATGACGATTCGCCCGGGGTCGACCCCTCGGGAGGTGAGGAAGTCCTGTTGGGCCAGGCCGTTCCCGGTGGCGGGGAGAGAGTGGGTCGTGATCGGGACTCCAGTCTCCTGATGGGCGACCGCCGCAGCCTCCATGATCCGCACCACGTCCGGCGTGAGGCCCATCTCATCGGTGGCCACCTTGAGCATTCCGGCCCTGACATCGGTTCCGGCGATGCCCTCTCGGATGTCCCGGACGAACATGTCCAGGAGCCGGTCGGTCTCGTCCACCGCGCGGCCCGGTCCGTGGAACTTGAAGAAGAGGGGCAGCGAATCGGGGGTGTACCAACCGGTGGCCGCGATCAGGTTCACCTCCACGCGCCGCGCCACGCGGGCCACGAGCTCGACGTCCCGCCCGAGCCCGGGCACCGTCAGATCGACCACGGTCCGCACCCCTTGCTCGTGAAGGAAGCTCAGACCGGCCACGGCCTCCTCGATGGCTCGAGCCTCGTCCCACTCCTGGTCGCCCAGGTTCAACTCCAACTCCGGGTTGCGCACGAAGATGTGCTCGTGGATCAGCGTCATCCCCAGGTCGTCGGGGTCGACGGGCCCACGGAAAGTCTCAACTGCTCCCATGCTCGGATGAGTGTGGGTCGGAAGAGACGGAAGGGCGAAGTCGGCTTCGCACCGCTTCGCTGGCTGCGCCCAGATCTTGTCCCAGTGGCGGCACCCCGCCGGGGGTGCGCGAGAGCTTCGGCACCACGCCAGGGACCAAGAGGTGGCGGTCGAGCCGTGGGTCTTCGACCTCCACGAGCATCTGCCGCGATCGGAACTGCTCGTTGGCGGCGATGTCGGCGATGCTGTTGACCCGGCTGACGGGGATCCGATGCTCCTGCAGCAGCGAGACCACTTCGTCGGCGGTTCTCTGCCCAACCCAATCCCCGATGATTCGGTCGAGCTCGTCGCGGCGGGCGACGCGGCCGGCGTTGGTCGCCAGAGCCGGCTCCGCGGCGTATCCGGCGAAACCGATGACCCTGAACAACTCCTGAAACAGCCCTGTGGTGTTGGCGGCGATGCAGACCACGGCGCCGTCGGCGCAGGTGTACGCATTAGTGGGTGCGGAGTTGTGGGCGATGTTCCCGGTGCGCTCCCGTACGAGACCGTGATACGAGTACTCGGGCAGGATCCCTTCCAGCATCGCGAACACCGACTCGGTCAGAGCGACATCGACGACCTGGCCGAGGCCGGACGAGTGCCTCTCATGGACGGCCATCAACGCACCGGTGACCGCATGGAGCGCCGCCAGAGAGTCACCGATGCTCAGCCCGACCCGGCTCGGAGGCTGGCCGGGCTCGCCGGTGATGTAGCGGAGTCCCCCTGCCGCTTCGGCGATCGTCCCGAAGGCGGGCTGATCACGCAGCGGCCCTGTCTGGCCGTACCCCGAGATGCGGACCACGATCAGCCCCGGGTTGGCCCTCATCAGGTCTTCCGGGTCCAGGCCCCAGCTCTCCAGCCTGCCCGGGCGGAAGTTCTCGAGGAGGATGTCGCTCTCCAGTGCGAGTGCCCGGACAAGGGCCTGGTCCTCGGGATCGTGGAGATCGGCGGTCACGGACTGTTTGCCCCTCGATTGCACCAGGTGCCACAGCGAGTCGGAGCCGTTCCAGCTCCGTCCCCAACCCCGGAGGGGGTCGCCCCGCACCGGCTGCTCGATCTTGATCACCTCGGCGCCGAAGTCGGCGAAGATGCGGCCTGCGAACGGGCCTGCGATCAGGGTTCCGAGCTCGAGGACCCGCAAGTCCGCTAGCGGTCCGCTCCGGTCCTCGCGTTCCGCATTGCTGGACATTGGTCCAGCATACTGGACGCTATTTCACCGGGTCAAGGGCCCCCGAGTGCCGCCGCCTCAGCGGAGGACCGAGACGCGCGGTTCGCTGGCTGTGATGAACTCCAATGACGTCTCCAGCAACCGGCGGGCGTACTCCTGGGTACCGATGTCCCGCCGCATGACGGCGTTGGGGACTTCGAGCGAGTAGGGCACCAGGGGAAGGGCCTCGACGAGGGTTCGCAGGTCGATTCCGCCTTGGCCGGGCATGGTCCGGGCCGTTCGGGCCGCGCTGATCAGCCCGTCGTCGCTGCGAGGGGCCTCACGCGGCGCGTCGCACAACTGGATCAAGTTGAACCGCTCCTTGGGCAGCTGCCTGAGCTGTGAGACCGACGAGCCGGAACGATCGAAGTGCATGGTGTCCACCAGGATCCCGGCCCTTGGATGCTGCGCCTTGTCGACGATCTCGGCCGCAGCCGCCAGGTCGCAAGTCGGGGTCCACGGGATGAACTCCAGGTCGGCGGTCATCCCGTACGGCGCTGCCATCTCACAAACCTGGGCAAGACGGTGAGCGGCGCGGTCCCGGTCCGGGTCGGGCAGCTGCACGATCAGGTGTCTCGCCCCGACATCGGCCGCCACTTCGATGAAGTGCCGATAGTCCTTGGGGTCGTCGTCCGGGCCGAGGCGGATCAGCTCGGCATCGAGGACCCGCATGCCGGTCTCGTCCAGCTTGCGCGTGAAGTCGCGGATCAAGGACGGATCGGTGAGGAACGGGAACGTCACTTCGTCCTCGGTGACGGCGTTGAACCTCAGGCTCACGAAGTCGAAGCCGGCCCTGGCGGCGATCTCGACCATCCGGAGCGGTGGGGTCCCGATGACGGTGAGGTAGGCGAGTGAGAACTCCGGCCGGATCTCGGTCATGGCGCCTCCGTTCCGTAGAACTCTCCGAACAGCTCCTGCTCGGACGGGCGGTCCTCCGGGGTCGGACGGCTCACCCAGGTGACGTTGAGGTAGTGCTTCAGGCTGATGTTCTCGTTGGTGACGTTGCCGCCCCAGATCCCGCAGCCCAGGCTGGAGGTCATCGGCATCCCGTTGGTGAACGAGCCGCCGTTCGCCTTGGACTGCGGCTGGCGCACCATCATCCGGCTCACCGGGGCGACACGGGCCAAGGCATCGATCCGGTCGTCGTCGAACGAGTAGATGCCGCAGGAGTGGCCCGCCCCTCCGACCTTGTAGATGGCGCGCACCATGTCGAGGGCCTGGTCGAAGTCCTCGAAGCTGTAGAGCGCGAGCAGGGATGTGAGCTTCTCGCCGGAGAAGCGGTGTTCCTTTCCGATCTCGGACTGCTCGACGATGATGAACTTGCGGTCTTCGGGGATGGTGAATCCCGCCTCGGCGGCGAGCTTCGGACCGGACTGGGCGATCGTGTTCATGGTGCGGGCGCCGTTCTCGTCCCACATCGCGCGCTCGAGCAGCGCCTTCTCCTCGGCGTTCGCCACGTAGCCGCCTTCGGAGACGAGCTGGTCGCGGAAACGGTCGTAGATCTCGGCGGCGACGAGGACGTTTCCGTCGGCGGAGCATCCCGAGCCGAAGTCGGAGGTCTTCGAGGTGCTCGTGTTGCGGGCCGCTTCCGCGATGTCCGCCGTCTCGTCGATGACCATCGTGGAGTTGCCGGCGCCGACACCGAAGGCCGGCTTGCCGGAGCTGTAGGCGGCTTTGACCATCGCCGGTCCTCCGGTGGCGAGCGTCATGTCACAAGAGGCCATGAGCGCCTGGGCGATGGGGATGCTGGGCTCCTCGACGCATTGGAAGAGATCGGCGGGTGCCCCTTCGCGCTCCATGACCTCCCGGATGATCCGGACCACTTCGTTGGTCGTCCGCTTCGTACGCGGATGGGGCGAGAAGATGACCGCGTCCTTCGCCTTGATCGCATTGATCGCCGTGCCCGGGGGAGTGAGCTCCGGATTGGTCATCGGGACGATCGAGGCGATCACCCCGGCCGGCTTGGCGTACTTGACGATCCCTCGCTCGTGGTCCTCCTCGATGATCCCGATCGAGCGCTGCCGGAGCACGTCGCGGAGGATGCCGTGGATCTTGAACCGCTTGTTCGGCCGGCCTTCGCGGTCTCCGATCCCGCTCTCGTCGACACTCATGTGGGCGAGACGCGTGAAGGTGGCCTCGTTGCCCAGGGCCCAACCGATCGCCTGCGCCAATCGGTCGACCCGTTCCTGGTCGTAGTCCTCGATGGCGGCCATGGCAGCCCGGGCCTTGGCCACGAGCGTCGTCACCAGTTCTTGCTCTTCGGGGGTGATGTCACGAGCCATGGGTCACTCCGTTGCCACGTGGGACTTCCCGCCCTCGGGCGAGTAGATGTCGAGGATGTTCCAATGACCGGTGGTGGGGGTCGGGTTGTTTCGCATCGGCACGTCGATGACGACGGGCTGGCCCATGCCGAGCGCCTTCTCCAACGCCCCCTTGAACTCGTCGGCGGCCCGGACGCGCATCCCCACCGCTCCGTAGGCCTCGGCGATGGCGGCGTAGTCGGGAAGCGAGTCGCCGATCTGGCCGGGGAAGGTGGTGCCGTATGTGGTGTCGAAGTGGGCCTTCTGGAGGCCGGCGATCGTCCCGAACGCGTTGTTGTTCATGACGACCCAGACCACGCCGAGGTTGTGCTCCACCGCGGTGGCAAGAACGGCCGGGTTCTGCCCGAAACCCCCGTCACCGACGAGTGAGACCACCGTCCGGTCCGGCCGGGCGAACTTGACCCCGACCGCTGCAGACGGGCCGAACCCCATGGTGGCGAACCCGCCCGGCGTGATGAAGGTGCCGGGGGTGAGAATCGGGTACTGCTGGCCGACGCCGTTCTTGTTCCATCCGACATCGGTGGTGAGGTAGGCGTCGTCGGGGAGGACCGCCCGGGTGTCGGCGAGGATGCGCTCGGGCATCATCGGCCAGTCCGAGCTGGTGGCCATGGCGCGATTGGAGTCCGCGAACTTCTCGCGGGATTCGGCGATGCGGGCAGCCATGCCGGCGTCGGGTCGGCCGTCCGGATAGATCTCCTTGGCCACCCTCGTCAGGGTCGCCAGTGCGGCCTTGGCGTCGGCGACGGCACCGATCTCCACCGGGAAGTTGCGGCCGATCTCGGACGCCTCGATGTCGATGTGGATCAGCCGCGTGGGTGGGATGTCGAAGGTGTATCCGCGGTACCAGGAGCTGGAGTCGGCCTCCTTGAAGCGCGTCCCGATGGCGAGGATCACATCGGCGTTCAGGCAGCTCTGATTGGTTAGCTCGGTGCCCCAGAAGCCGGTCATCCCGAGCACGAGGGGGTGGGCGTCGGACAGCGCTCCCTTGCCCATGAGACTGTGGGCGACCGGGATTCCCATGTGGTCGACGAACGCCTGCAGCTCCTCGTTCGCCCTGGCCAGGGTCACACCGCCTCCGACATACAGCACGGGGCGCTCGGCTTCGCCGAGGATGCGCACGATCTCGGCGGCGGTGGCCTCGTCGATGGAAGGGCGGCGCAGCGACTTGTCGTTCTCGAGCTGCCTGGCGAAGAGGGCCGGGTCGCCGGGCTCCGAGAAGATGTCCATCGGGACGTCGACGAGGACCGGCCCGGGCTGTCCCGTCTCGGCGAGTGTGAACGCCCGCTCCAGGATCTCGGGCATGAGCGCCGGGTTGTCGACCCGCCAGGCTCTCTTCACGAAGGGCCGGTAGATCTCGTACTGGGAGCCGTCCGAGTGGAGGTTGACCTCCTGGTGGGGGTGCTTCCCGAAGTAGAACGACGGGACGTCGCCGGCGATCACGACGAGCGGGATGCAATCGAGAGCCGCGTTGGCGACGCCTGTGGCTGCGTTGGTCAGGCCCGGGCTGAGGTGGGACAGCACGACCCCGGCCCGTCCGGTCGCCCTGGCGTAGCCGTCGGCGGCGTGGCTGGCGATCTGCTCGTGGCGGACGTTGACGAACTCGATCGGGCTGTGCTCCATCGCACTGAGGAAGGCGATGTTGGTGTGGCCGCAGAGGCCGAAGACGTGGCGCACCCCTCGTCGGGCCAGGTAGTCGACGGCGAGCTCGGCGACGGTGGGTACTTCACTCATGCATAAAGACCTAAGTCAATATGCTGAATGTACTCCTGGCGGGTCAGCCCGTCAACGGGTCACGCCTGGTGGGGCGACAGGCTCGGGTCGCGCCCGAACGGCGAGACGATGCGGACGATCTCCCCGCATTCGCGCGCCAACTCCACGTCTCCGTCCGCCACGGCGCGCAAGAGGTTGGCGTGGGCCGTGATCCGGGTCTTCTCCCGTTGCGCCTCCGTGCCGGAGTCGGGGAAGTCGATGTCGAGGATGAGCGCTTCGGCTGCGTCCAGGAGATCGAGATAGATGGATCGGAGGGTGACGCTGTCGCAGAGCTCGGCGAGGATGCGGTGAGCCTGCCAGACCGTGCGCTGGGTGTCGAAGGACCCTGGCGCCTCGTCGAGGACGTCGGCGAGCCGGCGCAGCTCCGAAACCAGGTCGGGATGGCGGTCGGCGGCGCGGGCGGCCGATGCGCCCAGGTAGGCGGCCAGGGCCTCACGAAGCTCGATGTTCTCGCCGAGGGTGCGTGCGTCCCGAGCCCAGAGGTGGCTGGACCCCAGTCGCAGAACGGGGCGCGACCGGGCCACGAAAACTCCTCCGTTGGGGCCTCTTCGCAAGGCGACCAGCCCGTCGTTGGCCAACAGCTTCAGCGCGGTGTCGAGGGTTGGGCCGGAGACGCCGAACTCCTTGAGCAGCTCTGACTTGAGCCCGATGCGGTCCCCGGGGTGCAGCTCCCCGGTGGTGATGCGCTTCTCGATGACCCTGCGGATCGAATCGGGTGCCGAGTCGACCGGCGTCTTGGTATGGACAGTGAATTCCGGAACCTGGGCCCTGGGCTCTGTTGAAACGGGGCCACCTCCTGACGGCCGTCCGATTATACGAATGCCCTCGGGGGAGGCCCCCCGGGGAGCCCCCCAGCCCTGAGTCCGGGGGTGCCTGGGTGAGGCGGGTGACCTTCGAGGGGTCCTCTATGCTCGCCCGATGCGAAGGGTCGTCGTCTGGGGCGGGGCAATGCTCTTCGCTCTCGTGTTGGCCGCCTGTGGGGGAGAAGACGGCTCGGTGACCGAGGTCCGGATGCTGGACAACAGCTACGACCCGCAGGTCGTCGAGATCGATGTCGGCGACACGGTGCGCTTCGTGAACCAGGGCCGCGTTCCGCACGACGCCCAGGACGCGGGCGGGGAATGGAAGACGGCGCTGCTCGATCCCGAGGATTCGGCAGAGGTCACCTTCAACGAGGAGGGGACCTACCAGATGTTCTGCTCCCTCCACTCCACCAAGGACGACTCGGGCGAGTACCAGGGGATGGTCGGGTCAGTCGTCGTGGGAGAAGGTGGCGATGTCGCGGAGGCGGCCCCGGAGACCGACACCGAGACCAGTTGGAGCGGCACCACCCGTCACGTCCCCGACGAGTACCCGACAATCCAGTCGGCCGTCGACGCCGCCGATCCCGGGGACCTGGTCCTGATCCAACCCGGCACCTACAAGGAGTCGGTCTCGGTGACGACCCCCCGCCTGGTGATCAGGGGCGCCGATCGCAACGCAGTCATCCTCGACGGTGAGTACACCCGGGAGAACGCGTTCGTCGTGGTCGCCGACGGGGTGGCGATCGAGAACATGACCGCCATCGGATACACGGTCAACGACTTCTTCTGGAACGGTGTGACCGGGTACCGAGGTTCCTACCTGACGGCCGTCGACGGCTGGGTGTACGGGATCTACGCCTTCGACTCGGTGGACGGCCTCTTCGAGCACTCCTACGCGTCGGGCTCGTGGGACGCCGGTTTCTACATCGGCCAGTGCGACCCGTGCAACGCCATGATCACGGACGTTCTCGCCGAGTTCAACGGCCTCGGGTACTCGGGGACCAACTCGTCGGGGAACATCTACATCGTCAACTCGGAGTGGCGGCACAACGTCGCCGGGATCGTCCCCAACACGCTGGACTCCGAACTGCTTCCTCCCGTGAACAACGTGACCGTGGCGGGCAACTACGTCCACCACAACGGCGAGGTCGGCCGGGCTCCGAGCCGGGTCGCCGAGTGGTCGGGATTCGGCAACGGGATCATCCTCGCCGGGGCCCGGGACTCGGTGGTCCACAACAACCTGCTCGTCAACAACCCCACGTCCGGGGTCCAGGTCGTGTCCATGCTCGACAAGAACCTCTGGCCGTCCGGGGGAAACGTCGTCCGTGACAACGTGATTCGGGGCTCGGGACGCGCCGACCTCGCGCTGGGCGGCCCCATCGAACAAGGCACGTGTTTCGAAGGGAACGACGCGGCGACGACCCTTCCTTACGCGCTCGAGTTCTTCCACTCCTGTGGCGGGATCAATCTCCCGCTCTTCTGGGGCATGGCGACCTCCTCCGATCCACTGGGACGAATCGCGCAGGCGAACAAGAAGCAGAACCCACAACTGGCCCACGGCGATGCGCCAAAGCCGGAACTCGACTTCCCGCAGATGCCCGGAGGAGCCGACGCCCCGGTGCGGCCGGCCGTCGATGTCTTCGCGTCCCTGGACACGTCCTCTTTCACCACGCCCGAGATGCCTGAGGGCGTCGAGATCGCCCAGCGTCGCCCCGTCATCCTGGGCGTCGCGGTGGACGGTGGCTTCTGGCCGGTCTGGATGGGTGCCGTCCTGTGGTGGATGCCGCTCCTGGCTTATCTGGTAGGGGGTGCCTGGGCCCTTCTCAACCTGTGGGGTTCGGATCGCGGCATGGCGGCCCGAATCGTCTGGACCCTGGTGATAGTGGCGATACCGGTGATAGGCCTGCTCGTCTACGCCCTGGCGGGGAACAAGGCGACGGGAGTGGGCCGGCGGCTCGGCGTGACCCTGGGCGGGCTCGGACTGTGGCTCGGGATCGTGGTCGCCACCCTCCTCGTCGGCGGGATCGTGTGACGGAGAAGATCACCCGCCGGCAGGCGATCAAACGCCTGGGCGGGGCCACTCTGTTCGGGGCCGGGATCGTCGGGGGAGCGCTGGCGGCTCAGCCACGCGAGGCCGAAGCGGCAGTCGACGGGAGCGGCGACGGGCACGAGGGCCACTACCCGGCCAGTGCCGACGAGCGCAGGCTGTCGGGTGAGCTGCCCGCGGGGTCCGCGGCGGGCCCCTACGGCGGCGACTACGCCCCCCCGGACTGGATGGACGGCTCCGAGCTGGATCGCATCACCGTCCCGCCGGCGCCGTCGCGAGAGGGCGTGCGGGAGATCGAGATGACAGTGGTGGAGAAGCCATTGCAGGTGTCGCGAGCTCACACGGTGGAGGCCTGGACCTACAACGGGACGGCTCCCGGGCCGACCATCCGGGCCACCGAGGGCGAGCTCCTGCGGATCCGCTTCCACAACCACACCTCCCACGATCACAATCTCCACTTCCACGGCCGGCACTCCCCCCTCCACGACGGTTGGGAACCGGTGCCGCCGGGCGGGCAGACCGTTTACGAGATCGAGGCCGGGCCGGCCGGGCTCCATCCCTATCACTGCCACACGATGCCGATCGACCGTCATATCGCCCGGGGCCTGTACGGGGCGTTCATCGTCGATCCGCCGGGCGGCCGGGCACCGGCGCACGAGATCCTGTTGATCCTCTCGGGTTGGGACCCCGCGGACGGCGGCTACAACCAGCTGTACTCGTGGAACGGCGTGGCGGGGTTCTACGACAAGTTCCCGATCCGCATCCCGGCCGGTGAACCGGTGCGCGCCTATGTGGTCAATGCCACCGAGTTCGACCCGATCGGGTCCTTCCATCTCCACGCCGAGACCTTCGACGTCTACCCGGCTGGGATCGGTGACCAGCCCGCCTTCACCACCGATGTGGTCAGTTTCGGCCAGATGGACCGAGCGATCCTGGAGTTCCGGCTGCCCGAGCGGGGCCGGTACATGTTCCACCCCCACCAGCACTCGATCGCCCACCGCGGGGCCATGGGCTGGTTCAGCGCGATCTGAGCTACCAGCGGAACAGCGCCCTGGCGAGGGCCTTCCAGTAGGTGAGACTGCGGCGGCGGGGGAATCGTGCCCCGAGGATCGCCGTGGTGGGGACACCAAATCGCGCCGCCGTGATCCCCTTGGCTGTGCAGTAGGCGCGGATTCCCTCTGGCCCGAACGCCACGCCCAAGCCCGAGTCGTTGGCTCCCCCGAAAGGCAGTGTGGGCATGACGAAGTTCATGGCGGCGTCGTTGATCGCCACCGTCCCCGAGTCGATTCTCGAGGCCACCCGCGCCGCCCTCGACCGGTTCTTCGACCAGACGGTGGCGTGCAGCCCGTACCTGGTGTCGTTGGCGAGACTGACCGCGGTGTCCTCGTCGGGGACCCGCATGACCGAGATCACCGGCCCGAACGTCTC
Source organism: uncultured Acidimicrobiaceae bacterium (assembly GCA_964388105.1). Classification (GTDB taxonomy): domain Bacteria; phylum Actinomycetota; class Acidimicrobiia; order Spongiisociales; family ZC4RG35; genus ZC4RG35. The sequence goes on from CAYLYQ010000051.1 coordinate 11,691, forward strand.
CTCCTGCATGATCGACATCGAGTGGTCGACCCCGGTGAGAACCGTGGGGGCCATGTAGTACCCGCCGTTCCCATGGACCGGCTTGCCACCGTGCAGGACACTGGCGCCGTTGGCCACGGCATCGTCGACCTGACGGCTCACCTTCTCGAACTGGCCCTGGTCGATGAGGGGGCCGATGTCGCGCTTGGTGTCGGACGCGGCGTCCACGCCGCTGACCGCCTCGGCCAGCTCCACCATGAAGTCGTCGTAGACCGAGTCGAGGACATACACCCGCTCCACCGAGACGCAGGTCTGACCGGCGTTGAGCATGCCGCTCCACACTGCGGCGCGGGCCGCCTGCCTCAGGTTGGCGTCGTCGAGGACGACGATGGGATCCTTGCCCCCCAGCTCGAGGATCGCCGGGATCAGGCGACGAGCTGCGGATTCGGCCACCTTGCGCCCAACGGCGGTCGAGCCGATGAAGGCGACCACATCGACGTTCTCGATGATGGCCTCTCCGACGTCCGCCTCACCCTGAACCACCTGCACCAGATCGGGCGGAAGACCCGATTCTGCCGCCAACTCGCCGAGGAGCTGCCCCGTCAGGGGCGTCTTCTCCGAGGGCTTGAGCACCACCGAACAGCCGGCCGCCAGCGCGGTGGCCGTCGGGATCATGGAGAGGAAGAACGGATAGTTCCAGGGTGAGATCACTCCGGCGACGCCCCGGGGCTGGAAGAGGGTCCACGCCTTCGTGGACACGTAGGGCCAGGTCTTCGCTTTCCGGGGCTCGAGATACCGCTTGGCGTTTCGCGCGTAGTGATCCAAAGTGTTGAGCGTGGTGATGACGTCCAGCGGGTAGGAGTCGACGATCGCCTTGCCGGTCTCGACGGACACGGTTCTCGCGATTTCCTCCCCGCGGTCGAGGATCAATCGCTTGAACCGCAGCAGGTGGTCCTTGCGGTCATCGAACGACAGTCCGCTCCACACGTGAAACGCCTTCCGGGAACGCTCCACCACGCTGGCCACCTCGGCAGCGGGGGTCCGGGCCACGTCGCCGGCCGGTTGGCCGGTTCGAGGGTCGTGGGATACGAGGCGATCGTTCATTGGATGTCATGCTACGTCAGCACCGGGTGGAGACGATCCGAACCCACCCGGGTATAGGCAGGTGACAGGAGGTGCGACATGGCAGGAAACGCCAAGGATTCGGGCGGCCTCTCCGACGCCGAGAAGGCGGCGCTCAAGGAGAGGACCAAGGAGCTGCGGGCCCAGAAGAAGGGCCAGAAGGGCGAGGCCGACGTTCTCGCCAAGATCGCCGAGATGCCGAAGAGCGACCAGGCGATCGCCAAGAAGATCCACGAGATCGTCACTGCGACGGCGCCGGACCTGGAGGTCAAGACCTGGTACGGCATGCCCGCCTACGCCCGAGACGGCAAGGTGGTGATGTTCTTCCAGGCGGCGGCGAAATTCGAGACCCGTTACCCGACCCTCGGCTTCAACGACACCGCCAATCTCGACCAGGGTGAGATGTGGCCGACCGCATACGCGGTGACCCAGGTCACACCTGACATCGAGAAGAAGATCACCCAACTGGTCAAGAAGGCGACGCGAGCGCCGCGCTGATCAATGCTGCGGACAGCAAGTGTCCGTATGGGTGAGGGAGACTGACCCGATGGGCGAGACGACCGACACCACTCTGCAATGGCTTCTCGACTCCGATCCAGCCCTCCGCTGGCAGGTGAAACGCGACCTCCTCGGGGCGCCCGAGGCCGAAGTGGCGGCGGAGCGGGATCGTGTGGCGAGAGAAGGCTGGGGCGCCCGGCTGCTCGCCTTCCAGGGCCCTGACGGCCAGTGGGGGACGCAGGGCTATGAGCACCTCCGGGACCCGGCGGTCGTGCCCGACGCCGCCGACCGGCGGCGGCTGCTCGATGCGCAGATGATCTCCGCGGCCGAGGCCGCCGAGTTCATCGACACCGACGAGGCCACCGTGGAGCGGCTCAACGAGGATCCGATCGACCCTTCCGATCCGGTGACCGGCCGTTACCTGTGGCTGATCGCGTGGGCCCAACGCACGCTCGGGACCTATCAGCCGAAGTGGACCTCCACCACCTACACCCTCCTCCTCCTGCGCCACCTTGGTGCAGACCCGAAGGACCCGGTGGTTCGGCGGGCCCTGGAAAGGGTCGCGGGCAACGTGAAATGGGACACGGGCACAGGAGACGTCTGGGACTTCTTCGAAGGGGAGACGGAGGTCTGTGTCAACGGGATGGTGGCGGCCATCGGCTCCTACTTCGGACACGACGTCGACAGCCTGATCGACAGGTTGCTCGGTCAGCGTCTCGATGACGGAGGCTGGAACTGCGCCATCGAGTACGGATCGGTCCGGTCATCTTTCAACACGACTCTCTCGGTGTTGGAGGCCCTCCACGAGTACGAAGGGACCCACGGTCCGAGGCCCGAGGTCGCCGCCGCACGCGAGGCGGGCGAGGAGTACCTGCTCCAGAGAGGTCTCATGCGCAGCCTCTCCACCGGCGAAGTGATCAAGCCGCAATGGACGCAGTTCTCGTTCCCGCCGAGGTGGCATTACGACGTGCTGCGCGGCCTCGATTACATGCGGGCCGCCGGCCGGAGGGATTCGCGCTGCCAGGAGGCGGTCGACTTGGTGGCCCGGAAGCAAGACGCCGACGGCAAATGGGCACTCGAGAACAGCCATCCCGGTGACGTCTACTTCGACATCGACGACGGAGACGGTCAGCCGAGCCGTTGGAACACCCTGCGGGCGCTGCGCGTCCTCGAGTGGTTCGGGGCCTGACGGGTCAGGCGAACGAGAAGAGCGGCGGAATCACCACCACCACGAGGGCGGCCCAGAGGGCGAATACCGGCAGATAGGTGGTCTGCCACCGTTCCAGCCGATGAAAGCCGTCGCGGCGGGACACGAAGCGCATCAGATGCCACGCCGTGCCCGCCAGCCCAACGAGCAGCACCACGTTGAGCCCGACGACGGCCGTCCGATTCGGTGTGAATCCCAAGTCGCCGATCCTCGTGATCATCACCCCGAGGACAACGGCATCCAACGCCAGGGCGCCGGTGACCGTGGCCAGTTGGAGACGATCCGCCCATGCCGGCGGCGCCATGGGGTCGCGGGCCGACACTCCATAGAGCACCAGGCCGAACACGATGACCAGGAGGGCGTTGAAGATGCCGATGAGCTCCCGCTCGAAGGCCACTCCGAATCCACTCGCCACGTAGGCGACGACGGCCACGACCAACAGAATGGCGAAGAGGGGAGTGAAGACCATCGTGAGGACGGGGGCCATGTTCTCCACCACTCGCTGCTTGTGCTCCACGAGCCATCCTGCGATCACCACGGCGCCGGCCGCTCCGGTGGGGATGACCCACTCCGCAATCAGCTCCTCATCGATCCCGGTCGGTCCGAGTAGGAGGCCGGTCAGGGCGAACAGCACCCCTCCGCCGAGGGCGATCAGGGCGAAATAGATGATCCATTCGCCCGTGAAGCGGACGAAGTCCATCCTCCGTTGGTGTGAGCCGATCGCCCCGCCCGAATAGGGGTAGGCAACGACGAACCACAGGGCGACAGGAAGATGGAGCGCGACCAGGAGGTCCG
>CAYLYQ010000052.1:0-14470 GCA_964388105.1 uncultured Acidimicrobiaceae bacterium
CTCCCTGGTGATGCCCGGGAACCCGAACGCATCTCACTCCGATCCAATCGGCAAGCTGATCGTGGCCCACGGCCTTCGCAACCCCTACCGCATGGCCGTCAGGCCGAATACGAGCCAGCTCTATATCGGAGACGTCGGATACAACACATGGGAGGAGGTCAATCGAATCCTCAGTCCGACCGCAGGGGTGTTGAACTTCGGCTGGCCCTGTTACGAAGGCGGTAGCGGTTCGTCGCTGGAGCTGGCCACCTACTCCACGGTCGGCATGTGTCAGGACTTGATCAACCTGGGGACCGGTGCTGTGACCGCACCGTTCTTCGCCTACCGGCACAACCAGGACATCGAACATCCCGACGACGACGTTTGCCCGCCGGCCGAAACGGGCCAGATGTCTCGAACCAGTTCGTCGACCACAGGACTCGCCTTCTATCCCGGTGGGCTTTACCCCGGCTCCTACAACGGTGCCCTATTCGGAGCCGATTACTCCAGGGGCTGCATCTGGGTGATGTCTGTCGGACAGAACGGCCACCCGGACCCGGCCTCCGTTCAGGTGTTCCACTATGAACCGAACACCGGTACGGGCCCAGGCACGATCTACGGAATCACTCCGGTGGATCTGGAGATGGGACCGGACGGAGCCATCTATGGGGTTAGCCACATGCGGGGACAATTGTTCCGTTTCAACTGGCTCGGAACCAACAATGCGCCCGTCGCGGATATCACGATCTCGAACACGGCCGACCCGTTTGACTTCATTCTCGACGCCACAGGTTCGTCGGACCCCGACGGACACCCCATCACATACGCCTGGGACCTCGACAACGACGGTCTCTTCGATGACTCGACCGAACCGACGGTAACAAGGACCTTCGCCCCCGGCCAGCACACCGTGCGGCTCCGTGTCACCGACTTTCCCGGGGCGAGCGACATCGCGATGGAGACACTCCAGGTGAACAACACGAAGCCCGTCGCCACGATCTCTTCCCCGACCAGCTCGTTCACCTGGTCCGTCGGGGATTCGATCGACTTCTCCGGGACGGGATCCGATGCCGAGGACGGGACCCTGCCGGGCGAGCAGTTGCATTGGGCCCTGATCCTCCACCATTGCGCAGAGGACGGAACCTGCCATGAGCACCACGATCTCGGCTCTCGCACCGGCGCATCGGGGTCGTTCGACGCCCCAGATCACCCGTACCCCAGTTGGCTCGAGGTCCGCCTCTCCGTAGAAGACCAGTTCGGCGCGACCGGCACGGATTCAGTCCTCATCTACCCGAAGACCGTCGATCTGACGATCGCCAGCCAACCGTCCGGTCTGGATTTCGGTGTGGGCACGACCCCGTACACCACCGAGGTCATCGTCAACTCCCGTATCGCTCTCGCCGCACCCGGATCCGCCGTGTCCGGGGGATGGCCGTTCGAGTTCAGTCACTGGGTTCACGGTGGCGCAAGAAATCAGGACTTACTCGCCCCCGCCACCGACACGACCTACACCGCCATGTACCAACTCGCCGACTTGTTCGTCGATGACGACAACTCGATCTTCGAGGAGGACATCGAGTGGCTGGCCGTCGCCGAGATCACCCGTGGGTGCAATCCTCCGGCGAACGACAGATACTGCCCCGACGACTTCGTGACCCGAGGCCAGATGGCCGCCTTCTTCGTGCGCGCCTTGGACTTGCCGGCCGGACCAGGCGACCGGTTCGACGACGATGACGGCCACCTCTTCGAAGCTGAGATCGACCGCCTCGCCAACTCAGGAATCACCCGGGGATGCAACCCCCCGGCCAACACACGATTCTGCCCCGATGACTTCGTGACCCGGGGCCAGATGGCCGCCTTCTTCGTCAGAGCGTTCGGACTCGACGAAGGAGCAAGCGACAACCTGTTCGTCGACGACAACGGCCACCTCTTCGAGGCTGAGATCAACATGCTGGCGACCGCCGGCATCACCCGGGGATGCAACCCTCCGACCAACGACCGGTTCTGCCCGGAGTCGTTCGTCACGCGGGGTCAGATGGCCGCCTTCTTCCATCGCGCAGCCGCCTGGCTGCCCTGATCACTCGGCGGCGTCGGTGATGGCCTCGGTCATGGTCGGGTGTGCCATCAGGGTCTCGAGAAGGGTCGACGCCGTCACCCTCGCCTGAACCGCCAACGCAATGACGCCGATCAACTCCGACGCACGATGCCCCACGATGGTGCCCCCCAGCACCACGCCCGTGGCCGGATCAATCGTGACTTTGACGAAGCCACGCTCGAAGTGCTGGAGGACCGACCGCGCATTGGATGCGAACGGCACTTTGGTCGTTCGGACCTTTCGCCCGACCGCGGCGGCCTCGACGTCCACCAACCCGACCGAGGCGATCTCCGGCTCGGTGAATATCGCCTCGGCCACCTTGCTCAAGTCGAGTGGGTCCACGCGCAGTCCGAGGGCGTGCCAGGCGATCTTCCGTCCCTGGGCCGTGGCCACCGAGCTGAGAAGCATCTGCCCGGTCACGTCCCCGGCGGCGTAGATGTGAGGCACCGAGGTCCGTTGGTACTCGTCCACCTCGATGTAACCACCGGACGTCTTGACGCCGATCTCGTCGAGGCCCAGTGCCTCCGTGTTCGGCACGGAGCCAACGGCCAGCAAGGCGTGCGTCCCCGAGATGCGGCGGCCGTCGTTGCATGCGACCACCACCCGCTCACCCTCGACCGAGATCGACTCGGCCCGGGCACCGATCACGAGCCTCACTCCCCTCTCCTGGAAGTCCTCTTCGAGGACCGCCGCGACCTCCGGGTCGCGGTGAGGGAGGATCTGGCGACGGGAGACCACCAGCGTCACTTCGGAGCCGAGCGCTTCGAAGATGTGGGTGAACTCGACGCCGGTCACGCCCGACCCGATGACGATCAGCTGCTGGGGCGGCTCCTCGAAGTGGTAGCAGTGCCGGGTGGTCAGGATCCGCTCGCCGTCCACGCCAGCCCAATCCGGGACACGGGGCCGCGACCCGGTCGAGATCAGTGCCTTGTCGAAGCGGATCCGCCGCTCCCCCGCCTCCGTGGTGACGACGGCCTCGTTGGGGCCCGAGAAGCGTCCCGTCCCATGGATGATGTCGATCCCCTGGGACCTCAGCATGTCCGTCCAGTCCTGGGTGATGTCAGCCACGATCTCGTCGATGCGGGCGCCGAGCTGTCTGGTGTCCACGCGCCCCGGATCGTTGGCCATCCCCAGCTTGACCGCGTTCCGCACCGAGCTGTACCGGAGGGCGCTGGCCGCCATGGTCTTGGACGGGATGCAGTCGAGGAGATGAGCCGCTCCCCCGACTATCTCGTTCTCGACGAGGGTGACCCGTGCCCCTTTGGCGGCGGCCACCGTTGCCGCCTGGGTGCCGGCGGGACCGCCTCCGATGATGAGTAGATGTGGCATCTTCGATCGACGCTAACCGCTGGGACGGTGGCTGCCGAAGACCTCGCGCATGGCGCTGGACACCTCGCCAACCGTCGCCCCGGCAGCCAGGGCCTGCTTCATTGGATAGAGAAGGTTCCCCGTCCCTGCCGCAGTGTCACCCACGGCGGCGAGGGCCGAGTCGACCCGTGCGCGGTCGCGTCGGCTCCGCCAGTCGTTGAGACGCTCCCTTTGGCCCGATTCCAACCCTGGGTCGACCTCGAGTACCGGCACCGCCCCCGACTCGGTGACGAAGCGGTTGACCCCGACGACCACTGAGTCCCCGGAGGTCTGGCGGCGGGCCTCCGCGTATGCGGACTCCTCGATGCGGGACTGCATCCAGCCTTCCTCGATGGCCGCGACCGCGCCTCCCATGGCGGCGATCTCCTCGAGCAGCCCGAGGGCTTCCGACTCGACAGCGTCGGTGAGGCTCTCCACGAAGTGTGAGCCCCCGAGAGGGTCTGCCGTCGCCGTGACACCAGACTCGAAGGCGATCACCTGCTGGGTTCGCAGAGCAAGAAGAGCGCTGTCCTCGGTCGGCAGCCCCAGAGCCTCGTCGTAGGCGTTCGTGTGCAACGACTGGGTGCCGCCCAACACCGCCGCGAGCGCCTGGATCGTCGTCCTGACCACGTTGTTGAGGGGCTGCTGCGCGGTCAGTGTCGACCCGGCCGTCTGGGTGTGGAAACGCATCACCCATGATCGCGGGTCCGAAGCGCCGACCTGGTCGCGCATCAGCCTCGCCCAGATCCGGCGCGCGGCCCTGAACTTCGCCACCTCCTCGAACAGGTCGTTGTGGCTGTTCCAGAAAAACGACAGGCGGGGCGCGAACCGGTCCACCACCAGCCCGGCATCGATCGCGGCGTTCACGTAGGCCAGGCCGTTGGCGATGGTGAACGCCAGCTCCTGGGCTGCCGTCGCCCCGGCCTCCCTGATGTGGTAGCCGCTGATCGAAATCGTGTTCCACTGCGGCACCTCGGCTTCCGCATATGCGAACAGGTCGGTGATGAGGCGCATCGACGGACGAGGCGGATAGATGTAGGTGCCGCGGGCGACGTACTCCTTGAGGATGTCGTTCTGCACCGTGCCCCGCAGATCGGACCCGGCCACCCCCTGTTCCTCGGCAACGAGCTGGTAGAGGAGCAGGAGGATCGCCGCGGTGGAGTTGATGGTCATCGAGGTCGAGACCTGGTCCAACGGGATGCCGTCGAAGAGGCGCCTCATGTCGTCGAGGCTGTCGATGGCGACTCCGACCTTGCCGACCTCGCCCGCAGCGAGGGGGGCATCCGAGTCGAGCCCCATTTGAGTCGGGAGGTCGAAGGCGACCGACAGACCCGTCTGCCCGGCGGCGAGCAGCTCCTTGAAGCGCCGATTGGTCTCCTCGGCGGTCCCGAACCCGGCGTACTGGCGCATGGTCCAAAGGCGGGAGCGGTACATCTCGGGGTGGATCCCCCTCGTGTACGGATACTCCCCAGGGTCGCCCACATGCTCCGGGGAGGCCCCGGTGCCGTAGACGGCGTCCACCTCGATGCCGCTGGAGGTGCGCCTGATTTCTCCCATTTCGTCGTATCCTGACACCAGCCGGGGATGCTAGGTGGGAACTCCACCCCTCTCCGGCACGTCACTTACCCCCAGATGGCCCGAAAAGCGCTGATCCACCAGGTCGAGGCGCGGGAAAGGCGTGGACGCTGGTTCGGCGCCCTCGCCACCCTCATCTCCATCGCCCTCCTCATGTCAGGTTGGGTGGGATTGTTCGCGTTCCTGGGCGCCAACGCCGCGTATGGCACCTTCGAGTCGGTGAAAGAGGACTGGGTCCTCGACACCGCTTCGATGCCCCTGACCCTCCCCGACCCGAGTCGGGTCAGCCGGATCTACGCCGATTCGGGTGAGTTGCTCGCCGACCTCCACGACGGCCGGAACTCCGAGCCCATCCCCTACGAGCAGGTGCCGGAGGTGATGGTGCACGCGATCCTGGCCGCCGAGGACTCCGACTTCTTCGAGCACGAGGGGATCGACTTCTCGGCCATCTTCTCCGCCGCCATCGACAACATCCTGTACGACACGACCCGCGGCGGGTCGACCATCACCCAGCAGGTCGTCAAGAACGTCTTCGTCGGAGATGAGGTGAGCATCCGGCGCAAGGTCAACGAGGCGTTCATAGCCGCCGAGCTGGAGCGACGCTTCCCCAAAGAGCGCATCCTCGAGTACTACATGAACTCGGTGTACTTCGGATCCGGCGCCTACGGCGTCAAGACCGCCGCCGAGGAGTTCTTCGACAAGCCGCTGTCGCGCGTCGAGATCCACGAGGCCGCGGCGCTGGCAGTCCAGGTTCGCAACCCCAGTCTCTACAACCCCCGACTCCGTCCGGAGATCACCCTCGAGAGGCGCAACCAGGTCATCGACGAGATGGCGGACAACGAGTGGATCACCGAGAGACAGGCCGAGGCCGCCAAGAAGCGCCCCCTCGACGTGGTCGACACACCGATTCGCCGCGGTCCCGCCGAGCACGTCGTCGCCGAGGTCAAGAAGCAGCTGCTCTACTCCGACGACTTCGCTTTCCTCGGGGCAACATTCGAAGAGCGCAAGAAGGCGGTCTTCGGTTGCCCGGCTGACGACGTCGAATGCGAGGGTGGCGGCGGCCTCCAGGTCTACACCACCATCGACCTCGGTCTGCAGAACACGGCCAACGAGGTCCTCCATTCGTGGCTCCCACTTCTCCCCTACGAAGAGAACCTCGCGGCATGCGCCGCCCTCTTCCCCGACTACGCCGAGAAGGAGAGCTTCTACGCCACCTACGCCGAGACGCACTCCTGCCGGCCGACCGGTGCCATCTCGATGGTCGACAACGGGACGGGTGCGGTGAAGGTGATGGCCTCCGGCCTCCCATTCGAGTTCAACCAGTTCGACCTCGCCATCCAGGGACGGCGCAACACGGGTTCGGCGGCCAAGCCGCTCGGTCTCGTGGCAGCTCTCGAGAACGGTTTCACGATGGGCCACTTCTTCCCGGCCAACAGCCCGATGGACCTGGAATGCCCGTACATCTGCGGACCGGACGGCTCCCACACCTGGAGGGTGAGGGGCGGTTCCGGTGGCGCCGTCAGCCTGGACACAGCCACCTACGCGTCGACCAACGTGGTCTACGCCCAGCTCTCGCTGGCCGTCGGGCCTGACAAGATCGTCGACACGGCGCGTCGCATGGGCATCACCGAAGCCGAGCTCGAACCGGTTCCGTCGATCGTCCTCGGGTCGTCTTCGGTGTCGACCCTCGAGATGGCCTCGGCCTACTCCAACTTCGCCACGAACGGCGTGCACGCCGACGACTACATCGTCGATCGCATCATCGACCACAACGGGAGCGTGCTCTACGAGCACACGCCGGAGATCACTCAGGTCGCCGACCCGGCGATATTCGCCGCCGCCCGGAAGTCGCTCGAGAAAGTGCCGACGATCGGCACAGGAACCCGGGCCAACATCGGCCGCCCGGCCGGAGGGAAGACCGGCACGCACCAGAGTTATCTCGATGCCTGGTACGTGGGCTTCACGCCCGAATACTCCACAGCGGTCTGGGTGGGGTACGAGGCCGAGCAGATCCCCCTTCGCAACGTGGTGATCAACGGAACCCGTTACTCCCAGGTCTTCGGCGGCACGGTTCCGGCTCCCATCTGGGGAGACTTCATGACACGGGTCATGGCGGACCTCCCCGTGAGCCAATTCCCCGAGGACCCGCCGAACATCCGTGACTACGAGGTCCCGCCGCCCGCCATAGTCCCCGTCGTGGTCGGCCTGGATCAGGATGCCGCCGTGCAAGCCCTGGCGGCAGCCGGCCTCCGCGCCGAAGTCCTGTCGGTGCCATCCCTCGACCCCATCGGAACGGTGATCAATCAGTCGGTGTCGCCGGGAGCCGAGGTGCGCCAGGGTTCGGCCGTGATCATCTACGTGTCCACCGGCGAGACCCCGACCGCCGCCGTCCCCAACTTCATCGGGTTGACGTTCGACGAGGCGGTGGAACTCGTCAAAGAGATCGAGATGGCCTCCGGCGTCAAGATCAATCTGTTCCAGCAGACGGTCGTGGTGGAGGACTCCGCCCTGGTGGGACGGATCGTCTCGTCAACTCCACCACCCGGAACCACGATCACCGCCTCCGGCACCGTGACCGTCTATATCGGTAGAGCGCCGTAGCAGAATGTTTCGCGTCCTTGTCTGACGCTACTTGACGATCTACAACGCTGTCTGTAGAACCCGTGACATGAGCACGGGAGCGTCCGCCGGAAACCCGAGTCGTCCTCCGACAGCATCCGCTGCAGGGCCGGCGGGCGGCCCCGTGCGCCGGACCGCTCAGGTCAGGCCGACGGTGCCGACCCGGATGCTCGAGCCGGCCGGACCGATCCCCCCATCCGACCCATACGTCCGCAGGTATTGGGTGGCCGCCCTCGGCCCTGCGACGGTGGCCGAGCTGCTGCGCCTGGTGACCGCGGCTGCTCGCGGAGAAGAAGTGCGCCTCCCCAGGAATCTTCCGGCACTGCTGAGGACAGGGCTCGTGACGGTGGTCGACGGGTGCCTGGGGGTGGTGGCGGCCTTCCCGATCGTCCCCGCGGAGATGCGCTGGCGCTTCCCCCCGGCGCTGGCTGCAGAACACAGGCGCTGGGTCTCCGAGGCCAACTGACCTAACGGCGAGAGGCGAGGATGCCCATGACGCCGAGGGCAACTGCCTCACCGGACGCGAACCCGATTGCCACCCTGGTGTCCGGAGACCCCGTCACCATCAGAACGACCACCACAGCTGCCACCAGACCGGCGAACCAGGCCAGCCCCAGGAGGCGTGTCCGACCCTCTGCAACGAGCACCTGAGAAGCGATCTGCGCTGCTGCCGCCGCCATGACTCCGGCCGCGGCCAGCATTGCCACCAGTGCAGTGGGTTCGGTGTCGTAGAGGAATCTGAGGATGGTGGGGCCGAAAAGCCAGCCGGCGAGCCCCCCGAGGAGGGCCAGAGCCGTGCCGAACAACACGACCTTGCGGGTGATCTTGGTCAGCTTCTGATGCTCTCCGGCGTGCGACAGGCTGACCAGATATGGGAGAACCCTCCCCTGGAGGGAGTAGATCAGAGTCAAGGGCCCTCTGAACAGAGTGAAGGTCACGAAGATGATCGAGACCATCGCCGAGGAGCCCCCGAGGAGATGGACCGCGAGAGGGGCTCCGCCGAGAAGGAGTTGGGACGACGACGAGCCACCGACGTAGCCGCTGAGGAACCGGGAGGAGGAGAAAGCCTCTTCCGATGACGAACCCTTGTCGTGCCGCCACCATCCGAGGATCAGGACGGCGAAGCCGCCGATCACCATGCCCCACGCCAGGGAGACGACACTTCCCAACCACACGAAGAGGGCGACGGCGGCAGCGAGGCGGCCCAGAGACTCGATCACCAGGACCCAGCCCACCTGGGCAAACAGACGGCTGCCCGCCAGCACGCCCTTGCCGAAGTAGAGCAGCCCGTAGCCGACGACCAGCAACACCATTATCAGGATGTACCGAGGGTCTCCGTCGAATCCTCCCTCCAGCAGAATCAGCACCGTGCTCGCTCCCACCACGGCGCAGAGCAGAGTCATCAACACCGCGGGCTTCACGGAGTCGGGAATGGCCCGCCGGCCACGGGCCACCTCCCGGGTCACGTACTGCTCCACCGGCACCAGCAACACGGTCAGCAAGATGAAATAGATGGTCCAGAGCAGGGCGACCGGTTTGAAGGCCTCCTCCCCCACCGCCCTGATCCCGTAGATCTGGAAGACGTAGGCGAGTACGGCGCTGATCAGGCTTCCAGCGACCATCAAGCTGGTACCCGGGGCACGGAACCCCCGCCTGTTGATTTCGACTACCGGCGGGATCATCGAGCGCCGGCGCCGGTCATCACCGTCCAGATGCTCTTCCACAGGATGCGGATGTCCAGAACTGGTGACATGTGCTTTATGTAGTAGAGGTCGTATGTCAGCTTCTCCACGGTGTCTGCACGATCATCGGCGTATCCGTAGTTCACCTGAGCCCAACCTGTGATCCCGGGACGGACCATGTGGCGATGGTCGTAGAAGGGGATCATGTCCCTGAACTCGGTGACGAAGGGGACCTGTTCGGCGCGCGGGCCCACAAGGCTCATGTCCCCGCGCAAGACGTTCCAGAGCTGCGGGATCTCATCGAGCCGTGACTTGCGCAGGAACGACCCACCGCGGATGAGTCGAGGGTCGTCTTCGGAAGCGAAGCTCGGCCCGTTGTCCTCGGCGCCGACATGCATCGTTCGGAACTTGAACATCGTGAACAGCCGTCCGTCGAGACCTACGCGCTCCTGTTTGAAGATGACCGGCCGGGAGTCGGCGAGCCGCACATACAGCCCCACCAGCAGACCTATCGCCAGCCAGAGGGGCGCCAATGCCACGGTCAGGATCACATCGAAGATGCGCTTGCCCGGCAGCCAGGTCGCCACCTGGAGCAGCGGCGACGAGATCTCCCATCCCTCGGCCACGTGAACTAGAGGCACACGGCCGGTGTGCTCCTCGTAGGTGGACGAGAACGCCCTGACGCGATACCCCGCGACGTCGCAAGACGAAACGAACTGGGCGATGCGCTCGGACAGGACCGATCCGAGATCGACGGCGATGGTCGTGTCGTTGTCCGGAAGGGACAGTTCGCCCACGAAATCGGGGGGGATGACCCAGAGGACGTCGGCGTGGTCCGACTCCAACAGCTCGTCGGCCAGCTGCTTCTCCCCGGTGATCACTCCCATCTTCTCGGTCCAGGGGCGGCGGCGGCGAACGATCCGGTGAACCGTCGCCGGGACGATCCAGAAGAGCACGCTGAGGGCCAGGAACTGACGAGAGAAATACACATCGCGGAATGCGACCAGCAACGCCGAAGTCATGAGCCAGGTGCCGAGGGCAATGACCGTCATCCTCCCGTAGGTGGGGCGCGGGACACCCGGACCGGACATCTGGTCCGTCAGGAAGGACATCAGGATCATCGACGCGACCATGAACCAGATCAGCGGCCAAACCGGGGCCGCATCCCATGGGAACAGCGTCCCGAAGACCACCTCGGACGACGCGAACACCGCCAGAGCCAGGGCGATGAGGTCGACGGCAGCGACCGAAACGATGAAGCGGGTGCGCACTGCCAGGGGATGCTAGAGATCGAGCCATCGGTAACCGGTACCGGGACCTGGGCCATCACGGCGAAGCGAGGGGGAAAGGGTCCGCCGGACGAGGAACGAGACGTCAACACCTCGGTGATCCTGGCCGCGGTACGCTCCGGGCGTGTCCCCCCAGACAGACGAGCTCTTTCGCTATGTCCCGTCGATCGCTCTCGACTGGGAGCGCCGGGCCCAGGAGAGCCGGTGCCTCTCTCAGGAGGCCACGCTCCTGTTCGTGGACATCTCTGGTTTCACTGCACTGTCGGAACGTTTGGCCGGACGGGGCAGGATCGGCGCCGAAGAGCTGACGGTGATCCTCGGCGGGGTCTTCGGGAGAATGCTCGACATCGTCCATGCGCGGGGTGGCTCCATGCTCAAGTTCGGCGGCGACGCCCTGTTGCTGTTGTTCGAGCGCGACGATCATCCGATACAGGCTGCCGCGGCGGCCTTGGAGATGAGAAAGGCCCTGCGGGAAGCCTCCCAGGAGCGAACTTCGGTGGGCCGCATACACCTCGCCATGTCCTCGGGCCTCCACACGGGTCCGGTGGATCTCTTCCTGGTGGGCACGAGCCACCGAGAACTGATGATCACCGGACCGGCCGCCAGCCGGACCACGGACATGGAGGCGACGGCGAACGCCGGGGAGATACTGGCGAGCGCGGAGACGAGCCAAAGACTCCCGGCGTCGATGGTTGGTGCTCCCAAGGAGAGCGGGTACCTCTTGCGAGGGATCAGGCGCCTTCCTCCTGCCCCGCGCCCCCGAAGGTGGAAGCAACTCGCCGGCGACCCTGAGGAGATGGTGCCGGTGGCCCTCCGATCGCACCTGTCGTCCGGTGTGGCTGACTCGGAACATCGCATCGCCACCGTCGGATTCGTCAAGTTCAAGGGCGTCGACGCGCTGCTCGCTTCGGAAGGGACCGAACGGGTCGCTGAGGAGCTGCACAGCCTGGTCACCGCGGTACAAGAGGCGGTGGACGGAGAAGGTGTGACCTTCCTTGCCTCGGACATCGACAGCGACGGCGGCAAGATCATCCTGGCCACCGGAGTCCCGACTGCCGCCCACGACGATGAAGGCCGGATGCTGCGAGCCTTGTCAGCAATCGTCGAAACTTCGACGGTGCTGTCGGTGCAGGCCGGCGCCAACCGGGGGCATGTGTTCGCCGGCAACGTCGGCACGCCGGTCCGCGCCACCTACACGGTCATGGGGGACACCGTCAACCTCGCCGCCCGGTTCATGGCCGCCGCAGGTCCGGGCCGTCTCCTTGCAGGGCCATCGGTTCTGGACCTCTCGTCGACGTTATTCCGGACTGAGGCTCTCGAGCCGTTCCGTGTCAAGGGGAAGGCTGAACCGGTTCGAGCCTTCTCGGTGCATGAGGCCTTGGGGGTCAAGCCCCCCGAGGCCAAGAGTGAGCTTCCATTCCGGGGCCGGGAGGCTGAGCTCCAGGGTCTCGTCGCCATCGTCACGACCTGCGCTCAAGTGGGTCAGGGGGGAATGGTCACGGTCTCTGGCGACACGGGAATCGGCAAGAGCAGGCTCATCGAAGAGGTCCTAGCGCGTTGCCCCGACATGGACGTCGGCCGGGTGCAGGCCGACCCCTACGGAATCGACAACCCGTACTGGGCTCTGCGGGACCCAATCCGCCGACTACTCGGCGTCGTCGGCTCGACCCGTGAGGACCTTGGCGCGAGCCTGCTCGAGCGTGTCGAGGCGTTGGCCCCTTCACTGCTGTGGGCTGCGCCTCTCCTTGCCGACGTGATGCACATAACGGTCTCCGAGACCGCCGAGACCGCGGCCATCGATCCCAAGTTCCGCCCTGCGAGGACCGCCGCGGCCCTGATCGACCTCTTCGATGTCCTGTACACCAGGCCCCTCGCGTTGCTCGTCGAGGATGGTCAATGGCTCGACGGCTCGAGCTTCGAGCTCCTCCGTCGAGTCGGCGAAGCCGCCGAGAACCGACCCTGGACGGTGGTGCTCACCACACGACACGACGAGGTGGAGGGATTCGGTGAACGAATCGTCCTCCACCCCCTCGACGACTCGGCCGTGCGGGCGATCGCTGCCGAGGCCACGTCGAGCTCTCCGCTGCGCCCCACCGAACTCGACGCGATCGTCAACAGGGTGGGTGGAAACCCGCTCTTCCTCCACGAGATCCTCACGATGATCAAGGAGACCGGCTCGGCCGACGAGATCCCTGAATCCCTGGACGCGGTGGTCTCGAAGCAGATCGACACACTGCCCCCGCTGGCCCGTCAGGCCCTCCGCCACGCATCGGTGCTGGGGCGCAGCTTCAGAACAGATGCCATGATGCGTTTCCTCGGCGACTCGGGACTTGCCGTCGACCGGGCGACCAAGCGGGAGCTCGACGGATTCCTGGAGCCCGACGGCCGTGTCCGGACGCGATTCCGCCACGCCGTCGTTCACGACGTTGCCTACGGCGGTCTTGCCTATCGGCGCCGGCGCGAGTTGCACGCACTCGCCGGAGCAGTGATCGAGGACATGGCCAAGGACGACCTTGCCGACGCGGCCGAGACTCTGGCCCTCCACTTCTACGAGGCCGGAGAGCATGCGAAGGCGTGGAGGCACTCGTTGGTCGCCGGCGACAAGGCGAAGAGGACCTATGCCAACGCCGAAGCAGCCAACCAGTACCGACGAGCGGTTGACGCTGTTCGCCACCTGGACGGAGTGGCAGCCGAAGCCATCGCCGGAGCATGGATCAGCCTCGGTGAGGTTCGCGATCTCATGGGCCGCTACGAGGAGGCCAGGGAGGCGTTCGGGCGAGCCGCACGACTGGTCTCGTCCGGGCCTCAGGTGGCCGAACTGAACCTTCGCAAGGCGGAAGCCTGGTTTGGCTCCGGGAACTTGCGTCAGGCGAAACGGAGCCTGACCACGGCGCGCAAGGCGATCACCGACGACGCCTCGAACGAGGCTCGTCGTGTCATGGCAAGGATCGATGCTTACGAGTCCAGCGTCCAGGCCGCGGACGGGAACCCGCTCGCAGCCCTCGACTCTGCCCGCCGGGCGATTGAAGGCGCCCGCGCCACCGGCGAAGAGGACGCTTTGGCGCGGGCGTACGGGTCGATGGACTGGGCCAACTTCATGTTGGGCAACGACGAGCCGCGGATGGGCGAGGCGGCAGTTGCCATCTACGACCGCCTCGGCCAGGTCGATCGCAGTGCCATGACCATGAACATGCTCGGGGCCTTTGCCTACCTGGAGGGGAACTGGGACGGCGCCATCGATTGGTACCAGCGGAGCGTGGATGCCGCCGAGCTGTCAGGCAACGCATTCCATGCCGCCAACACGAAGGCCAACATCGCCGAGGTGCTCATCGGCCAACGGCGTCACGCCAGGGCCATGCCCCTGCTCGAGGACGCCGACCGGTTCTTCCGGGCCGCCAAGTCGGAGCTGATTCAGCCTTTCGTCGACTTGCAGCTGGCCCGGGCTCGGGCTGCTCTTGGCGATTTGGACGCAGCCATTCCCGAACTGGAGCGCCTGTTCGCCGACCAGATCGCGGCGGGTGAGGGCTTCTCATGGCCGGAGACGGCCATCGCCCTGGCCGACGCCCTGCTGGAAAACGGCGACAGCGAGACCGCCATGGACAGGATCGAGAGGTTCGTTTCAGAGATGCCGGAGAGCGCCGCCCACCTACGAGCGGCGTTGGACCGAATTCGCGCCCTCGCCGCGATGCAGGCCGGCGAGCACGAGGAGGCTCTCCGTCTCGGTGAGTCGGCGTTGGTCACGGCCCGCGAGCAGGGTGACCCCTACTCGGAGCTCCAGGTGCTCGAAGCACTCCTGGAGATAGAGAGCGGGGCCGGGATGACACCCGACCCCGCCCACATGACCAGAGCGTCTGAGCTCGCCACCCGCCTCGGGGTGGAGAGAG
>CAYLYQ010000053.1:0-13630 GCA_964388105.1 uncultured Acidimicrobiaceae bacterium
ATCTATGTCGATGTCGACGTCGACGTGCTCGACGCGGCATTCGCCCCGGGTTGTCCCGGGGCACGGCCCGGCGGGATGACGGTGCGCGACCTGTCCCGGGGGGTCTATCTCTGCGCTGCCGAGCCGAAGGTGGTGGCGATGGACTTCGTCGAGGTCGACCCCGAGTCCGACCCGTCCAACCGGACCATCGACGCCATGGCGCATCTGTTCCTTACAGCAGCCGCCGGCCTGCGGTCACGCAGCTGACCGTTGGATTCCTCACCGTCGTGTGACGGGGGAGTGGCCCGGAGGGCTGAGGGGGCACGGCCCGTCAGGGCCGCAAGGTCTTGGTCTGGCTCGCGCCCCCTCCCGGCTTCGCCGACACCGGCACCCCCGTTCGCGGCCGCTCTACGGGGGGAGAAGTCCGCGGTCTGGATTTCTCCCCCTGCCGGAGGCTGGGGGAGTGGCCCGGAGGGCCGAGGGGGCGCGGCCCGTCAGGGCCGCCAGGTCTTGGTCTGGCTCGCTTCGGTCCCCCTACCCCCCAGCCTCGTTCCTCGGCTGGCGGTACCTTCCCCCCTCGCATTCGCTCCGGGGGACAAATGCGCCCCCTCCCGGCTTCGCCGACACCGGCACCCCCGTTCGCGGCCGCTCTACGGGGGGAGAAGTCCGCGTCTGGATTTCTCCCCCGTCGTGAGACGGGGGAGTGGCCCGGAGGGCCGAGGGGGCGCGGCCCGTCAGGGCCGCAAGGTCTCAGCCGGCGCCCCCGTTCCGCACCCCCGACCCCGGACTCAGCCTCCGCTGACGGCTTCCTCCGCTTCTGCGGGGAGAGCGTCGGACTCCCGGTCCTCGAGAAAGCCGTGGGGGAGTCGGACCGGGCGGGGACCCTGGCTGTGGCCGCGCACCATCCGGGCGGCCTCCATCGGGTATGGCACGTCGGGGTCGAGCTTGCCGATGAGGTCTTCGAGTTGTTCCAGCGAGTCGACGCTGGCGAAGGCATCCCTCAGGGCCGGGCCTACGGGGAACCCCTTCAGGTACCAGGAAGTGTGGCGGCGGAACATGGTGACACCGCGGGGCCCGAAGTGGTCGGCCAGCAGGCTGGCATGGCGGAGCATGATGCCGGCCACCTCGCCGAGGTCGGGCGCCGGCGACGGCTCCCGGCCCGCGAACAGGTCGGCCAGGTCACGGAACAGCCAGGGGCGCCCGAGGCAACCCCGCCCAACGACGACGCCGTCACAACCGGTGGCGTCCATCATCTCCACTGCGTCCTCGGCGACCCAGATGTCCCCGTTGCCCAGGACCGGGATCGTGGTCACCGCCTCTTTGAGGCGGGCGGTCGCCTCCCAGTCGGCGCTGCCCGAGTAGAGCTGGCGGGCCGTCCGGGCATGGAGGGCCACGGCGGCCGCGCCCTCCTCCTCGGCGATCAGGCCTGTCTCGAGGTAGGTGAGGTGGTCGTCGTCGATGCCCTTGCGGAACTTCACCGTCACCGGCACCTCACCGGCGTTCGACACCGCCGCCCTCACGATCGCCCGGTACAGGCCGGTCTTCCAGGGGAGCGCAGCGCCACCTCCGTGACGGGTGACCTTGGCCATGGGGCAGCCGAAGTTCATGTCGATGTGGTCGACGCCGTGTTCGGAGACGAGGATCGACACCGCCTCCCCGAGAGAGGCCGGGTCGGTGCCGTAGAGCTGGATCGACCGCGGCGTCTCGCCCGGACCGAAGCGGACGAGGTCGAGGGTCTTTTCGTTGCCTTCCACCAGGCCCCGGGCTCCGATCATCTCGGACACGTAGAGGCCGGCCCCGAACTCCCGGCACAAGGCGCGGAACGGCGCGTTGGTGACACCCGCCATCGGAGCGAGGACGACAGGGGGATCCACGGTCAGGGCGCCTATCGACAGGGCCATTGAGGAAACGGTAACCGGGGCCCGGTTTCTGTCAGACGACGTGGCCGTCGGACAGCTCGATGACCCGATCGGCCAGCGCCATCGGCGCCGGGTCGTGGGTGGCCACGATCGCGGCCACTCCGTCCTCGCGGACGACGTTGAGGATCAACTCGATGATCGTCTTGCCCGTCCGCGAGTCGAGCTGGCCGGTGGGTTCGTCGGCCAGCAGCAGCTTCGGCTCATTGGCGAGGGCCCGGGCGATGGCGACCCGCTGCTGCTCCCCGCCGGAGAGCTCGTGGGGACGGTGCTTGGCGCGTCCGGCGAGGCCGACGTGCTCGAGAAGGGTCGCGGAACGGCCCCGACGGGAATCGTGGGCCGCTTGGGCCAGACGCATCGGCACCTCGACGTTCTCGGCCGCGGTGAGGATCGGCAGCAGGCCGAAGGTCTGGAACACGAAGCCGATGGTGGTCCGGCGCAGCCTGGCCAGCTCGGATGGCGAGAGGCTGCCGATGTCGGTCCCTTCAATCATGACGGTGCCGGCGGTCGGGTGATCCAGGCCGCCCAACAGATTGAGGAGGGTCGTTTTCCCGCTCCCGGAGCGGCCCTTGACCACGGTCAGTGTGCCCGGCTCGACGGTCAGGTCGAAGTCGCGGAGCGCCACGACCGGCTGAGGACCGGTCGTGTATGTCTTGCCCAGCCCGCGTGCTTCGAGGACCGCCATCTCAGTCGTCCTTCGGCTTGTCTTTGTCGGGGAAGACCTTGACGTGGTCGGGGTCGAGGGTGAGCCGGGCGCGGTTCTTGATGTTCAGCTCCTCCATGTAGTCGTGGGGGAGCTGCATCCTCCCCACCCGGTCGACCACCACATACTCCTCGGCCATGACCCGGTGCTGGCCCTCCTCGTCGATCTCGGTCCACCGGAGGACTTCGCTGCTCGTCCGCCCGTCCCGGATGGCCACGGTGCGTTGCACGTGATGGGCGACCAGGGGATCGTGAGTCACCACGACGATGGTGGTGCCGGCGTCGTTGACCGCCTTCAGCGTTTCGAAGACCTCGGAGCCGGTCGCCGCGTCGAGCTCACCTGTGGGCTCGTCGGCGAACAGCACCTTCGGGCCATTCGCCAGGGCCACGGCGATCGAAACTCGCTGCTGCTCGCCGCCCGAGAGCTGCCCGGGTCGATGGCGAGGCCGATGGCTCATGCCGACCTGCTCCAGAAGCTCCATGGCCCGCCGGCGCCAGTCGCGCGGATTGGCCCCATCGAGGACCATGGGCAACTCCACGTTCTCGACCGCCGTCAGATACGGGAACAGGTTGCGGCTGGTCTGCTGGCGAACGAAGCCGATGACCCCCCGCCGGTACCGGGTGCGTTCCTTGGACCCCATGTTGAGGAGATCGAGCCCGGCGACTCGGACGGTGCCTGCGGACGGCGTGTCCAGCCCGCCGAGGATGTTGAGGAGGGTCGACTTGCCGCTCCCCGAGGCGCCGACGATGGCGATGAACTCCCCCGCATCGACTGTGAGGTCGAGGCCCTGCAGAGCGACGACCTCGAGGTCGGCCACCTTGTAGATCTTGACGAGCCCGTCACAGACGATCACGGGGCGGGTCCCTTCGGGGCGGGTCCCTTCGGCGCGGGTGCTCATTCGTTGCCCATCCGGAGCGCTTTGCCAAGATCCTGGCGGCGATTCACCAACACAAAGATAACGCCGGCCGCTGCCAGCAAGACGAGAGCCAGAAGGAACACGAGGCCGAGGAGGTTCCAGTCGATCGTCACCGGATTCGTCCGCTGGCCGGTGAGGACTCCGAGGTCCAGAGACGGGCGGATGGCCACGAGGGTGGCGGCGCCCGTGAGAAGCCCGAGCGCCGTGGCCAGGGCGACGCCAGGGACCTGTTCGATCAGTGTCATCGCGGTGGCTCCCCGGTTCTCCAGCCCCATGGTCTTGAGGAGGCCCAGGTCGCGCCGCCGTTGAGCCGCTCCGAGAGCCAGCGCGGCAACGATGCTCAACGCTCCGACTCCCGCGGCCATCAGCCACCCGGCAGACATGCCCTGAACGGTCCACTTCACCATCGGGTCCTCGGCGAGGCGGTCGAGTTCGGCGTACCGGGAAGCGACGGTGGCGCCGGCGTCGGTGGCCGTCTCGGCGATGGCGGGCCCGAGCGTACGCGGGGCCCGGATCATCGCCTGTGTGGGAAGCACCGGTTCGCCGATTGCCGCCTCGAGGCCCGCCCTGTCCACGACCACGAACCATGGGTCGATCCCCGGAAGGCTCGTGCGCACGGCCACGACCTCGGCGGTCACGATTGTGTCGCCTACCGAGATTGTGACTATCTGGCCCACCTGGGTCCGAATGCGGTTCGCCCAGGTGTCCGAGACGATGGCCGCCAGCTCCCCTGTGGGTGTGGGGGCGACG
Source organism: uncultured Acidimicrobiaceae bacterium (assembly GCA_964388105.1). Classification (GTDB taxonomy): domain Bacteria; phylum Actinomycetota; class Acidimicrobiia; order Spongiisociales; family ZC4RG35; genus ZC4RG35. Next base: position 4,265 of record CAYLYQ010000053.1, read on the forward strand.
AGTCTCCCCAGGCCGAGGTCACCGGGGGTCTCCCCGAACACCTCCTGGTGCCTGGCGGCATCAACCGCCCACAGCGTCACCGGCCCTCGCTGCTTGTTCAACGTGGCCCGGGTGTCGGAGGTGGCGCCGAACACCACTTCGTCGACACCGAGGGCTTCCGCGGTCACGGTCCCCGAGAGTGGCGTGCCGCCGTCGGCACTCGTGATCGAGAAGTCGGCGCCGACGGCCTGCCACGAGCCCACCTCCTGTCCGGTCTCGATCGACTTCATCGTCAGCACCGAGAGGCTGGCGGTGGCCATGCAGACCACCAGGACCGCCAGAGGTGTGCGTGTCGTGACCGCCTGCCTGACCGAGCGTCGCAAGGCCAGGAACGAAACGGCCCCGCGGCCTCGGGCGGAGAGCCTCGCCAGCGCCGATGCCAGCGGGCCGGCGAGGCGAATGGTGAGCGCGCCGGCCGCAGCTCCCACGAGGGCCGGAGTGGCGACGAGCAACCAGTCGAAGTCCTCGGACGCGTTCGGGTCTCGCCGGCGCACCAGCACAACGCAAGCCACCGCGAGGAAGCCGAGTGCGAGTTCGAACACTGCGCGCCTCGAGCTGCCTGTGCGCCAGGACTCCTCCGCTCGGAGAGATCCGAGGGGAAGGCGGGCGAGACCGAAGATGGGCACCAACAGGGCGGCGATCACGGTGACCGTGAGGACGAGGACGATCGCATAGGGCGTGGCGCCGGCGGTGTCGTCGAAGAGCACGGATGTGGTCAGGTAGGCGGCTGCCACCGGGGGCAAGGTCATCGAGAGCGCCTGGTAGAGCCGGGTGGTGGTCACCTGGGAGCCGGACGCCCCCCGGTCGCGTGCCAGCACGACTTGGTCCCGCTGGCGCTCGGTCATCAGAACCCCCAGCGCGAGCGTCGCCAGACCGACGGTGGCGACGATCCCGGCCACGGTGAGGGCCATGATGCGCAGAGTCTGGGCGCGCTGACCCAGGTGTTCATCGATCAGCTCCGGAAGCCGTGTGGCGAGCACCATCGCTCCACTGCCGGAAGGGGAGACCGAGTGCGCGAGACGGAGCCGCCCGAGATCGGGACCGAGCTCGCCCAGGTCGGATCTCGCCACCCCCTCGGAGTCGATGAAGAAACGCCACTCATAGCGCCACCACGGTGGCCCCTCACCACCGAGGGCTTCGAGCATTTCGCCATAGGCGGCCGGGCTCATCAGAGCGGTGCCCTCGATCCACTGCGTGTCGAGGTCGAGGAAGACCTCCCTCGGGAAGTGCAGCCTGCGATCGCCGAACCAGACGTCCAGTTCGGGCTCGGCGAGCTCGACGATCCCCGTGACCTCGACGGCGAACATGACCGCCTCCAGTTCGAGCAGCGGAACGCCCTCCCAGGCACTGTCGCTCCGGTCCGGAACGAGGAGTGCCCTGTCTCCCAGACCGAGGTCGGTCTCCGCCGCCATCTCGCTCGTCAGTGCGATCTCGAAGACCGGGAGCTCGTGCGGTGGACATTCGGTCTCCTCCGGAGCGCATTCCAGCTGGACCTCGATCGACCCGGCCGGTTCGGGAAGCCGGCCCTCCGCCACTTGAACGAGATCGGATGTGTCACCGAGCAGCCGGAAGTCGAGGAAGGTCGGCTTGCTGCTCCGGTCGGGCGTGCCGGGGAGATGAAGGACCATGAACTGCGGCGAGTCCACGACCATGTTCTGAGACGCGACGAGGGAACGCAGACCGTCCGACATCTCCTGGTCGGCGAATCTCCGACCCCGGTCGTGGATCGGGCCCATCGGGTTCGCCCCCGGACCCGGTCGGTGCACGTCCTCGTGGGAGATGGCGATGTTGCGCCGACCGACTTCGGCTTGGGTGAGGGTCAGGCGAAGATCGTCGCGGGACGCCAGCTCGAGCGAACGGGGCAACGCGGACAGGCCCAGGGCGGCCACCAGGACGATGGCTCCCACCGAGACCATCACAGCCGGTTGGGCGAACAGCTGACGGAAGGTCCCGCGCAGTCCGACACTCGGAGAAGGGGTCCGGCGGCTCACTTCTCGTCCCCGAAACGAAGGCCTGCGCCGACGCCCCGTCTCGCCACCGCGACGATGAGCACCGCGATGGACACGGCGAGCACGGTCAACAGCGTTAGCAGGAAGCCCCAGATCGTGCTCCACGCATGTCGCACTAGGAGTGGGGGCACGGCAGGGCTGCCGTCCTGGTTGAGGGTCACCAATGGGAGGATCAGCTCCCCGATCGCCAGCCCGACAGCCAGGCCGAGGCCGATGCTGATAAGGACGAGCACTGCTTGCTCCAGGAGCAGCCAGCGGCTGAGCTGACCGCGGTCGAGGCCGAGGGCGTGAAGGAGCGAGAACTCGACCTGACGCTCACGGGCAGAGACGAGGGCGCTGATGGTGAAGCCGATCACGGCGAAGACGGCGGCCGCCACGAATCCGATGGCGAACGCGCCCACCGTCCCCAGTGCGATGGGATCTGAGGTGAGTTCGGATACGACGGTGTCGCGATCGACGATCGCGCTGGCGCGGAAGGGAGGTTGGGAGATAGCAGTGACGACTCCGTCCCCGTCGGTGGCCAGCCACATTTGCTGCGCTCCGTCGATCGGCTCCCCGGGGACGAACCGCAGCGCCTGGACCGTCGGCAAGTCGACCAGCATGATCAGGGGCGGCGTCGAGCCGACACCAGGAAAAGCGGGGATCGTCCCGATTATCTCGGCGTTGGCGGCGCCGAGGCCGAGTGGCCGGAGACTCACCCTCATCCCCACCTCCCACACTCCTTCGTCGGCCAGCGCATCCGTGGCGACGACCGGGAACGTCTTCGCAAGGGGAGGACCGTTCGGCGTGACGGCGATGATCAGGTCGCCCACCCCCGGGAGGTTCCGGCGCAAGCCGAAACCGGGGTACACCTCGAAGGCGAAGAGGGCGTCGTCGCGGGCCTTCCAGGCAACGGTGGGCCGTTCCCTCACCTCCGTGTTGCGAGGCGTGTACCAGTCCACTGCCAGGTTCGATCTGTCGAGTTTCAGGGGTGAGTCGGTTCCGGACAGGTCGTGGACTTCGGCCGAGAGCAGGGAGACCCGCGCCAGGCGAGGCGTCTCGCCGGACGAAGGGCCGGAACGCCTGCCTGCGGGGGTGAGGAGCTCGATGTCGACCAGGGTGAGCGGGTATTCGGGGGCTTGGCCGTCAGGGCTCAGGAACTCCACTTCCAGCGGCATCGGCCCGAGCCCGCTGCGGATCTCGCCAGCCGGCAGGCGATGGATCGATCCGTGACCGTCCTGCACCACGAGGCTGACCTCGCCGTGAAAGCATTGAGAGAAGCCGAGGTCCCCCGCGGGGCAGGGCTCGACTTCGTCCTCGGGCCCGCTGGGTAGCTCGGTTGCTTCCCAGGTCATCGTGAGACGGGCGGGCTGTCCGGGCAGCGGTACCGACGGGAGACTCACGCGGCCTTGGAGCATCCGCTCCACGAGGGCGTCGAGATCTCGGGCGAGGTCGGGCCGGAACTTCGCCACCGCAGCGAACGAGGCGGTGTCGGTGATGACGAACCGTGCTTGACGGTTTCCGGCGACGGCGCCGCGGATCTCGGACACCGGCAGTGTCTCCACCACACCCGGCAGATCTTCGAGCGCTGGCCTCATGTGCAGCGGCGCGATCGTGTCGGGAGTGTTCCGGAGCACGAATCGCAGGTCCGCGCCCACGCGGTGATCCGCCTGGTCCTGCTGCGAACCGATCCAGCTCGATGAGAACGACGAGGCGAAGACTCCTAGTGCGACCGTCGTCATGAGCAGGAGTGCCGACCGGGCATAACGGTTGGGGCGCCGAGCGACCTGCCACAAGGCGAGGGCCGGGACCACGGGGACCCGGGAGCCGACCATTCGCTCCGCGAGTCTTGCCAGCCGGGGCACCACCCGCATGGCCAGGATCACGCCCGCGGCGAGGCCGAGCACGGGCGCCACCACGAGGAGCGGGTCGACGCCGAATCGCCCTCTGACGGTGGCACTGACCCGGGGCCCGAGCTGTTCCAGCTGCCAGACAGCAATGACGAGGAGCGCCACCAGGACGAGGTCGATTCCGAGCCTCTGCGTCGTGGAGCGTCCGGACTGTCGCCGTGCCTTGCCTTCGGGATCGGGAAAGGCGCGCGCGGCGCGGTACGCAGGCCAGACCAGCGTGATCAGAGCCAGCAATGCCGCCGCGGCGGCCAGTCCGTATGCGGTCATGTTCGGGGAGGGATCGATGGTGAGGCCAATCGAGGCGAGAGGACCGAATCGGTTCAGAGCCCGGATCAGCAGAGCGGCCAGCGGTGGCGCCATGAGCACCGCGGGCAAGACGAGCACCAACCCCTCGATCACGGCCGTGGACATCATCTGGGCGGGGCTCGCGCCCCTCGATCTGGCCAGTGCGGTCTCCGCGGTCCTCGTGTCGACCACCAACCGGGAAGTGAGGATCAGCGCGTAGAGAGCCAGAAGCGAGAGCTGGAGGATCACAGCCAGGATCGTCGAGTTCGTGACCGAGAGGGATTGGGTGATCGTGCCCAGTCGATCTCCGAGGCTGGTGACGAGGGTGAAGGTCACGGCTTCAGGGTTTGCCACTCCGGACTCGTTCTCGAGGCGAGCGTTCAGGTCGGCTTCGAGCCGCGATAGGCCCGTTGTGAAAGACGAGAGGTATCCCGTGTCGAGAGTCCGGAAGTCGGGGGTGACCCTCCAGGTGACGCGGACTCGGTCGGTGAAGAGCTGGTTGAGCACCGCGCTCTTGCCGGCGATCAGGGGCCCGAAGATCTGGTCGCCGGCGCTGACGACGCTCCCCTCGGCGACCATCGGATCGGCGAACCACGCCGGCTCGGTGATGTCGTTGAAGGTGAACACGCCGACCACCGGCGTCTCGATGGTGGTGTCGGCACTGCGTGGCGAGAGGGTCACCGTGTCGCCCACGGAGACGCTCAGTTGCTCGGCAACCGCCACAGGGAGCGCGATCTCGACCGTCCCCTCGGCGGCAGGCCAGCGGCCGTCCTCGAGTGTCGCCTTCTCCTCGATCCCACTGACATGCCAGGTCTCCACCAGGTCGAAGTCGCCGCCGTCGGTCGACATCTCGAGGATCGAGGCCCGCGCGATGGCGGTGATCGGGGCGCGGGCGGGGGAGAGGGCCTGCGCCACCTGCTCGCCGAGAATCGCGTCGACCGCCTCGAAGTCCTCAGTGAAGGGGCGGGCGGAGATCGACAGTGCGGACTCGCTTGGCGGGGCATTGCGCATGGCGCGGTCGAAGGCGCTGATCGTGATCGCCTCGCCGTAGATCGGGCCGGCGCTGAGCAGCGTCGCGGCGAGAACGATCGTGGCGAAGGCGGCTGCCACCACGGTCCAGTCGGACATCATCCTCCGGGTGGCCGCTCGAACCCCAGCCAGGATGCGCGCCAGCATCATCGGGTCCTTGTGGGGAACATCGGCGGCGCAGGTTAACGATGAACCGAAACCAGACGGCGACCGGTCGTCAACTCCAGTTGACTAGTCAACGGTGTCAACCTAGGCTGACAGAATGAGCCCCGATCAGCGTTCTGTCCTGGCAACTGAGGACCCTGCCGAGGGGCTGGACGCGGTGAAAGCGCTCCGCAAGTTGGCAGACGCACTCGAAGAGGAGCATGTCGCCAAAGCGCGTCGCGCCGGCTGGACATGGCAGCAGATCGGCGACGCCCTCGGGGTCACCCGGCAGGCGGTGCACAAGAAGCACGGGAGATAGTCGATGTTCGAGAGGTTCGAGAAGGATGCAAAGACAGCCGTGATTCGCGCCCAGGAGGTGTGCATCGCTCGGGGGGACCGGATGGTCGGGGCCGAGCACCTTCTGCTGGCTGCCGCCGAGTCGCCGAGCGCGACGTTGCGGTCGGTTGGGCTCGACTCCCACCGCGTCGAGGAGGCATGGGACCGGATCGAGCATGGCGCGCTGAAGGCAGTCGGTGTGGACCTCGATGTGGCGGCACCCTGGCGCGATCGTTGGCGTCGGGGCCGACGCCACATCCCGTTCTCGGGCTCGGCCAAGTCGTCACTGCAGGGAGCGCTGCGGGAGGCGATCGACCTCGGGCACAAGAGGATCAAGGTCGAGCACCTCGTTCTCGGCGTGACCGTTCAGGCTCCTCAGGACCGGGCAGTGCGCATCCTCGACCGTGCAGGCCTGCCGGCCTCCGAGCTCAGGTCGGCGCTGATCGTCGAGCTGCGCAAGGCGTCCTGAGCCCTCTGCGCGTCAGCACCGCGCGGCGCGAGGCTCCGTCAGGCCAGTTCGTAGGCCTGGTGAAGCCACGCGAGTAGCGCGTCGTCCACGTCGTCGATGCTGGTGATCGCAACCTTGTGGGTGCACATGCCTCCAGCCTCGCGGAGCCTCTCGTTCCCGACGACGCCCCTCAGATTCAACCCGAGATCGATGCGTGTCTTGGTGGCCGGTTCGATCAGGGCGAACTGCTTGGACCGGCGCAGCGAGACGCCCGTCTTCTTAGGGGCCACCTCGACGTCGCCTCCGAGCGAGGTCGCCGCGTCGCGCAACCTCTCGTAGATCGGCAGCAGGTGTTCCTTGCCGCGGTACTGGGCGCTCACCAGTTCGTCGTCACTGGCGGGACCGCCGGCGCGCCGTTCCCGGGCGGTGTGGGCGACGAGGTTGGCGTAGCCGTGGCCGAAGCCGTGCTCGCTCTTGAGGAGGGCCACGATCTCGCCGTGTTTCTCCGCGCCGGATCGGTTTACCTGCTCGACCCACCAGTCGAGGTCGTGCCCGGTGTTCTTCTCCAGATTGGCGATCATCGTCTCCATGCTCTTGTCGGGCTCGGTCATGCCGTGCTCCCGAGGGGTATGACGTCCACGGTGGCGCCGAAGCCGACATCGAAGGACGGCCAGGTGCGGGCGATCTCCAGTGCGTCTTCCAGCGTCTCCGCTTGGAGGAGGATGAAGCCACCCAGTGCCTCTTTGGTCTCGGCGAACGGCCCGTCGTGGATTGTCAGCTGGCGCTGGTCGGAGATGCGTCCCCATCGTCTCGGCCAGGCGAGCTCGTGCCCGCCCGTGATCGAGTCCCGGTGTGCGGCGAACCATTTCAGGTGGGTCTCCACGTTGGTGGCCTTTTCCTCGTCCGTCAGGGTCTCCCACGCCTCTGCTCCGCGCTCCGACACCCAGGTGATCATCATGAAATCCATCGAGCCTCCTTCGTCTTCGTCTCGACGCACGACCCGGCCTCGATTCGACATTCTCTGTCGAAATTCCGACAAGTGGTTCGTCGTAAGGTATCCGAGCAAGGGAGTCGTAAGTGCAGTACATGCTTCTCATCTACGAGAACGAGGCCGACTGGGAAACCCTCACCGATGACGAGCGCCAGGCCTCGACCGGCCGTCATATCGCTTTCGCGCGGGAGCTGAGGGATCAGGGCAGGTTCCTCTACGGAGACGGACTCCAGCCCACCAGCACCGCGACCACGGTGCGGACGCGCGACGGCGAGATCGTCTTGACCGACGGGCCGTTCGCGGAGACCAAGGAACAGCTCGGCGGCTTCTACGTGATCGAGGCACGCGATCTCGATCAGGCACTCGAGGATGCGGCGAAGATCTCAAGCCGCGAGGGCCAGGTGGTGGAGGTCCGTCCGATCATGGACTATTCGTAGGGTGCGTCACTAGATGAACGGGCCCGACTCGGTGCTGGATGAAGTCTTCCGGCGCGAGCACGGGCTGGTCTTGGCGTCACTGGTCCGCACGTTTGGAGACTTCGATCTGGCCGAAGAGTCTCTGGCCGATGCGGTGTCCGTGGCGGTGGAGAGTTGGTCGACGGCGGGCACACCCGAGAATCCGGCGGCCTGGCTCGTGACGGTGGCGCGGCGCAAGGGAATCGATCGTCTGCGACGGCAGAAGGCGCTCGCCGAGAGGCTGGAAATACTGGGTGCGGCCGCCGCGGCCGAGGAGGAAGTCGACGAAGACTCCGAGATCCCGGACGAGCGGCTCCACCTCATCTTTGCCTGCTGTCATCCCTCGCTCAGCCCCGAGGCGAGGGTGGCGCTGACACTGAAGTCACTGGGCGGCCTGACCACCGCCGAGATCGCAAGGGCCTTCCTCACCACCGAGGCGACGATGTATCAGCGGATCACCAGGGCGCGCCACAAGATTCGGGCGGCCGGCATCCCAATCGACATGCCTTCGGAGAAAGACCTCGCAGGTCGTCTCGATTCGGTCCTGGCTGTGATCTACCTCATCTTCAACGAGGGCTACTCCCCGCTGGTGGGTGAGCAGTTGGTGAGGGCTGACCTCTGTGCCGAGGCGATCCGGCTGGCCGAGATGATGACGGTGCTGATGCCAGCCGAGCCCGAGACGCACGGGCTCGCGGCGCTCTGCCTCCTGACCGACGCGCGCCGGACGGCGCGGGTCGACAGTTTTGGAAGGCTGATTCTGTTGGAGGACCAGGACCGGTCGCTCTGGGAACGCTCGATGATCGACCGCGGACTGGCCCATCTGGATGCGGCGCGGTCGCTCGGCGACGGAGGGTCATACACGCTGCAGGCCGAGATCGCAGCGGTCCACGCCCGCGCGGCGGCGTGGGAGGACACCGACTGGGGCCAGATTGTCGGCCTGTACCGAAGGCTCTTCGAGGTGAAGCCCTCTCCTGTGGTGGTGCTCAATCTCGCGGCCGCCGTTGCCATGCGCTACGGGCCGGAGGCGGGTTTGGACGTGATGGAGCAGTTGGAGAAGCCGCTCGAGGGCTACCAGCCCTTCCACGCATCGCGAGCTGAGCTGCTACTTCGTGCCGGACGCTCCCAGGAGGCCGCGGCCGGTTTTCGCCGGGCTCTCGAGTTCCCTATCAACGACACGGAACGGCGTCATCTCGAGTCCCGCCTCGCGACTGCGACCGGCATCAAGAGATAGCTACAGACCCCTCGATGCCGTCGACGTTCCACCCGTCGGCGGTGCGCTTCAAGCGATAGGTGAACCATGTCCCGCACACATTCCCGCACAGCAACGAAACGGGCACAAACCCGGTGTCCCCGTCAATGATTGGGCCGCCGATCTGGACGAGCACGCTTCCGTCCAAGGTCGGCATGACACCGTCGTACCAGTCCATGATGTCCTCGACCCAGCGCACCTCGCCGATGCCATCAAGGGCGTTCTCGACCGCGCGACGTTCGTCGACGGACACGGGTCGAGCGGGCGTCGGGGCAGGGTGAACCTTCTCGAACCAAGGAATCGAGGCGATGTCGAAAGTCCGGTCCTCGAGCAGAAATATTCGAAACGGTGATTCTTCGCCGAAGGTGTGGTCCTCGGTGAGGAGCTGGTGCATGGCGGCCGCCATCATCGACGCCGTGTCCGACCCCCTCTCCCCACCCGGTTCGGCTCTCGAACACGCGGAGACGGTGAAGATGACCAGGACGACTGCGA
>CAYLYQ010000054.1:0-11232 GCA_964388105.1 uncultured Acidimicrobiaceae bacterium
CCGTCGACCGGTCGAACGACCTGGCCGTTATCGAGATCGATGCCGAAGGCCTCACCGCGATCGAGCTGGGCTCGAGCACCGGTCTCGAGGTGGGTCAGCCCGTAGTCGCCGTGGGCAACCCGCTCGGCCTCGAGGGCGGACCCTCGGTGAGCACGGGGATCGTGTCTGCTCTCGACCGGGACGTGAGAGGCCGGAACTCCGCACTCAGCGGTGTGATCCAGACCGACGCCGCGATCACGCAGGGCTCGAGCGGCGGGGCGTTGCTCGACGGCCAGGGCCGGCTCATCGGGATCACGACCGCGGTCGGCGTGAGCCGGATCGGGATCGAGGGCATCGGGTTCGCAGTGCCGGTCGAGTCCGTGATCGACATCCTCTCCGGGGTGGACGGCATCTGACCCGAGACTTCAGGCGGGTTCGCTCCTCCTCACCCACCTGAGACCCACCAGGCGAGGGATGCCGGGATCGGCTCCCTCGTCGTGGTGCGGCTTTTCCACCATGCGCACCAGGTCCCATCCGGCGGATGACGCCGCGTTGAGGATGTCCGAGACGCTCCGGTGATAGAACACGACCTGGCCCTCGCCAGCCGGCTCGACCGTCTCCCCCGACTCGAAGTAGCTGCCCGGTCGCCACAGGATCTCCCCGTCGTAGTCGGCGATCGGCGTCGATCCCGGCGCGGTCCACACCGGGTGGTTGGACACGACGGCGAAGAACCCGCCCGGTCGGACGACACGAGCCGCCTCGACGAAGAAGGCCTCATGGTCCTCGAGATGGTCGAGCACGAGGACCGCGTAGGCCGCTCCAAGGGTGCCGCCGGCGAATGGGATGTTGGGAAGGCTCGCCACCACCGCCGGCGCATCGACCAATGAGACCAATTCCTCCGAGAGGTCGAGGCCCACAACCCGGACACCCAGGAAGTCACCAACGACCGGAATCAGTCTGCCGTCCCCGCACCCGAAGTCGGCCACCACTCCCCGAGCGTCGACGCCTTCGAGCAGTTCGAGGAGCACCGGTGTCACGGCTCGGTCGTATGCCGGATCTCTCACCTCCTCCAGCCACCACGAGGCCAACTGCTCCCACGACATGGTCGGGAAGGTACCCGGGCCGATGCCCGGCCGACTCCTACACTCCCTCTGTGCCTCGGGCTCTAATCACCGGTGTCGGCGGACAGGACGGCGCCTACCTCGCCAGGCTCCTCTTCGACAAGGGATACGAAGTCGCCGGGATCGTGCGACGCGACCCGTCGGCTTACGCAGCTTCCCTCGGCGACCTGGAAGACCGGATCGTCTGGGTGGAGGCGGATCTCTTGGGCCGGGCGTCCCTCGAACGCGCGCTACGCGAGGTCGAGCCGACGGAGGTCTACAACCTGGCGGCGCCCTCGTTCGTGCCCCGCAGTTGGGACGAGCCGGTGCTCACCGCCGAGTTCGCCGCGGTCGGCGCCACATCGATGTTGGAGGCCATCCGGCAGGTCGACCCGTCCATTCGCTTCTATCAGGCCTCGTCGAGCGAGATCTTCGGCGAGCCCCTGGAATCGCCCCAGACCGAGACCACGCCCCTCAACCCCTTCACCCCGTACGGCATTGCCAAGGCCTACGCCCACCACATCGTCAACGCCTACCGAAGGCGATACGGCATCTTCGGATGCTGCGGCATCCTCTACAACCACGAATCGCCACTTCGCCCGGTCGACTTCCTGCCCCGCAAGGTGTCCAGGGCAGCCGCTGCCATCTCGCTGGGCCTCCAGGAGGAGTTGGTCATCGGATCGCTGGACGCCCGCCGCGACTGGGGATACGCCGGGGACTACGTGCGGGCCATGTGGCTGATGCTGCAGCAGCCCGAGCCGGATGACTACGTGGTGGCGACCGGCGTATCTCATTCCGTCGAGGACCTCGTCCGCACCGCGTTCGAGATCGTCGGACTCGACTGGACCGACCACGTCCGGTCGGATCCTGCATTGGGGCGCGGCTCCGCAGAGCTCCACGGGCTGGTCGGGGATGCGTCAAAGGCCCACCGCGTGCTGGGATGGAAGCCGGAGGTCTCCTTCGAAGACCTCGTGCGCATGATGGTCGAAGCCGATATCGAGGCCTTGCGGGCCGATCAGGCCGTCAGCGGACGCGCGAATCCTCGATAGCCGCCAGATACGCCTCGACAGTCAGCTCCGTCGTCCTGTCCCAGGTGAACTCGGTGGCCCGGGTCAATCCTGCGGCGATCAGGCCTTCACGGGCGGCTCCCCCATCGACAACGACCGCCAGCTGTTGGGCCAGACCGTCGGCGTCGTTGGGGGCGAAGTAGAGGGCGGCATCGCCGCCGACCTCGCGATGGGTGGGGGCGTCAGCGAGGATGACCGGGCATCCGGACGCCATCGCCTCGAGCGTCGGCAGGCCGAAGCCCTCGTAGAGGGACGGAAAGACGAACGCCGCCGCGTGGGCGTATGCCCTCGCCAGGTCCGGTTCGGACAGAGACACTCGCGAGGTCCGAGACCGAATGCCGAGTTCCTCGAGCCGCTGCGTCTCGGTGTCGCTGAACGGGCCGCCGCCGACGGCGACGAGATGGAACTCGGCCGGCAGGCGCGCCATCGCCTCCGCCAGGACATCGAAGGACTTGTAGCCGTCACGCAGCCCGACGAACAGAACGTACGAGCCGGGAAGACCATCGAGACGCTCCGGGCCCGGCTGGAACACCGGGCCTACACCGAGGCGGGTGACGACCACGCGTCCTTTGACTTCGCCGTACACCTGCAACAGGTCGTCCCTGGTGGTCTCGCTGATGCAGAAGACGAGATCGGCGGATTCGACGTACTGGCGCTTGGCGCGGTGGGTGCCCGGGGCAATGTCGGGGAAGAGCTCCGGGATCATGTCGTAGACCGTCACCGCCCGAACGCGGGCGTTCGGGATCAGCGACAGATGGGACCGGAAGTAGTAGGTGTGATGAACGATGTCGGCATCGAGCCCGATCGCCAGCAGCCGGTTGAGCAGGCGGACCGGGTGCTGAGCGCCCCTCTCGGGGTAGGGCAGCCTCCTTCCACGGCCCAGCTCGAGGAGGCCTTCGTTCCCGGTCCAGGGACGTCGACCCACCAACTCGAACGGGCTGTCCGGCATTGCCAGGCGCCGGATCATCTCTGTGAAGTAGCGCGAGATCCCGCCGTGGCGTTGCTTGGTGAAGATCTGATCGTCGAAGTGGAGTGTTGGCTTACGAGCGACGATGGTGGAACCTCAGCACAGGGTTCCCGAATCTACCGATAAGTCGATTCTTCGACCGCACAACGGCCGCAGCCTCAACTCTTGCCGATCGTCTCCCTGAACCACGGAAGGGTCTTCTCGAGGCCGGTCCGCAGCGGGATCTGGGCCTTCCAGCCGAGGATCTCCTCAGCCTTCGTGGTGTCGGGACGGCGTACGGACGGGTCGTCCACCGGCCGCGGGAGGAACTCGATGCCGGGATGCTTGCCGACGACGTCTTGAACGGCCTCCGCCAGTTCCAACATCGTGACCTCTTCGGGGTTGCCGATGTTGACCGGGCCCGTCTCGTCGGAGAGGACGAGCCGGAGGATTCCCTCCACCTCGTCGTCGACGTAGCAGAGGGACCGTGTCTGGCTGCCGTCACCGTGGACCGGCAGCGGACGGTTCTGCAGGGCTGCCTTGAAGAAGGCGGGCACGGCACGGCCGTCGTTCGGCCTCATCCGCGGCCCGAATGTGTTGAAGATCCGAACGATGCGGGTCTTCATCCCGTGCTCGCGGTGGTAGGCCAGGGTGAGCGCCTCGGCGAACCTCTTCGCCTCGTCGTAGACGCCGCGGGGCCCGATCGGGTTGACGTTGCCCCAATAGGTCTCGGGCTGTGGGTTGACCAGCGGGTCGCCGTACACCTCGGAGGTGGAGGCGAGAAGGAAGACCGCGTCCTTCTCCTTGGCCAGGCCCAGGCCACGGTGAGTGCCGAAGGCCCCGACCTTGAGAGTGTGGATCGGCAGCTCCAGATAGTCGACCGGCGACGCCGGCGAGGCGAAGTTGAGCACGAAGTCGACCTGTCCCGGCACCCAGACGTACTCCGTGACGTCGTACTGGATGAGGTGGAAACGGCTGTCCTCGAGAAGATGAGCGACATTCGAGGGCGACCCCGTGAGCATGTTGTCGAGGCAGGTGACCCGGGCCCCAGCCTCGATGAGGCGCGTGCAGATGTGGGAACCGAGAAAGCCGGCGCCACCCAGAACAACGGCGTGCGCGCCGTTGAAACGATCGAAACTCAATTGCCCACCCGAAGACATCAAACCCTCCAAGGGGTCAGGTTACTTCCATAGATCGGCGCCCGACATGGGGCGCTTGACTCAAATGATGTGCGAAGGGCCCCTGCCGGACCGAACTCAAGCGGGCTCGACTGCCGCCGGGAGGCTCTCGAGGCCCTCCCGATGGCTGAGACCCCTCCCGAACGCCCACACGACCGGCAAGAGGCCGGCAGCTCGCCAGGCGTTGATCGGGTCACGGAGCACATCGGTACCGAAACACAAGACAAACGTTCCCACCAGGACCCATATCCAATCCTTCTCCTTGACGCCGATTAGGAGGGTCACAACGGCGATACCTCCGAGCAGCAGTCCCCAAACGCTCGGATGCACGATGTAGGCGTACAGCGGGGCACCGAGGCGGCCGCCGTCGGGGATCATCGCGTCGACACCGAACGCGAGAGTGCTGTAGATGCTCAGCGCGACGAAGGTGAAAGCCCCCAGAGCCAGCTGGCGCCAACGCCCCCACAGCGCCACCAGGAATGTGGGCCTGGTCACTCCCAGAATCCCGGATAACCACCATGCCGCCCCTGCGAAGCCGGCGGCAAGAAGCGCGATGCCCATGGGCTCCGACGTGTCGTGGGCGAAGCCAATGAAGAGGGCCGGATTGACGACGATCAACCACGCCCGCGGGCCCAAGGAGGGACGAACACGGATCGCCACAGCCAATGCCGCGAGCAGCGCAAGCGCGCCGACGACGGCGAGCGCGTAGGGGACGAGGGTCGCCTGACCGAGCGAAGTGGCCCAGACCGCCCATCCGTACCCCGCTCGGGCGAAGCGGTATCCGGTCTCGTCGACAACCGCGGCGAGGGTCTGCCCGGTCGGGTCGATCCCGATCGCGGCATAGGCCTGTCCGTCACCCAGTGACCACGCCGAGAACCACGGCCCGGGCCTGCCCACTTCCACCCGGTATTCCTCTTCGAAACCAGCGATGTGGCGGTCCCAGTAGGTCGGGATGGCGTTCCACCTGAGGAACACGGCCGTGGTGAGCACGATCAAGACCACCAGCGCGACTTCGAGCCGGTGTTCTTTGATCATTCGCTGATTCTCGCTGGCAGGCCTGCCGTAATCGCGGAACTGCCCGATCGATCAGCCGACCAACTCGCGGAGGAACTTGCCGGTGTAGCTCTCCCCCACCTGCGCGACCTCCTCGGGGGTTCCTTCGGCGATGATGCGCCCCCCACCCTTGCCGCCTTCCGGCCCGAGGTCGATGACATGGTCGACGGTCTTGATCACGTCGAGGTTGTGCTCGATGACCACGACCGTGTTGCCGGAGTCCACCAGCCGCTGGAGGACGATGAGAAGCTTGCGGATGTCCTCGAAGTGCAGGCCGGTGGTGGGCTCGTCGAGGATGTAGAAGGTGCGGCCGGTGGAACGCCTCCCCAACTCGGACGCCAGCTTGATCCGCTGCGCCTCGCCACCGGAGAGGGTCGTCGCCGGCTGGCCCAGCTTGATGTAGCCGAGGCCAACGTCGTAGATCGTCTGCAGGATCCTCGTGATCCGTGGCTGGTTCTCGAAAAAGCCCAATGCCTCCTCGACGGACATCTCCAGCACGTCGGAGATGTTGTGGCCCTTCCAGAGGATCTCGAGGGTCTCCCTGTTGTATCGCTTCCCACCGCAGACCTCGCACGGCACGTAGACGTCGGGGAGGAAGTGCATCTCGATCTTGATGGTCCCGTCGCCTTTGCATGCCTCGCAGCGCCCGCCCGGGATGTTGAAGGAGAACCGGCCTGGCTTGTACCCCCGGGCGCGAGCCTCGTTGGTCTGGGAGAAGAGCTCCCGGATGAGGTCGAAGAGCTTCGTGTAGGTGGCGGGGTTGGAGCGGGGCGTCCGACCGATCGGCGACTGGTCGATGTCGATGACCTTGTCGATCTGCTCGATGCCCTTGATCCGCTTGTGCCGGCCCGGCACGACCCGAGCCCGGTTGACCTTCGAGGCGAGACCCTTCCAGAGGATCCCCTCGACCAGCGTCGACTTGCCCGAGCCCGACACGCCGGTGACGGCGGTGAACACCCCCAGCGGAAAGCGGACGGTGAGGTCGTCGAGGTTGTTCTCGGTTGCGCCCTCGACGACGATCGCGTTCCCGTTGCCCTCCCGCCGGAACAGAGGCTGTTCGATCTGGCGACGGCCCGCCAGGTAGTCGCCGGTGAGCGAATCGGGGGCGTCCATGACGTCGGCCAGCGACCCTTGCGCCACGATGTGGCCGCCGTGGTCTCCGGCCCCGGGGCCGATGTCGACGATGTGATCGCCGATGCGGATGGTCTCCTCGTCGTGCTCGACGACGATCAGGGTGTTCCCCAGGTCCCGCAACCGGAGGAGGGTCTCGATGAGTCTCTGGTTGTCTCGCTGGTGCAGGCCGATGGACGGCTCGTCGAGGATGTAGAGCACGCCGACGAGCCCCGACCCGATCTGGGTGGCCAGCCGGATCCGCTGCGCCTCTCCCCCGGCCAGCGTCGCCGCCGATCGGGAAAGGGTCAGGTAGTCGAGCCCGACGTCGAGGAGGAACTTGATCCGGGCCCGGATCTCCTTCAGGACCATGGCGGCGATCTGGGCGTCACGATCGCTCAGTTCCAGGTTGTCGAAGTACTCGTACGACTCGCCGAGGCTCATGTCGGTGACCGTGGAGATGCCGGCGCCAGCCACCGTGACCGCCAGCGACACGGGGTTGAGCCGGGCGCCCTCGCAAGCGTCGCAGGGCACTTCCGCCATGTACTCCTGGTAGTACTCACGGGCCGAGTCGGTCTCGGCCGTGTCGTGACGACGGAGGAGGAAGGGCACGGCGCCCTCGAACGCGGCGTTCCACTGCCGCCTCCGCCCGAATCGGTTGACGTACTTGACCTCGACCCGCTCGTCGCCCGTCCCGTAGAGGATCTTCTCCTTGATGTCCCCGGGAAGGTCCTTCCAAGGCGTGTCCATCGAGAACCCGTAGTGATCGGCGACGCCACCCAGGAGGCGGTAGTAGTAGCGCATCCGGTTCGAGGCCCACATGGGGATGACGCCCTCGTTCAGCGACAGGTCGGGGTCGGAGATGACCAGATCGGGGTCGACCTGATAGCGGGTGCCGATGCCGGAGCACACCGTGCAAGCCCCGTACGGGCTGTTGAACGAGAAGTTTCGAGGCTGGAGGTCTTCGAAGCTGAACCCGCACGTCGGACATGCGAGCGCCTGGGAGAAAGTGAGGGTCGGGCCGTCGATCACCTCGACATCGGCGACCCCTTCGGCCAGTGCCAGAGCCGTCTCCAGCGACTGGGTGAGCCGTTGGATGATGTCGTCCTTCCGGACGAGCCGGTCGACGATGACCTCGATCGTGTGCTGGTAGTAGCGGTCGAGCTTGATCTCCTCGGTGAGCTCGCGCACCTCGCCGTCGACCCGTGCCCGGGCGAAGCCCTCCTTGGCGAGGTCCTTCAACAGGCCTTCGAACTCGCCCTTCCGCCCCCTGACGATGGGGGCGATGATCTGGAAGCGGGTGCCTTCTTCGAGCTCGAGGATGCGGTCCACGATCTGCTGCGGCGTCTGGCGTTCCACCGGGGTGCCGTCGTTCGGGCAATGCGGCACTCCGATGCGGGCCCACAGGAGCCGCATGTAGTCGTAGACCTCGGTGACGGTGCCCACCGTCGACCGGGGGTTGCGCGAGGCGGTCTTCTGGTCGATAGAGATTGCGGGCGAGAGCCCGTCGATCAGGTCGACGTCGGGCTTGTCCATCTGCCCGAGGAACTGGCGGGCGTACGCCGACAGCGACTCGACATACCGGCGCTGCCCCTCGGCGTAGATCGTGTCGAACGCGAGTGACGATTTCCCGGAGCCGGAGATGCCGGTGAAGACGATGAGCTTGTCCCGGGGCAGCTCCAGCGTGAGGTTCTTCAGGTTGTTCTCACGGGCGCCCCGGATGACGATGGAATCGGTGGACACGGGACCTTGGATAGTAGTGGCCTCTGACCCGAACAACTGTTCGCCACGAGACTCGTCGAGCAGGTTGCTGCCCTCCTCCGCGGCCCGGCCATACCATGACGGACGGTCGCATGACCTCCGATAGCCCAACTCACTCCACACGCCCTCTGGGCCAGGCAGCCGTGTACGCCTTCGAAGGCGCTGGACGCATTGCCCTGACCGGGATCATGGGCATCCTCATTGCCCGCCACATGGGCCCGTCGGTGTTCGGCGCGTTCAACTACGCCCTCGGCGTCGTGGGTATCGCCACCCCGGTGGCGATGCTGGGGATGCGATCGGTCCTGGTGCGCGACCTGGCCACCACCGAGGACTGGCGGCCGCTGCTGGCGTCGGCAGTGTCGCTGCAGCTCGTCGCCGGGGTCGTCGCCGGCGCCGCTGCGGTCCTGTTCACGGGTGCGAGTCGATCGTTCGAGACCGAGATCGTCCTCCTCGCCGTCGTCCTCTTTCCCCTGCCGCTTCTCAGCATCGGCGACACCTTCCGTGCCCTGCTCGAGGTGCAAGGCAGGCCCCGGCGCATCGTGGCGGCCTCGCTCTCCGCGGCCGTCGTGGCCTCTGCGATCAAAGCACTGGCCATCCTCACCGCCGCTCCCCTCTGGGTGTTCGGGGCAGCCTGGACGGTGGAGGCGCTGGTCCTGCTCGTGATCCTGGGGTGGGGCCGCCTGGGAATCCGGTCCTTACGGACACTGCGGCGCTTCACCGAAGGGCCACGAACCCGCGCACTGATCCGGGAGTCATGGCCGCTCATGATTTCCACGATCGCCATCGCCCTCTATGTCAGGGTCGACACCGTGATGCTCGGACTCCTCGCGGACGACATCGCGATCGGGATCTACGCCGCGGCGGCGCGCGTATCCGAAGTCGGATACTTCATCCCCGTCGCCGCAGCCGCTGCTCTCCGGCCTCACCTCGCCCGGGTGCACCAATCGGGCGACAGCGAGTCGTACGAGCGACTGACGCAGAGATACCTGTCGGGCTCTTTCGCCACTGCCATGGTCGGTGTGATCGGGGCGGTCGCCTTCTCCGGGCTGATCATCGACATCCTGTTCGGTGAGTCTTTCGCCCCAGCGGCCGACGTGCTCCGGGTCCACATCCTCGCCGCCCCGTTCATCTTCCTCGGGGTGGCTTCGACACAGTGGTTCATCGACCGCCACCTGGTGCGCGAGGTCCTGAACCGGTCGATGGCGGGTTTCCTCCTCAACATCGCCCTCAACTTCCTGCTCATCCCCCGTTGGGGGGCGATCGGAGCGTCCTTCGGGACGCTCATCGCCTACGCCGTGTCCATGGTGGGCGCCAACTTCTTCAACCCCGCCACGCGACCGCTGTTGCGGATGCAGCTTCGTTCGGCACGGCTCCACTCACTTTGGGGGTCCGGGAAGTGACAGCGTCGACCTCCCGCTGTCGCCTCTGCGGGGCCGACACTCGCCACCTCTTCCAGTTGACTGTCCTGGGAGACATCCCGGTGGACTACTTCACCTGCGACCGATGCGGCTACAGCCAGGCCCAGGAGCCGACCTGGCTCGACCGGGCGTACGAGCACCCCATCTCGCCGGCTGACACGGGCGTCATGAGCCGGAACATCCGGATGGCCGGGGTCGTCGGCACCTTCTTGAGCCTGACGGGCCACGGCAAGGGCCACCACCTCGATTACGCCGGCGGGTTCGGCCTGTTCACGAGACTGATGCGGGACATCGGCTTCGAGTTCTTCCACCGCGACCCCTTCAGCCCCAATGTGCTCGCCGTCGGATTCGAGTGGTCCGACGAGCTCGGCCCTCCCACCGTGTGCACGGCGTTCGAGGTGCTGGAGCACTTCGTCAACCCGGTAGAGGACTTCGCGTCGATCGCCGAGCTCGGCCCCGAACTGATCATCACTTCCACAGAGGTCCTCCCGGGACCGCCCGAACCGGACTGGTGGTACCTGGCCCCTGAGACAGGACAGCACATCGGATTCTTTCAGCCAAGGTCGCTCCGCCACATGGCGGCGGCGGTCGGCTTTCCCCACGTCTCGATCGGATCCCAACTCCAGGTCTGGTCTCGGGTCCCGATCCCCCGGATCCGGTGGACGCTGGCGACAACTCTGGGAAGGGTGATGATGCCCGTACTGCGGGCAGTCAGAAAAGGGCTGACCGACTCGGACTCGGAGCTGATGCTGCGCCGGCTCCAGGACCCCGGCGCCGACTCTGGCGGCTAGCGGTCCGCCCCGCCCCGATATCGGATCCGATAGAACACGCGCGGGGCCGCGGACCGGATCAGGTGGTGGACCCGCTGCGCCAGTTCGATCGCCCACACCAGCAGCCACGGAATGCCGAGGATGTGGTGCCGCACTCGGCGGTCCTCGCGGATCCCGGTCTTGCGATCCAGGGTCGAGCGTCCACCCAGGGCGTACAGGCTGATCGGTCGGTCCAACCGCACCACCTCTCCCCCTCCCTTGACGATTGCGGCGACGAGGGCGTAATCGCCCGACAGCTCGAAACTCGTGTCGTAGCGCAGGTCTGGGTCCCTCTGGAAGAACATCGACTGGTGCTGGGTGGGCATGCCGAGCCACAGCCACGCCGCCGACCTGGCCTCGCGGTAATAGCGCCGCCCGTCCGGGGCTCGGTCGATGGCGTCCCCGTACACGAGCGCTGCCCCGGTTCCCGCGATGGCGACGCCGACGTCGGCGAGGACCGACGGGTCCGCCAGGCGATCTCCGGAGTTGAGGAAGAGGAGGTATCGCCCCGCGGCCCGATCGATGCCCTTGTTCATGGCGTCGTAGATCCCGGAATCCGGCTCGGAGACCCACCGCGCCACCCCTGCCTCGGCCTCCAGCCACTCTCTGGTTCCGTCACTGGACCCGCCGTCGATCACCACCCATTCGAAGTCCGTGAGGCTCTGGGACCGGAGTGACTCCCAGGTCGACTGCAGACCTTCGAGGTCGTTCCAGCACACCGTCACCACGGTGAACAGCGGCTGGTCCTCGCTCACTCGACGTCCCGTACCGAGTCCAGGATGGCGTCGACCATGTCGGCCCAACTGACCGA
>CAYLYQ010000054.1:11332-12919 GCA_964388105.1 uncultured Acidimicrobiaceae bacterium
TCGTCGGGGAGATAGCCGGCCTGCACCGACACCGCCTCGGCCAGTCCCAAATCCGAGATTCGATTCCGGTAGCGGTCCTCGTCCTTCCAGAACTCGCCGGCGACCGTCAGCTCGACTTCGGCTCCCCGTTGGCGCGCGATCTGGAGAGCCTCCAACAGTTGATCCAGTCCTTTGTAGGTGCGCACGTAACCGAGGAAGAGCAGACGGAAAGGCGACCGGGGGAGCTCCCCTCCCTTCTCCACCGGGATCAGCGGCGGCATGGCGATGGTCAACAGGTCCACGTCCGGCAGCACGTCGACCGCTTCGGCGCCCACGAACTCGGAATGGACCAGCACCACTCGGGCGCGCCTGAAGACGCTTCGCGCCAACCATTTCGTGAAGGGAAACCATTCGTGAGGCTTGACGTTGTGAGCCACGATCACCGCAGGGCATCCGGCCCGCCTGATCACCGTGGCCAGGGGCCACGCGTGAAATGGGTGGATGTACTGGGCGATGACGAGCTCACAGTCGGACAGTCGACGGCCGGCCCGTATCCACGAGCGGGGGCTCCACCACTTCAACATCCGGGTCATGTCGGACGCCCCGACACCGGCTTCGTCCCGGCCCCGTCGCTTGGAGCCGGGATACGGGGATTGCCATCCGATCTTGGTCACCTGGTGACCAGCCTCTTCGAACGCGGCGACCAGGTGGTACCCGTGCTGGGAGATCCCCCCGGGGTCTGGGGCCATCGGCCCGACGTACCCGATCCTCACCGCGCGCCCCGGTCGGCGGACATGCTCAGTCTCGGGCTTGGGCTCGCACCGCGGGCATCACCCGATAGTCCCGCCGGTTGAGCTGGACGAGCATGTCGGCGAGCAACCCGATGCCGGCGAGGGCGAAGGCGACGCCGAGGATGACCATGGTGTTGGTGCCCACCCGGAAGTTCTTGTCGACCAGGTCGAAGATGAGCTTCCCCGCACCTACCAGGCCCAGTACTCCGGTGAGCGGGCCGAAGAAGCGGATCGGCTCGTGCATCAGGACCATGCGCATGACCTGCAACAGGTAGCGCCGGGTGTCGGCGAGCCAGTGGAACTTGGAGCGGCCGGCTCTCTTGGCGTACTCGATCGGGACGTACTTGATCGAGTAGCCGTTGGCCAGGAAGGCCATCGTCAGCGTGGTCACACACGAGAAGCCCCGGGGCAGCAGGTAGAGGAACTGGGCGCCGACGTCGCGTCTGAATGCGCGGAACCCGGAGTTGAGATCGGGGATCTTGGTCTGTGACAGGTAGGAGGCGAGCTTGCGGATGAACCACTTGGCGGGCATGCGCAGGATTTTGACGGTGCCCTCCTCGCTGGTTCGGGCGCCCACCACCTGGTCGTAGCCGTCCATCTCGTCGACGAGCTCGGGGATCCGGTCGTTCGGGTAGGTCATGTCGACATCGGTCCATACGACCACCCGACCGGACGCAGACATCGTCCCGTACTTCCGGGCCGAGCCTGACCCCCGGTTGGTGGCGAACCGGATGGTGTGCAGACCGAGGGACTCCGCCAGATCCCCGGATCCGTCGGTGGAACCATCGTCGACGACGATGATCTCGAAGGAGTAGCG
>CAYLYQ010000055.1:0-1926 GCA_964388105.1 uncultured Acidimicrobiaceae bacterium
AAATCGGCGAATGCCGGCCGGTCGAGCAGCGGGACTTCGACCACGACCGGCCCGGAGAGCGACTGGAGGCGGCCCGCGATCCTGCCGAAGATATGTGGGTGCGTGTAGGACTCGAGCTCTGCCAGCGCGTCCGGGGATCCGAAGACCACCCGGCCCAAGGCCGCGCGGTCGATCCGGCCACCGACGACGACGTCCGGCCAGCGCTCGGCGACCTGGGCAAAAGCCGGCCCATCGGGCTCGAGGACCTCGTGCCCTATGGAGTCGGCGTCGATGGCTGCCACGCCCAGTTCTTCGAGCATCCGGCGCACCGTGCTCTTGCCCGAGCCGATGCCGCCCCCGAGTTGCCACACAACGGCGCTCACGAGGCCCGACGGTAGCCTTTCGACATGGCAGCCCCCGCTCCCTGGGAGTCGCGAGTCCACAAGACCGTCGTCGGCGGACAATGGGTGGCGCTCGTGGTAGGTGTCATCGGCCACGCGGTCCAGGCAAGAGGCACCCCCGCGTCGTGGATCGCGCTGGCGTTGGCCGCCGGTTACGTCGTGGCGACCACGGCGATCCCGACCGACCGCTACCGGCGTCGATTCGCGACCGAGACGATCACGCTGGCCGGCGTCGTGGCCTGCGGCCTGGTGCTGGTCTTGAGCGGCGGCCCCGACAGCCCGTATCTCCTGCTCACAGTGGGCCCACCGACGCTGGCAGCCGTCATGGGAGGGTTGCGGCCCGGGCTGTTGGTAGGCACGGCTTCGTCGGCGCTGCTGGTTCTGATCGCCTCGACCCAGGGCGCTTCTCCGTCGGATGCACTGGCCGGAGTCGCCCTCTACCTGGCTTTCATCCTGCTGGTCGGCGTCATCCGTCGTCTGTTCGAGGACATGGCGCACGAAGCGACGCTCCTCGCCAGCGAAGCGGAGAGCGCCACTCTGCAGCTGCAACGCCTGGAACAGATCCACAGCGCACTGGTCCGGCTCTCGGAGGACGTGTCCGCCGGTCGCCTCAACGCCGTGGAAGTGGCGGCGGTCACGCTCGACAACATCCTCGTTCGCTTTCCCGGCTCGGCGGGGAAGCTGATCGTGGAGAACGGAAGCGGTCCGGTGGTTCTCGCGGCCAGGGGTATTCCCGACGAAGACGGCCACAACTACACCCTGCCGCTGGCCACCAGCGACGCCACTGTGGGCGAACTGGTTCTCACCTCCCCGGGTGAGCTTGCCGAAGACGATCTGGAAGAGGTGAGGGACACGATTCACCCGGTGACCGTCGCCTTCGCCAACCACCAGCTGCTGCAGGGGATCGTGGGAGCGGCGGTGGCCGAGGAACGTGTCCGTCTCGCTCGCGACCTCCACGACGAGATCGGCCCCGCCCTGGCATCACTCGGCCTTGCTCTCGATCTGACCGCCATGCAGCAGGCGGACCACCCCGACGTCGCCTCCGACATCCAGGTGTTGCGCACCAACGTCACCAAGCTCGTCGAAGACGTCCGCGCTTCGGTCGCCGACCTGCGGGTGGAGCCCGGACCGACCATCACCGCCCGTTTGATGCAGGCTTTCGGGCAATTCGAAGGTGATCCGCCCATTGTGGTGGACCTCATCGAGCGCCGACCTCCTCGGGCGGCCATCATCGGAGATTTGACTTCGCTCATCGTCGAGGCAGCCCGTAACGCTCACATCCACTCCGGGGCCTCCAAAGTCGTTGTCACGGGTCAAGTGGACCGCTCATTCGGCCGATGCTCAGTGGTAGACGACGGCGTCGGGTTCGATCCGGAACACGAGCCGGACGGCCACTACGGGTTGATAGGCATGAGAGAGAGGGCGTCGAAGATCGGCGCCACCATCAAATTCGACTCCAAGGTGGGAACCGGCACAGCCGTCACCGTGGAATGGGGCAACAGATGATTCGAGTCATGATCGCCGACGACCACCAGCTCTTCGCCGA
>CAYLYQ010000055.1:2026-12757 GCA_964388105.1 uncultured Acidimicrobiaceae bacterium
CTCGCCGCGGCGATTCGCTCCGTCGCCGATGGTCACGATCTCCTTGATCTCTCCGAAGAGGAGCGAGACGATCTTCTCGAGACCTACCGCGAAGCCCAACTCGACCCCGGGGCCGCTTCGCTGACCGCCAGAGAGCGTGAAATCCTCCAACAACTCGCAGCCGGCGTCTCCGCCACGGAGGAGCTCGCCGAACGCCTCTACATCTCGCAGAAGACCGTGAAGAACCATCTGGCCAACATCTTCCAGAAACTGGCCGTCAGTGACCGAACGCAGGCCGCCATCGAGGCCATCAGGCTCGGAATCGCCAAGCCCCAGTAGGGATTTCAGGTTGGGCCTGGAGACCCATCGTTAACGGCATCCAATAGCTTTAGCTTGGGCTCAGGTTTGCCGAAGGAAGAGACGATGTTGAACTTGCTGCTCGACAGATTGGGCCTCAGCGACAAGGGCGCCTCCATGGTGGAATACGCCTTGCTGGTGATGCTCATTGCGATAGTGGGCTTCGTAGCGGTCGACTTCTTCGGAGGCTCGGTCAGCAGCACCTACAGCGACATCGGCAGTGCGATGACGGCGGCAGGTAACTAGATGACCGTTCAGCGCGATTTTGAGGTTTCTCCCGGCCTCGAGCCAGGAGAAAGGGCTGTCGGAACGGCAGCTCGGAAGTTAGAAAGCGGACCCAAGGAGGGGTTTATGCTCGCTCTGTGGACCAAGCTGGTGAGCCGCATTCAGGATGAGAAGGGTGCTTCCATGGTGGAGTACGCCCTCCTTGTGGTCCTGATTGCGATTATCGCCATCGTGGCAATTTCGCTCGCCGGTCGCGAGGTGTCTGGCACCTTCAGCGACATCGGCAGCGCTCTCGGCGGCGCCTAAGCGCTCAGCCACCTACTAGTGGGATAAGGGGCCCCTCGGGGCCCCTTTCTCTTTGCCGGTACCAATCGTCAGTGGGGACGCAGAACGGCGTAGCGCTCATCGCGATAGAACGTCTGCCAACCGTCATCCTCGAGGAACTGGCGCAAAGGCTCGTTGACGCCGACCAGGACCTGCTCGATCCCGTCACGCTCCAGCACCTCCCGCCAGACCGGCTTTCCGGCCCTGATGTCCATGAACTCGTCGATCCGGCCCATGAAGAGCTCGACGCGGTCGTCGATGAACACGCCGTGGTCGAGCAGATCTTCGTAGATGAAATAGCCACCCGACACGTCGTCGTGAAAGGTCCTGAGCGTCGGGTCCAAGTGCGGGACGGCCGCCAAGGGGAAGCGACGCGGATCGATCTCCACCTTCTCGACGAACAGCAGGGGCATGGCCACGACGACCACGGCGAACAACGCGGCGACCGGCACTGGGAAGCCTCTCCCCCATTCGACTCGCTTCCAGCCCAACGCCCTGGCCAGGACCGGGGTCAGAGCGATCCATGAGGGCGCGACCGCCCTGGTGGCGCTCAGAGCGAGCAGCACGAACGGGACGACGACCCATAGGTCCGCCGGCACGAGGCGCCCGCGCATGGCACCCCAGAGGAGCAGGAAGATCGCACCGACGAACGGCAGCATCGGGAAGGACAGGAAGTCAGGTGTGCGCCACTCGGTGATGAACGAAAGGTGGGGGCGCGCGGTGACGAACTCGATGACGATCCCGATGACGCCCAGGCCATGGGCAGTGGCGAGCGTCGCCACAGCCGCCACGACCGGGGCCCCGAGCGCCTTCCACTCGCGCTTGGCGAGGAGGCGCAGCCCGACATAGGCCAGCCCGAGGAAGAAGCTCCCGTGCACCGATGCCCACAGCCAGAACAGGAATGGGAGCGCCCAGCGCAGGCGACGGTCCTCCCAGGCGAGGATCACCAGTGCGAACAGCGGGAGTGTGAACACGACCGGTCTCGGCACCATCACCGGGACGAGCAAAGGCACCGAAAGGAGCGTCACCGCAGCCGTCGCCCAGACGTTGTGAGAGTGCACCCAGGCGAGGAGAGCCACACCGCCGAACGTGAGCAGGCCCGCAACCAACAGCATCCATGCGAACCCCGTGAGGCCACCTGTGTCCTCGATCCATGCATAGAGGACATCGGCGAGCCAACTCTGTGTTCGCCATGGCTCGCCCGCCATGGTGAACGAGAAGGGATCCGCCGTCAGCACCGAGCCGTCGGCGACCTGGAGGCGGCCCGCGGCGACATGCCACAGGAACGAGTTGTCGCGGATCGCACGGAAAGAGCCGATGATGACGACCACGACCGGAGTGAGGAGCGCCAGCTGCGCCAGCGTGATGCGGCGGGCGGGTGGTCTGGCCCCCGCCTCGGCCGTCATATCCCGGAGAAGGCTCCGGCGATCTGGATCGCCGCGGGTCCCAGGAGGATGATGAACAGCGACGGGAAGATGCAGAAGACCAGCGGGAACACGATCTTCACCGGCGCCGCGAAGGCCTTCTCCTGTGCCCTCTGACGGCGCTTGATCCGCATCTCGTCCGCCTGCACCCGGAGCACCCGGGCGATGGTGACACCGAAAGCCTCAGCCTGGATCATGGCCAGCAGGAACGACCTGAGCTCGTCGAGGTCGGTTCGGTCCATGAGGTGGCGCATGGCGTCGCGGCGGCTGACACCGACCCGGGTCTCCTGAAGCATGCGGAAGAACTCTTCCGACAGCGGCCCGGGAACCGTGGCCACGACCCGCGCCAGGGCGGAGTCGAAGCCGAGACCGGCCTCCACCGAGATGACCAGCAGGTCGAGGACGTCAGGAAGGGCCTTGAGCATCGCAGTGCGCCGCTCGTCGATCTTTCGCTTCAGCCAGGCATCGGGCCCGAAGAAGCCGAGGACGATCGGGAAGCCGAACATGAAGACCTGCTGCAGACCGTCGGCGCCGAAGCCGCGGAGGAAGAAGCCGGCGAGCAGACCGAGGATGGTCGTGATCAGCTTGACGACGATGAACGCCGGAGCGTCCATGTTGGCCGGGTAGCCGGCAAGCATCAGCTCGCGTTGCTTCTTCTCCAGGTAGCCAACCGGGGTGAACCGGCGCATAAAGCTCGAGATCTTGATGACGACCGGCCCGACGGTCCGCTGGGCGAGAGGCTTGGCCAGCTCCTCGTCCCGGGCCCCTCCCGCCCCTGTTGCACGGCCGTAGAGAGCGAGCCGTTCGTTCATGTCCTCACGAGCCCTGGTGACGCCCATGCCCACCCACACTGCGACGAAGAGGACGAGGGCGAACACCGCCACCACCACGAGCGTCATTCCACCTGTGAGCATTGCCTATACCTCGATATCCACGATTTTCTTGAGCCAGAAAATGCCACCGGCCATGAGAAGCGCCCCCATCCCGACGGCGATCCGACCGAACGTCTCCTGGAACAGCGGCGCCAGATACTCCGGGTTGCTGGTCCAGAGGAAGAGACCCATGGCGAAGGGCAGAGAGCCGAGGACGATGGCCGAGATGCGGCCTTCAGCCGTCAGGGCCTTGATCTCGCCGCGCAGCCGGTTTCGGGCCCGCATGGTGTCACCGACCGTCTGCAGCACCTCCGCGAGGTTTCCACCGACCTCCCGCTGGATCTCGATAGCCATGACCGCCCATTCGAAGTCCTTCGACTGCGTCCGGTCGGAGATGCCTCGCAGGGCGTCGCCGACGGTGCGTCCCAAACGCGCCTCGGCAATGGCCCGCCCGAACTCACGAGAGGTCGGGTTCGGAGCCTCACCAGCCACCGCCTCCACCGCCTGCAGCAGCGAGTAGCCGGCTCGAAGCGAGGTGGAGAGAAGTGTCAGGGTGTCGGGGAGCTGATTCTCGAACTTCTTCTTCTCCCGGTTTCCGGTGAAGTTGATGACGGCGATGAACAGGAAGATGAAGACGACGAATGAGATGAGGCCGAACAGCGGGCCGTTGAAGATGCCGAAGAAGATGCCACCGACGGCCGCAATGCCGAGCATGGCGAGCACCGCCTCGCCCGGGGTCATGGGGACGTTGGCCTGCTCGAGGGCCGAGTTCATCCCCGAGAGGAGGCCGCGCCTCTTGACCTCTTCCTCGGCTGCCTGGGAGAACTTGCTGAGGAGGGGGATGCGGCTCAGGAAGCTCTTCTTCTCCTCCTCCTGACGAGTTGCCCGACGGTTGCCGTAGGCCTGGAGGCGCTTGGCGAAACGCCCTTGATCGTCCTCGGGCTCACGGCCGAAGAGGATGACCAGGAAGAGGAAGAGGGTTATGCCCACCCCGCCCGCTGCCATCAGCAAGAGCGTGCTGATGCTCATGGGAGCGGTCGACTCGACGACGATGGTCGAGCCCGGGGCGAAGGTCGAAGACGGGCCGCCCGTTTCACCGGCCGTGGTGGTCGTGGCGTAGCCCGAAACCGGGAAGGTCTGGGAGGTGCTCAGGTCCTGGTAGGTGACCGTGAACTCGGCCTCGCCGGGCACGAAGACCGGCGAGCGGAACCGGGCGACCTGTGTGTTGCTGATCTCACGGCCGATGGCCCCATAGAGCGACCCGAGCTGGGTCGGGTCGGGCGTGGAGAGGAAGAGGCCGCCACCTGCCTCGGCAACACGCTGGACCGGCTCGGGGTTGAAGTCCGGGGACTCCAATGCCACGCCGAACACCCGCACCTCACGCTGCTCCACCGCAGCGACCGTCTCGTCGAGTGATGCCTGAGAGACGGTGTCGTCGCCGTCGGTGAGAACGATCAGGTTGGCCAGGAGGTTGGAGCTGCTGGCGGCGTCGAACATGCTCACGCCCTGGATCACGGCGTCGTTGAATGCCGTCTCGCCCGATGCCTGGATCGAGTTGATCCGCTCCACCAGGTTCGTCTTGTTGTTGGTGAACCCGATGAGCGTCTGCACCGTGTCGGCGAAGGTGATCACGGCGATCTGGTCGGACGGGTTGGCCTGCTCGACGAACGAGACCGCGGCGGCCTTGGCTGCAGCGAGCGGTGCCCCCGACATAGAGCCCGAGGCGTCGATGGCGAGCACCGTGCCCACGGGGACGGTCGACTCGGAAACCGACTCGACAGTCAGGTCGGTGACAGCCTCACCGTTGACGGTGACGTTGATCCCTGCGGGGTCGGGTGACTCGGCGAAGTTGGAGAACTCGACGATGAGGACGCTCTGTCCCCCGTCGCCATAGCGAGAGCCGATGAAATCGACGATCTCGATGGCGGGGCCGGCCGTCTGGGCGACCGCCGGAAGAGCGCCCAGGAACAGGGCGCCGATGGCGAGTGCAAGCCTTCTCATCGCCTGGCGAACGGCTCCGGGTCGAACAGGTCGGCGGGAAGCCGGATGCCCTGGTTCTCCAGATCCTCCGAGAAGCTCGGGCGGATCCCGGTTGCCTTGAGGCGCCCCTTGTACTTCCCGTCCTCGTCGACACCCATGCCGAAGTCGAACAGGAACAGGTCCTGGAGGGTGATGATCTCGCCTTCCATGCCCTCGACCTCCGTGATGTGGGTGACTCGCCGGGTGCCGTCCTTGAGGCGGGACACGTGGATGATCAGGTCGATGGCCGAAGCCACCTGCTCACGGATGGCACGCACCGGGAGGTCGAATCCGGCCATGAGCACCATCGTCTCGATACGGGACAAGGTGTCGCGGGGGCTGTTGGAGTGGATGGTGGTCAGCGAGCCGTCGTGGCCGGTGTTCATGGCCTGGAGCATGTCCAGGGCCTCGGCGCCGCGAACCTCGCCGACGACGATGCGGTCGGGGCGCATACGAAGGGTGTTGCGGACGAGGTCACGGATGGCGACCTGGCCCTTGCCCTCGATGTTGGCCGGGCGGGACTCCAGCGTGAGCACGTGCTCCTGGTGGAGCTGGAGCTCGGCGGCGTCCTCAACCGTGATGATCCGCTCGTCCCCGGGGATGTACGAGGACATCACGTTCAGGGTGGTGGTCTTGCCGGAACCGGTACCACCCGAGATCAGGATGTTGAGCCGGCCACGGACACACGCCCGGGCGAAGTCGGCGACCCTCTGGGTGAAG
The DNA here is from genome assembly GCA_964388105.1 of uncultured Acidimicrobiaceae bacterium. Classification (GTDB taxonomy): domain Bacteria; phylum Actinomycetota; class Acidimicrobiia; order Spongiisociales; family ZC4RG35; genus ZC4RG35. The sequence continues at coordinate 7,947 of CAYLYQ010000055.1, forward strand.
GTGCCGAAGCTGATCAGGTCGGCCTCCTGGTAGGGGTCGACGGCGAACTTGCGAATGGTGAGGAACGGGCCGCCGATCGCCAGCGGGTGGATGATGGCGTTGACACGGGAGCCGTCCGGGAGGCGGGCGTCCACCATGGGCGTCGCCTCGTCGACGCGACGGCCGATCTGGCCGACGATCTTGTCGATGATCCGACGGAGGTGCACCTCGTCGACGAACCTGACATCGGACTTGGTCAGCTTTCCGGCCTTCTCGTAGTAGACGTCGTAGGGCCCGTTGGCCATGACTTCGGTGATGTCCGGGTCGTTGAGCAGCGGGTCGATGGGACCGTATCCGAGGACGTCGGAAGCGATCTCGTTGAGCATCGCCCGCCGGTCGGCGGAGGTGAGCGGGAGGCCCTGCTCCTGGTCGAGGGCCCACTCGAGCATCTCGATGACGCGGAGCCGGAGCTCGGCGTCGGACATGCCTCGGTCGTAGAGAGTCGGGCCGAGCTCCTCCACCACCTTGAAGTGCAAGCGCCCGCGCAGCTCGGTGAGAGCGTCCGACCGGTTGGCGTTCGGATCGGTCTGCTCGGTCTGCCGAGCGAGTGCGACTCTTTCAGACAGTGAAGGCACTGTTCCCCTCCCTACTTACGCCCGAACAGGCCGGACTTGCCGGATTCCTCGGGGATCTTTCCTGCGATGAGCTCTGCGGCGGACTCGAAGCCCCGAGCAACCTTGGACTTCGGGTCGTTCTCGACCACGGGCCGGCCCTCGTTCACGGACGCCGCCACGGCGCCGTCGGAGGGGATGGAGGCCGAGATCGGCATCTTGAGAGCACCCTCGATCTCCTTGTTGTCCAACTTCGCCTTGGAGTTGGAGCGGTTCAGAACCAACTTGACGTTGCTGGTGCTGAACTTGAGGAGCCGGAGGGTCTCCAGCGCCAGCTTGGCGTTCTTCACGGACGGCAGGTCCATGTCGACCAGCATCATGATGTCGTCCGACTTTTCGATGAGCGACAGGATCAGCTCGTCGAGCATGGAGGCCGTGTCGACGACGACGTAGTCGAAGGACTCCTTGAGCACGTCGAGCATCTGCATCAGACCGGCGGTGGTGATGTCGTCGGCGAACGCCGGCTCCAGCGGTGCCGCCAGGACCTTGAGACCGCTCGGATGCTCGGTGAGGAGCGAATCCAGCAGCTCGGCGTCGAGGTGATACAGCTCGTGCGCCGCGTTGACCATCGTGAAGCGCGGCTCGAGCTGGAGGACCAGGCACACGTCGCCGAACTGCAGGTCGGCGTCCACGAGGACGACCTTCTTGTCCGGGAGCCGGTTGAGCAGCAGCGCCAGGTTGGTGGCCAGCACCGTCTTCCCGCTGCCGCCCTTCGCCGACATGACCGTGATGATCCGGCCCTCCTCGCCGCGGTGCCGCGGCTCGGGGGCGGCCGCCGCCGGGGCCTTCCGGCTCAGGACGTCATGAGCGAACTGCTCGATGGCCGCCTCGATCTTGGCCTCGTCGAGCGGGGCTTCGATGACGTCGGAAACTCCGGCGCGCATCCCCTTGCGGAGCAGGTCGGCCGTGACCGCCTCAGCCACCAGCATCAGAATCACTGCCGGGTTCTCGTTGTGAAGGTTTCGGATCTCCTCCATGTGGGCGTCGTCCCGGAACGACGGGCCCAGGAGGATCATGCGAACCCCACCCGACTCCGCAGTGGAGATTGCCTCCTCGATGGTGCGGGCAACGGGCAGCCGGCCTTCGAACAACTCCTTCGCCTTGGAGACGAAGTCGTCGTCCGGGTCGACGACTAGAAGATTGTTCTCTGCTACCGACATCAGGGTCCCTCTCGCTTCCCTGTCCTAACCGAAGATCTGCTCGACGAGGTCGCCACCGAACAGGTTGTCGATGATGACACCGTTGGTCTCCACCTCGACAAAGTCCTCGGGGACCAGGGTCAGCCACACCGAGCCGTTCTCGAAGGCGTAGACGATGCGCTCGGCCTGCTCCGCGGTCACCTCGAGGGTGAACACGGTCGGCGGGACCTCAGGCGCAGCTTCGCCACCCTCGCCTTCCGTCGGCGTGGTGGCCGGCACTTCACCGGTCTGGTCGCCGTCGTCCTCGGCGCGCACGTCCTGGCCGACTGCCAGAACGGGGATGCCCTGGAGCACGTAGCGGGTGTAGGTGACGGTGACTTCTTCGGTCTCTTCGCCCGGGGTCTCGCCCTCTGTGGGCAGCTGCGGGACTTCCTGGCCGACAGGGATGTTCGAGAACTCGATGTCGATGGTGATGATCATGTTGAGACGATCACCGGCCCGGATGAACCCGTTGACACCTTGGACGTTCCCGGTGGAGATGGTCAAGGCCTGCTTGCCCGACGGGATCTGCTCCGAGAGCGGCTTGGTCAGCGTGGAGAGCGTCACCCACCCGGTCTCGGTGAGGATGGCCCCTTCAGCGACCGGGCCGGCCGCAACACGACCGGTCAGGATCTCGCGCAGCTTCTCAGGCGTGTCGATGAATCCGACGGGGACGTTGCCCTGGAGATCGGTACCGGCCTTGATGGGGCAGCCCTGCGCTGCGTCCATCCCGGTCTCGGGATCCTGGCAACGGCCGGCTGACTGGAAACCGGACAGCAGGACGCTGCCCTCGGTGCCTTCAGCGATGCCGCCGGGACCGGCGCGGAACACACTGACCCGCACCTGGCCTTGCGCCGTCTCTGCTTCCACGTTCTGCAGGTACTGCCACACCGCCCAGGCGGCGAGGCCGGCCAGTATCAAGGCCACCAGAAGAACGATTGCTCTCCTACCCATTGAGTCCCCTTCGGTTGTCCCCTCGGCCGTTCCCCGCATCCGCGAGGCCCATCCGAGGCAATAGTACCGGCGGGGCCGAGCCCGCCATCGGATCAAAGTCCAATATCACACGGGATTGTCGGACCCGCTTTAGCCAGTCTTTAGCATTTCGATTCGAAATCTATGGGGAGCTAGACCCATTCGTGTCGCTCGAAGGCGCGATTTGGTTACGGGCCTCTTGTCTCAAGAGGCCAAGAACCTCACCGGCTGCCGTCAGCGGCGGCCGATGCCCCGTTCTTTGAGCTCACGCAAGATGGCTTCGAGTGAGGCGTCCACCGGCATCGGCGGGTGCTCCTCGGCCTCGGCTCCGAACTCACGCTCGAACTCGCGCGGCTTGCGCGACGGACGGCGCTTGTCCTCGACACCGGGCACCGGCTGCTCACGACGCTCCTGGTAATCGGGCAGGGCCTGCTTGATCGAGAGGGAGATGCGGCGGCGCTCGTCTTCCTTCTCTGTGATCTTCACCTGGACCTTCTGACCGATGGACAGCTCCAGCTCGGGCGACTCGACCCGGTGCATGGCGATCTCGGACACGTGAACCAGACCCTCCACGCCTTCGGCGACGGAGACGAAGGCGCCGAAAGGAACCGTCTTGGTGACGGTGCCCTCGACGACGTCTCCGACCTCGTGCTCGGAGGCGAAGGTCTCCCACGGGTCGTCGGCGGTCTGGCGGAGCGAGAGCGAGATGCGCTCCCTGTCGCGGTCGACTTCGAGAACCTTGACCGTGACCTTGTCCCCCACCTTGACCAGTTCGCTTGGGTGGTTGACGTGCTGCCACGAGAGCTCGGAGACGTGGACGAGGCCGTCCATGCCGCCGAGATCGACGAAGGCGCCGAAGTTGACGACCGACGAGACGGTGCCCTCGCGGACCTCGCCTTCGTGCAGGTTGTCCATGAACTCGGTGCGCTCCTCGGCCAGCGCCTCCTCGAGGTGGGCGCGGCGGGAGAGGACCACATTGTTGCGGGCCCTGTCGAGCTCGATGACCTTGGCTGTGATCTTCTCGCCGATGTAGGGGTCGAGGTCGCGAACACGGCGCATGTCGACCAGGGACGCCGGCAGGAAGCCCCGGAGCCCGATGTCGACGATGAGGCCGCCCTTGACGACCTCGATGACCGAGCCCTCGACGGTGCCGCCGGCGTCGGCGATCTCCTGGATCCGGCCCCATGCGCGCTCATACATGGCGCGCTTCTTGGAGAGGATCATGCGACCTTCGTCGTCCTCCATGTCGAGGACGACCGCTTCGACCTCCTCGCCGATCTGGATCTCGTCGCGGGGATCGACGTTGTTGCGGATGGACAGCTCACGGCCGGGGATGAGGCCCTCGGACTTGTAACCGACGTCGACCATGGCGCCCTCGGCGTCGACGCCGACGACCACGCCCTTGACGATGTCGCCCTCACGGAACTGGAGGACGGTCGCCTCGATGGCGGCCTCGAAGTCGTCGCCGATGTCGTCGGGCAACTCGGGCCTGCCGGTAACCACCACTTCGGCGGGCGCTGCAGGAGCCTCGGGCTCTGTCTCTTCGGCGGCCTCGGGCTCTGTCTGCTCAGCAGCCTCGGGCTGTGCCTCGTCCTCTGAAGGCGCTGATGCCTCCTCGGCGGCGGGGGTGGGAGTCTCCGCCGGTTCGGTGGCGGGGGTCTCTACGGGGGCGTCCCCTTCGGCTACGGCCTCGGGGGTCTCGGGCGTCGTGGCGGTCTCCTCCTCGGAGATGCCCGCGGACGCGGTCTCTTGCTCGATTGACATGTGTGGGTGGTTACCTCTCAGAAACGGACTCGGCGCACACTGCGGAGCACCGGACCGTGCAGTCTAGGTGACAGCGGGCCAATTCGCTAACGAGTTGCGGGTCGTCACGTCAATCCGGCGGCCCTACGGGCCGCGCCCCCTCCCCCCTCCGGGGTACTCCCCCAGCCTCCGGCCGGGGGAGAAATCCAAAGAGCGCGAGCGAAGCGAGCCAGATACAACCTCAATCCGGCGGCCTTGGCAGTGCCGG
>CAYLYQ010000056.1:0-3522 GCA_964388105.1 uncultured Acidimicrobiaceae bacterium
ACGGATTATGAGTCCGCTGCTCTGACCAGATTGAGCTACGAGCCCGGAGGTCGCATGGTACCGGCGCGCACCACCCTCCCCCGATCCGGGACTAGGGTCGAGAAGCCAGTCGAGAGGAGCTTTATGACCGGCCATCCCCTTCGCCCCATCGAGAGAACCATCGCCAGACTTCACGCCGGCGGAGCCTCCCTGAGTGAGATCGCGACCCGTGTCGGCAAGAAGCCCGGAACGGTTCATCGAATCATGGAGATGACGAGATACCGCCTCCAGGGGAAGGGGCCTGGAGGAGAGCGCCATCCTCTCCGGCCCATCGAGCGCGTGGTGCTGCGACTCCGCAACGATGGGGAGAGCTACGGCGAGATCGGGATCCGCCTCGCACGGAGCGGGAGACGGATCCAAGAGATCGAGCGGTTCGCGCAACTGAAGCTGGCCCGCTGAAAGCCGACGGGCGCCGGAAGCGACCCCCTACACGCGTCACTCCCCCGCCGAAGCGAGGGAGTGACCGGCGGAAGCGGATCGATCAGTAGCGGTGAGCGTCCTCCCGCACGGCCTCGGTCTCGACGACTCGGGTCGGGAACATCGCGGCGGCCAGCAGGCCGATGAGACCCAGAACCAGGTAGACGAGCCCGAGCTCGAAGCCTCCCGCCAACGCGGATTCCATGGCCCCGGGCTCGATCATCATCACGGCGCCGAAGGCGACGGCCAGGATCGAGACGCCCGTCAACTGGGCTCGCACAGCGACCGCCGCGGCGGCGACCAGGAACATGAGGCCGGCGACGATGTCGATCAGGCCCATGAGGGCGGTGTGCTCGAATCCGAGGACGGTGGCGGTCTCCCCCGTCAGCGAGGAGAGCCCGGTGCGGGCGAGCGCAACCCCTCCCATGACGAGGAGGAAGAGCCCGATTCCTCCGGCCACGAATCGGGCCGGACTGGCTACCCGCCGGTCTACGGTCTGATGGCTCGCGTGAATCACAGTTCGGTCGGTCATATGTCTCACCTTTCGATCGGCAAGGAAGAGATACCCCGGGGCGTACCGGTCGAAAAGCGCATTCGGCGAGCAGACCACCTGCGCCTTTTGTTATGTTCCCAACGAGTCAGCAGCCGATGGCCGAAAGGGGTTCGCCGTGAGAGTGTCGATGACGGTCAACGGGCAGGCGGTATCCGCCGACATTGAGCCTCGGACCCTTCTGGTCCACTTCATCCGGGAGAACCTCCGCCTCACCGGCACCCACGTCGGGTGCGAGACGGGCTATTGCGGGGCCTGCACGGTCCACATCGACGGGGAAGCGGTGAAGTCGTGCACGATGTTCGCCGCACAGGCCGACGGCGCCACCATCACCACCATCGAGGGTCTGGCATCCAACGGCGAGCTCCACCCGGTGCAAGAGGGTTTCTGGGAGCGCCACGGCCTCCAATGCGGCTTCTGCACCCCCGGGATGATCATGAGCTCGGTGGCCCTCCTCAACAAGAACGACCGACCCACGGAGGACGAGATCCGGCACGGCATCGAAGGCAACCTCTGCCGCTGCACCGGCTACCACAACATCGTCAGGGCCGTCGAGTACGCCGCCGCCAAGAAGCGAGGCGACGAACCGGCAGCACCCGACTGGGAAGGAGGCGAGTGATGGCCACGACGAGTGTCATGGGCGGCGCCGTCCGGCGGCGCGAAGACCCCGCCCTCATCCAGGGCCGCGGCAAGTACACCGACGACTTCTCACCCGCGGGCACCCTCAGTGTGGCGTTCCTCAGATCACCTGTTGCCCGGGCCAAGATCACGCGTCTGGACACCAGCGCGGCTAAGGGCATGAAAGGGGTCGTCGCCGTCTACACGCACGACGACGTATCCCATCTCGGCCCGCTCGTCGCCCAGGTGCCCATCGGGAAGCTCCGGCCCCTGCTCGCGGCCGGTGAGGTCAACCACGTCGGGGAGGCCATCGCCATGGTGGTGGCCGAGGACCGTTACCTGGCCCAGGACGCAGTCGACGCCATCGAGGTCGATTTCGACATCCTTCCCGCCGTCATCGATTTGAAGAAGGCGGCGTCGGACGAAGACGTGATCCACGCCGAGCTGGACTCGAACGTGATCCACTCCTGGACCTACCACGGCTACTGGGAGGCCCTCGGACTCGAGGACCTGACACCCCAGGTGGACGCCGCGATGGAACGGGACGACGCCGTGGTGGTCACCATGGAGATGACCAACCAGCGGCTGATCCCCGTGGCGATCGAGCCCAGGTCGGTCCTCGCCGAGTACGAGGCGGGCTACGGCAGGCTCACCGTCCACTCGTCGAGCCAGGTCCCGCATGCCCTCGGGGGAGCCATCGCCACCCAGTTGGGGATGCACCAGCGCGACGTGCGCGTGATTGCTCCCGAGGTGGGCGGCGGCTTCGGCTCCAAACTCAACGTCTACAACGACGAGATCCTGACGGCTTGGGCGTCGAGGGAGCTCCGCCGGCCCGTGAAGTGGACGGAGACCAGGCGAGAAGCGGCCGGGGCCACGATCCATGGCCGCGGCTGGGTCGGCACCGCCACCCTGGTGGGGACCCGGGACGGTCAGTTCCTCGGGTACAAGCTCGACGCGTTGGCCGACATGGGGGCCTACACCCAGAACTTCACGGTGGCCATCCCCCTTCTCGGCCTGTGGATCGCATCTGGCCAGTACAAGATGCCGGTCGGATGGAAGGTGGACTGTGTGGTCACCAACACGATGACCACGGATGCCTACCGCGGCGCCGGTCGCCCCGAGGCGATCTACTACCTGGAGCGCATCATCGATGCCTACGCCCGTGAGATCGGGATGGACCCCATCGAGGTGCGCGAGAAGAACTTCTGGGGGCCCGACGAGTTCCCGGCCACGATGGGCTGCGGGTTCTCGCTCGACTCGGGTGACTATGCAGCCGCCACCGCACGCCTTCGGGAGATCGCCGATTACGAGGGGATGAAGCGGCGCCGGGACAAGGCCAGGGCCGAAGGCCGGCTGGTCGGCATCGGCGTGGGCTCGTACGTCGAGGTCTGCGGGTTCGGACCCGCGGTTCTCGCCGAGATCGGGTTCTCGTGGACCAACTACGGGCTGCCCGCCTCCTTCAATGGCTCCGGTTTGGTGCGGGTCAACCCGGATGGATCCGCCACCGTGATGATCGGGACCGGGCCCACCGGTCAGGGTCACCAGACCACCTGGGCCCAGATCGTGTCCGACGGCCTGGGCATCCCCTTCGAAGACATCCGTGTCTTCCACGGCGACACGCTCACCAGCCCCATGGGAATCGGGACCTTCGGGTCCAGGTCGATCGCCGTTGACGGGACCGCCACCTTCGAGGCCACCCAGGTGGTCAAGGAGAAGGCCGCGCGCATTGCGGCCCACCTCCTCGAGGCGGCTCCCGAGGACATCGTCTTCGCCGACGGCGGCGCCCATGTCGCGGGATCCCCCGATCGTGGTGTCGACTGGAAGGCGATAGCGAAGTCGGCCTATCAAGGGCACACGCTGCCCGAGGGCGTGGGATCCGGCCTCGAAGCCGAGATCAC
>CAYLYQ010000056.1:3622-12308 GCA_964388105.1 uncultured Acidimicrobiaceae bacterium
GACGTGTCTGGGCGGCGATGCAGGAAGCGAGGTCCTGAACATGTACCCGAGGGAGTTCGACTACGTGGCACCCGCGACCCTGAAGGACGCGTACGGCGCCCTGGGCGAGGACGCCAAGGTCCTGGCGGGCGGGATGAGCTTGATCCCGCTGATGAAGATGAGGCTCTTCTCCCCGTCCGTCCTGGTCGACATCGGCCGGATTCCCGGCCTCGACGGCATCGAGGACAAGGGCGACCACATCTCGATCGGCGCCCTCACCAGGCACGCGACCACGGCCACCCACCCGCTGATGCTGGAACACGCCCCGGCCCTCGCGCAGGCTGCGTCCATGACCGGCGACGTCCAGGTGCGCAACCGGGGAACGACCTGCGGCTCGATGGCCCACGCCGACGTGGCGGCGGACCAGCCGGCCGCGGTGATGGCATGCGGCGGAGTGGTTGTGGCGGGGTCCTCTTCGGGCACCCGAGAGGTGGCTGCTCCGAACTTCTGCGTCGACACGCTGACCTCTGACCTCGCGCCGGACGAGATCCTGCTCGAGATCCGGATCCCGAAGGCGAAGCCCGGCGAAGGTTCGGCGTACGACAAACTGGGCCGTCGCGGCGGGCACTCGGACTACGCGGTGGCCGGAGCGGCCGCATGGGTCCGCAAGCCGAACGGCACCATCGAGGACGCCAGAGTCGCACTCACCGGTGTGGGGACCCGTCCCATGCTCATGCCGGGCGTGGCCGAGGCCCTCATCGGAACCGACGGCTCCGACTCGGCCATCAGGGCCGCAGCCGAGAGAGCCCTCGACGAGGTGATCGTCCTCGAAGACCTGTACGGGTCAGTCGAGTACAAGAGCCACCTGGCCAAGGTGTACACGCGCCGAGCTATCGAGAAGGCCATAGCCGCCATCTAGTAGCGTGCGCCGGCGCCGCACCGGCAACGGTTGGGCGCCGAGGTCCCCAAGTTCCGGGGTGAAGCTGTGGTGAGCAACACGCGACCATCGATCCTCGCCGTCGATGACGAGCCTGAGGTGCTCAACGCCGTCATGCGCGACCTGCGGTCGAAGTACGGCCAGGAGTACCGCATCCTGGCCGCCAACAACGGCGACGAGGCCATCGAGGCCGTTCGGGAGCTGTTCCGTCGGGGCGAGCCCCTGGCGATGGTGGTGGCAGACCAGCGCATGCCCAAGGTGACGGGCCTCGACGTGATGCGTGTGGTGGCGGAGGTCACCCAGAACACCCGCAAGGTGCTGCTCACCGCGTATGCCGACACCGAGGTGGCGATCAACGCCATCAACGAGGTCGGCCTCGACCGGTACATCATGAAGCCCTGGGATCCACCGGGCGAGAAGCTCTACCCGGCGCTCGACGACCTCTTGTACGACTGGCAGACGTCGTTCCGCCCCGGGCCCGTCGGCCTGCGCGTCGTCTCTCAGCCGTGGTCGCGTCAGGCACACGACCTGAAGGCGTTCCTGGCCATGAACCGGGTCCCGTACCGATCCCTCCTCCTCGGGGACGACCGGGAGGCCGAAGCCCTGTTTCTGGACTCTGGGGCCAAGCTCTCTGATCTCCCCCTGGTCGCGTTCGAGGACGGCGAGGTCATGCCCAACCCCACGCAGGCCGCAGTCGCCGCGAAGGTGGGGCTCGTCACCCGTGCCACGCAGCCCGCATACGACGTCGCCATCGTGGGCGCCGGTCCCGCAGGCCTGGCCGCCGCCGTCTACGGCGCATCCGAAGGCTTGCGCACCGTGCTCATCGAAGCGTCGGCTCCGGGTGGACAGGCCGGGCAGTCCTCGCTGATCGAGAACTACCTCGGATTTCCCCGTGGCATCAGCGGCGCGGACCTCGCGCAGAGGGCCACCGACCAGGCCCGGCGGTTCGGCGCCGAGATCCTGGTGCCGGTGGAGGTGGCCTCAGTCGAGCGCAAAGACCCGTTCCTCGTTCTCCACCTCGCCGACGAGTCGGAGATCACGACCAAGGCCATGGTGATCGCCACCGGAGTCTCGTACCGGAGGCTCGATGCGAAGGGACTCGAAGACTTCATCGGAGCGGGCGTCTACTACGGCACCTCCCGGATCGAGGCCGAGAGCCACCGCGGCAAGCCCATGCATGTGGTCGGCGGCGGCAACTCGGCCGGCCAGGCCGCGCTGTTCCTCACCCGGTTCACCGACGACGTCAAGATCGTTATCCGGAGCCCCGATCTGAGTGCGACCATGTCCGCCTACCTGATCGACAACATCGAGACCAACGACGCGGTCACCGTATTGCCTCGGTCCAAGCTCGTCGAGGCGCGTGGAGGCGACCATCTCGAATCGGTGGTCCTGGAGAATCTCGAGACCGGCGAGGTCTACGAGGAGGAGTCCGGCGCCGTCTTCATCTTCATCGGCCAGCGCGCCCACACCGACTGGCTGGGCGACCTGGTCATGAAGGACGACAAAGGGTTTGTGCTCGCCGGGAACGACCTCGGGCCGGTCAAGGGCTGGAACGCGGACCGCGATCCGCTCCCCCTCGAGACCTCCGTGCCCGGCATCTTCGTGGCGGGCGACGTGCGCCACGGGTCGATCAGACGAGTCGCAGGGGCAACCGGCGAAGGGGCGACAGCGATCCGATTCGTTCACCAGCACCTGGAGCACCTGTGACCTCGACAAAAGAGATCCTCCGCTCGATCACCTACTTCTCGGACCTTCCGGACGAGCTGCTCGCCGAGGTCTGCGACGCCTCCAGCCAGATCCGGGTCGCCCCCGGGGAGACGATCATCCGGGAAGGCGAGATGAGCAACGAGCTCTACGTCCTCGTCGAGGGCGAGCTCGTGGTCACCACCAAACAGAACGACCGGACCATCGAGCTGGCGAGGATCAAGGCCGGCGACGTCGCCGGCGAGCTCGCCCTGCTGGACAACGCGCCCCGGATTGCCGATGTGGCTGCCGCCATCCCCTCACTGGTGGTTCGTGTCCCCGGGGAGGCGTTCAATCGCCTTCTCGACGATCCGCGCGTGATGCGGCGCATGTTCCGAACCGTCACCTCTCGACTTCGCAGCACAGAGGAGACCCTCCGCCACGGCGAGCGCATGGCGGCCCTGGGACGGATGGCCGCCCAGCTCATGCATGAGCTGAACAATCCCGCGTCGGCGGTGGGCCGGACCAGTCAGGAACTGGCGCGGGCCCACCAGGAATTGATCGACGCCAACGCCGCTCTGGCCGAGCAACTGGGATACAACCCTCTGCGCCACGAGGCGATCGAACCCCCTTCGGCCCCTCTCGACAAGGCGCGCGCCGAGGAGGAGATGACAGCGTGGCTCGATGGCCAGGGCGTCGTCAACGCATGGGAGCTCGCCCCGGTCCTCGTCCAGTCGGGTTGGACCCCCGCTGTCCTCGGCGACACGGTTGCCCACACCGAAGGAGAGACACGGACCCAGCTCCTCCGTTACATCGCACTGCGCGACCTGACAGGCCAACTCATCGAGGAGATCGGCATCGGCGCCGCACGGGTGTCGGAACTGGTCCGCATCGTCAAGGAGTACAGCTTCCTCGACCAGGCGCCCATCCAGGAGGTCGACGTCACCAAGGGCATCCGCGACACTCTCGTCCTCCTCAAACACAAGCTGCGCAACCTCGAGGTCGTCACGGACTTCGACCACGACCTGTCCACGGTGCTCGCCCCGGGTCGCGACCTCAATCAGGTCTGGACCAACCTCATCGACAACGCCGCCGACGCCATGCCGGAGGGAGGCCGGCTCGAGATCACCGCCCGCAACGCCGACGACCACATCGTGGTGAGCGTCACCGACACGGGCACCGGCATTCCCGCCGACGCGGTGCCCCGCATCTTCGACCCGTTCTTCACCACCAAGGGACCCGGCGACGGGACGGGCCTAGGCCTCCACACCTCTCACAACATCGTTACCAAGGCCGGCGGGACGATCACGGTGGACACCGGTGATCAGGGAACCCGGTTCATGGTCAGCCTCCCGACGGTGATGCCCTAGGGGCGGCGGAAGGCCGATCGAACCCGCGCCACCAGCACGTCACACGGCACGGCGTCCAGCAGTCCTTCGGCGACGGTTCCGAGGAGAACCATCCGGGTCGCCGTCGCACCTCGGCTGGCGACCACCACGAGGTCGGCGTTGCGCTGCCGGACGGTCTCGTCGATCACCTCCGTGACCGGCCCGTCCACGACGGTTCTGCGCACCCTTCCGGCCCATGGAGTGGCGAATGCCTCCATGCGGTCCCGAGCCGCGCTCATCCGGCGGCTCCGGGCCGCGTCCAACTCCTCCTGGAACAGGCCCGCCCCGGTCAAGAGGGGGTCGAAGCGCGGCGTCAACGCGAACACCAGGGTCACCTCGGCCTCGGGAAACATGGCCAATGCCGTCTCGACACCGACCCGGGAGGCCTCCGAGAAGTCCACCGCCACCACGATCCGGCGATAGCGGACTCGCGGCTGTCGTCGGACGATGAGCGTGTGGGCCGTCGCCTTGCGGGCAAGCCGGAGCGCGGTCGGGCCCACGTCGAAGGCGTCGAGGCTGGACGAGCCGACCACCAGGAGGGAGGCGCTCTTCGACTGGGAAGCAAGCTCCCACGACGGCGATCCCTTCACCACCTCGAGCTCCACGGGCACCGACGAACGGGACCGGCACCAGGCGGCGAGCTCTTCGGCCACCTCGGTCTGGCGTTCGCGGATGAGCCCGGCGAGGGCAGGCTCGATCAGGGCCTCCGCGACCGGCTCCACGACATGGACGAGATGCAGCGGCAGGCCCATCTCCTCGGCGACCATGCGCGCCCTCTCGGCCACGCGGCGGCCCATGGCCGAACTCTCGACCCCGGCAACGACCCGCTTCACCTCGGCCACTGCGCGGACTCTACCCCCGGCGGCGGTCGAAGGGCCCGGCCGCCGCGATGGCCGAGGGCAGGCGCCGCAGGTACTCCTCACGGCCGATCACCACAGCGCCCATCGACTCGAGGTGGGGGTTCTGCCACTGCACGTCGATCATCTGCCCGCCACCTTCGTTCATCAGCACCACGAGGTGCACGAGCGCCACCTTGGAGGCGTCCCGGGCGCGGTGGAACATCGACTCACCGCAGAAGAGACCACCGAGGGCAACCCCGTACAGGCCGCCCACCAGCCGATCGTCGCCGTCCCACACTTCGATGGAGTGAGTCCAGCCGAGCCTGTGGAGGTCCGAGTAGGCGTCGACGAACTCGTCGGTGATCCAACCGCTCTCGCGTCCGGGGTCGGCACAACCTGCGATGACCCCGGTGAAGTCATCGTCGACGGTGACTCGATAGCGCCGAACCGACTGCGCGAGCGACCTGGTGATGCGCAGGCCGTCGAGGGGGAGGATGGCCCGCTCGACAGGCGACCACCAAGCCAGGGTCCCGTCGTGGAGGTTCATGGGGAACAGCCCCTTCCGGTAAGCCTGGAGGATGGTGCCGGGCTGGAGGTCCCCACCCACTGCCACCACGTCGTCGTCGCCCGCAGCGGGCGACGGGATGTCGAACCAGGACTCGGCGGGCTCGGTGGGCATGGCCCCGATTCTGTCAGGCCGGGACCCGGTCTCCGGCCTTAGGCTGGCGCGATGCGTGCCTTGGTCAGTCACGACTTCGGGGGAATCGACTCTCTCGAAGTCGCGGAGCTCCCAGATCCTGAGGTCCTGCCCGGCACCGTCCTGGTCCGCGTGGCCTCGGCTCCAGTCAACTTCGCCGACACCCTGATGGTCTCGGGGCTGTACCAGCTCAAGCCGGAGCCGCCCTTCGCTCCGGGATACGAGTTGGCGGGCGTGGTGGTCGCATCCGGGGAAGGAGCCGGGTTCCAGCCGGGTGACAGGGTGTGCGGTTTCACCCCGCACGGGGCCATGGCGGAGCTCGCCTTGCTGCCGGCGGAGGCCTGCGACCGACTGCCGGAGTCGGTCGGCTTCGACGAGGCCTCATCACTGCCCGGCACATACGGCACCTCGTACCACGCCCTCGTCGACCGGGGCCACCTCGAGCCAGGCGAGACCCTTCTCGTCCTCGGTGCCGCAGGAGGGGTGGGCCTTGCGGCGGTGCAGATCGGAAAGGCCCTGGGCGCGCGGGTGATCGCAGCCGTTTCCAGCCAGGCCAAGTCCGATGCGGTGACCGCGGCCGGCGCCGACGCCGTGATCCGCTACGACCAGGAGGACCTGAGGGACGGCATCGCCAAATCCACTTCGTCCCAGGGCGTCGACGTGGTCTTCGATCCGGTCGGGGGCGACGCCACCGAGGCGGCCCTGCGTTCGACACGCTGGAACGGACGCCTGCTCGTGGTCGGATTCGCCTCCGGCGAGATCCCGAAGATCCCCCTCAACCTGACGCTGCTCAAGGGCAACTCCCTGGTGGGCGTGTTCTGGGGCCGGTTCACCGCCGAGGAGCCGGAGAGATCGCTCGCCAACCGACGGCAGCTTCTCCAGTGGGCTGCCGACGGGACGATCGAGCCGAACATCGCCCATCGCCTGCCGCTGGACCAAGGACAGGTGGGGTTGCGCATGGTGGCCGGGCGGGAGGCCGCCGGGCGGGTGGTCCTCAAGCCTTGACCGACTTCTGCGTCATTGGCGGCGGCATGGCCGGCGTGTCCGCCGCGGCCCACCTCGCGCCACACGGCTCGGTGGTCCTTCTCGAAGCCGAGCCGGTGCTGGCGTATCACACCACGGGGCGATCGGCCGCCCTCTTCGTGGTCAACTACGGGGGCCAGGGAACGAGGCCGCTGGCGGCTGCCTCCGCGGCGTTCTTCGCCAGCCCTCCCGAAGGGGCCACCGACGGACCGCTCCTCACCGAGCGAGGGCTGCTCTGGGTCGCCGACGCGGAGCGAATGGACCTCCTCCGGGGCATCGCCGCCGAGCCCCAGCCCGCGGGCTACGAGACGACCCTCGTCGACGCCGCCACGGCCCTGGATATGGTGCCCCGCCTCCGCCCCGAACGCGTTGCCGGCGGCCTCAGCGAACCGCAAGCCAGGGACATCGACGTGGCCGGACTGCACCAGGCGTTCGTGCGCATCGCGCGTTCCCACGGCACGGAGATCCGCGCCAATGCCCCGGTGACTGCGATGCGTCGGACCGGGACGGGTTGGGAGGTGACCGCCGGCGGCCGGACGATCCACGCCGGTGCCGTCGTCAACGCAGCCGGGGCCTGGGGGGACGGCTTGGCCGCCATGGCCGGGGTCGCCCCGATCGGCCTGCAACCTCGGCGCCGAACGGCGTTCATGGTTCCCGGCAGCGAGGAATTCGCCCACTGGCCGTTCGTGATCGACGTCGACCACCTCTTCTACTTCAAGCCCGACGGGACGCAGATCCTCTGTTCCCTGGCCGAAGAGGAGCCCGACGCGCCAGGCGACCCCCGTCCCCGGATGGAGGACGTGGCCCTGGCGATCGACCGGATCAACACCGTGACCGATCTCGACATCCGCACCGTCAACTCCCAGTGGACGGGACTGCGCACCTTCGCCCCGGACGGCGAGCTGGTGATCGGAGAGGAGCCCGAAGCGCCGGGGTTCTTCTGGCTGGTGGGCCTGGGCGGGATAGGGATCGCCACCTCTCCGGCGTACGGGTCGCTGCTGGCGTCCCTGGCTACCGGGAGATCGATCGATCCGGCGTTGGTCGAGGCCGGCGTCGACCCGCAACGCCTCTCCCCCACCCGATTCCGTGAATAGCCTTGGCCCGGTGAAGACTCCCCGTTCTGGCGGCGGCATCCCGGCCATCGTCTACTCGCTGAAGGCGGCGCGACGGGCCGGAGGCGTGAGGGCCACCTACAAGGCCCTCCGCTCCAACAACGCCTGCAAGACCTGCGCCCTCGGCATGGGCGGACAACTCGGCGGCATGGTCAACGAAGCGGGCCACTTCCCGGAGGTGTGCAAGAAGTCGGTCCAGGCGATGACCGCCGACATGTCGGGCGCGGTGCCCGCTGCGTTCTTCGAGCAGATCGATTTCGGGACCATGGCCACCCTGACGCCGCGGGAGCTAGAGGCCGCCGGGCGTCTCACCAAACCGTTGTACGCCGGCCCGCTCGACCAGAGATACCGCCCCATCGAGTGGGACGACGCCGTCCGCCGCATCGGCGCCAAGTTGAGCTCGATCGACCCCAGCGAAGCGTTCTTCTATATGAGCGGGCGTTCGTCCAACGAGGCCGCCTTCCTGCTGCAGGTCCTGGCCAGGGTGTACGGGACCAACAACGTCAACAACTGCTCCTACTACTGCCATCAGGCCTCCGGCGTGGCACTCGCCTCGGTGACCGGCTCCGGGACGGCCACCGTCGTCCTCGACGACCTGGAGCGGATGGGTCGCGACGACCTCCTGTTCATCATCGGCGCCAACCCGGCCTCCAACCATCCGCGACTCATGTCGCTGATCCACGCGATGAAGCGGAGAGGCGCCCGGGTGGTGGTGATCAACCCGTTGAAGGAGACGGGCCTGGTCAGGTTCCGGGTGCCCTCCAAGATCTCGAGCCTGCTCTTCGGGACCGTCGTCGCCGACGAGTACCTCCAGCCCCACATCGGCGGTGACATCGCCCTGCTCACCGGCCTCGCCAAGCGGGTGATCGAGAACGGGGCAGACACCGACTTCGGTACCCGGCACTGCGACGGCTGGGACGAGTTCGCCGAAGTCATCGATGGCACACCGTGGGACCGGATCGTGGAGGCCTCGGGCGTCGACCGGGCGGCGATCGAACGCGTCGGCGACCTCTACTCGCGGGCTCCGA
>CAYLYQ010000057.1:0-1749 GCA_964388105.1 uncultured Acidimicrobiaceae bacterium
GGCGGCTGCTTCCTCCGGCCCTCCGGCGAGCCGGTGCGCAGCTTTCTCCGGTAGTGCTTCTCGCACAGTCCCCCCGAGTAGGGAGCACGATCGCACTTGGACATCGAACAAGTGCTCATATCGAGAACATACGGGCCGAGTGGGACGGAAAGGCCGATGCCCTTAGACTCCCGCTGCCCCTAGGAGTCCTTTCCCAATGTCCGACACCATCCTGTACGCGGCTCTGGCCGCAGCCGCACTGGCTCTGATCCTCGCCGTTTACTTCGCCCGCTGGGTGCTCGCCAAGCCGGTCGGGAACGAGCGCATGACCGAGATCGCCGGTGCCATCCGCTCCGGCGCGATGGCCTTCCTCCGCCGGGAGTACACCTGGATTGCCGTGTTCGTCGTCGTCATGGCGGTCCTCATCGCCACCCTTCTCGAGTGGGGCCGTCCCTGGGGAGCAATCGCCTATGTCGCCGGCGCCGGACTCTCCGCCCTCGCCGGATTCGTAGGCATGCGCGTCGCCACCGCGGCCAACTCCCGCACCGCCGAGGCGGCTCGCACGGGCGGCGTGGTCGCCGCGCTCCCAGTTGCTTTCCGGGGTGGCGCCGTGATGGGCTTCACCGTCGCCGGGCTCGGCTTGCTCGGAATCGGCGCCGGGTTCCTGATCTTCAACAACCTCCTCGACCAGCCCGATTGGGTAGACATCGTGACCGCGATCGGCCTCGGGGGGTCGTCGGTGGCGCTCTTCGCCAGGGTCGGGGGAGGGATCTACACCAAAGCCGCCGACGTGGGCGCCGACCTGGTGGGCAAGGTCGAGGCCGGCATCCCGGAGGACGACCCCCGCAACCCGGCGGTCATCGCCGACAATGTGGGTGACAACGTGGGGGATGTGGCCGGCATGGGCGCCGACCTGTTCGAGTCCTATGCCGGGGCGTTGATCGCACCGGTCGCGTACGCAGCCCTGGTCTTCACCGGGGCGCCTTTCCTGCCCGAGGCGATCATCTTCCCCCTCGCCGTGGCTGCGCTCGGGATGCTGGCATCGATCCTCGGCTCGTTCCTCGTCCGCGCCGGCAGCATCGAGAACCTGGCGGCAGCCCTCCATCGCGGCACCAACTTCGCACTCGTGGTGACGGCTGCCGGCGTCGCTGGCCTCGCCTACTGGATCTTCGAGGGCAAGGTCGACAACTGGGTGGGACTCTGGCTCGCCGTGCTCGCCGGGCTGGTGGTCGGCTGGTTCGTGGGCAAGGTCTCGGAGTGGTTCACCTCCGACGATCACAAGACGGTGAAGGAGATCGCCCGTCAGTCCCAAACGGGGGCCGCCACCCTCATCATCTCCGGCATCGCGGAGGGAATGCGCTCGGCGGCATTCTCGGTCATCGCCGTGGCCGGTGGGATCGCAGGGGCATTCTTCGCCGGTGAATGGGCCATGGGTTCGGGCGGGGGGATCTACGGGGTGGCCATCGCCGCCATCGGCGTCTTGGCGACCCTGGGCATCACCATCTCGGTCGACGCCTACGGGCCGATCGCCGACAACGCGGGCGGCATCGCGGAGATGGCCGGCCTGCCGAAGGAGGTGCGCCGGTCCACCGACGCCCTCGATTCGCTCGGCAACACCACCGCTGCAGTCGCCAAAGGCTTCGCCATCGCCTCAGCCGCAGTCACCGCCCTGGCGCTCTTCAGCGCGTTCACCCAGGCGGTGAGGCTCGAAGGGATCGACATAACCAAGCCGTTGGTCACCATCGGCCTCTTCCTCGGGGCCATGTTCCC
>CAYLYQ010000057.1:1849-12209 GCA_964388105.1 uncultured Acidimicrobiaceae bacterium
GGCTTCCTCGCCGGGGCGCTGGTCACCGGGTTCCTCCTGGCCATCTTCATGGCGAACGCCGGCGGCGCCTGGGACAACGCGAAGAAGTTCATCGAAGCCGGGGCGTTCGGGGGCAAGGGATCCGATTCGCATCGGGCGGCCGTCATCGGCGACACCGTCGGCGACCCTTTCAAGGACACCTCCGGCCCGGCCATGAACATCGTCATCAAGGTGATGACGATCGTCTCCCTGATCTTCGCCTCGGCCTTCATCGCCTGAGAGAGCTTCGAGCCCGCTCCTAGAGTCGGGGGCAATGACAAGCAAGGACTACGTCGGCGTGCCCTATGCCCAGCGGGCGGCCGGCAAGGAGATCATCTTCATCCGGCACGCCGAGTCGCAGGGCAACGTCGATGGGCTCTGGCACGGGCGCACCGACGGGCCCCTCAGCGAAGGCGGCGAGGCGAGTCTCGAAGCGCTCGCCAAGCGGATGTCGCGGTGGGACGTCGATGTCGTGATCAGCTCCCCCCTGGAGCGCACCCGTCGGACCGCCGCCGCGGTGGGCGGTGAGGTCGTGATCGACGAGGACTTCATCGAGATGGACGTCGGCCGGTGGGAGGGGCTCAGTTTCGAAGAGACCGAACGGGACCACCGCGACGAGCTCAAGGCCGCGTTCACCGACTGGGACACACCGCTCGGAGGGACCGGCGAGAGTCTCAACGAGGTGGCGAGGCGCGCGTACGGAGCGATGCAGAAGGTGCTCGATCGCCTCTCCGACGGTCAGCGTGCGGTGGTGGTCACGCACGGCGGCTTCCTTCAGCCCATCATCGAGCGACACCTGCCCAGCAGGCATCGCCGTGTCCACCCGATCGCCGCCAACACCTCCCTGACCCGGATCGTGTTCCAGTGGGAGCGGACCCGGATGGCAGCGTTCAACGACACGGGCCATCTGGGCCCGAGGAGTCGCAACGTCCAGCACTACCTCAGCGAGGGAGCGCCGGTCTTTGCCCTGGTGCGTCACGGCCGTACCCGCGCCAACACCGAGCAGCGGTGGCAGGGCCACGGGGATTGGAGCCTCGACGAGGAAGGGCACCGGCAGGCCGAGCTGTTGGGTCAGTGGTACGGCACCGCAGAGAGGGTGTACGCCTCGCCGCTGCAGCGAGCGATGGCGACCGCAGAGCGGGTGGCGCGCAACGGCATCATCCCCGTCGACGGGCTCAAAGAGATGCACATGGGCGAGTGGGAGGGGATGACCTCCGAAGAGATCCTCGAGCAGTGGTCCGAAGACATGGACACGATCTATCGCCAGGGCGTCGACCTCCGTCGCGGCATCACCGGCGAGTCCTGGGGCGAGCTCACCGCCCGCGTCTCCAACACCATCGCAAGTCTCGAGCCGGCGACCGGAGAGCCCACCGTCGTAGTCGCCCACGGTGGGGCCATCCGCTCCTACATCTCATCGCTCACCGACACCGACGACGCCTATTCGGAGTCCCTGTTCACCCCGCAGAACACCTCAGTGAGCCACATCGCCATGGTCCCCGAGGGGCCGGTGATCCTCGACTTCGCGGTGGCGGCTCACCTGGAGACCGACTGAGCGATGTTCACCTGCGAGAGCTGTGGGGCGCGGTTCGACGTCCGCCAGGAGGTTCTCGATCGTTACCCGGGCTGGGTTCCGCCCCGGTGCATGGACTGTCGCGAGCCTCGTCAGGCAACCCGGCGCGAGGCGCCAGCCCCTCGGCGCGGCAACTCGGTCAGCCGGTCGCGTGACCTGTCGACCTCCGAAGTCCTGGACCGGTTCACCGAAGGCCCCACCACCGGCGTCTTCACCGACGGCGCAGCCGAAGGCAACCCGGGCCCCGGTGGCTGGGGGGCCGTCCTGGTCGTCGACAACACGGTGATATCCGAGGAGATGGGCCACGAGGCCCACACCACGAACAACAAGATGGAGCTCACGGCCATGGTGGCCGGGCTGCGCATGGTCGAACCCGACCAGGAGATCGACGTGTACGCCGATTCGCGGCTCGTCGTCGACACCCTCACCAAGTGGGCGGCCGGCTGGGAACAGCGAGGGTGGCGGCGCAAGACCGGCCCGATCGCCAACCTGGAGCTGGTCCAGGAGGCCTACCGCCTCTTCCGCGAGCGGCCCGGCGCGAGGATCAAGTGGATCCCGGCTCATTCCGGTTACCGCTGGAACGAGTACGCCGACGCCCTGGCCACTGCATACCGCCGCGCCACTCCATGAGGTGGACGCCCGAGTCGGTCCTCCGCTGGAGCGAGCACGCCGGCGACTCGCCGCTCTATCTCCACCTCAGCCGCCAGATCGCAGCCGACACCGAGATGATGCGGGTGCTCAACCGCATCGAGCACACCACGCCGATCAACATCTTCTTCGCTGCAGTCCAGCTCATCCTGAGTCGCCGGCCGGATGAGCCACTGACGAGGTACTACGCCAGCCTCACGCCGAACCCGCTTCCGCCCGATGGTGCGATGTCCCACTTCCGGCGAGTGGTCCTCGACAACGAGGAGGAGATCGCCCATCTCGGGGTGACCCGGTACACGCAGACCAACGAGTGCGCCCGGGCCCTGGCCTTGCTGCCCGGTATCTGGGCAGGGCCTCACGACCGGTTCCATCTGGTGGACATCGGGGCGAGCTCAGGGCTCAACCTCGCCCTGGATCGCTATCGGTACCGATGGGGGACGGTGGAGTGGGGCGAATCGCCGCTCCTGCTGGAGTGCGACTCGCGGGGCGCCGATCCCGCACCGCGGGAGATATCGGTGGGCCGGCGCTTCGGCCTGGACCTCCACCCGATGGACCCGGCGAACGCCGACGACCGGGAATGGCTCGAGGCGCTCGTCTGGCCCGAGGCCACAGCCCGCCTGGACCGGCTTCGAGCAGCCCTGGACCTCGTTGCGGAAGTACCCATCGAGATGATCGGTGGGGACGCGGTCCAACTGCTTCCCTCGGTGCTCGATTCTCTGCCCGGCGCCGATCCCGTGGTCGTCATGGACTCGTTCACGATCAACCAGTTCACACCGGAGCAGAAGGAGGAGCTGGAGGCCGTGGTCTCCGACGCCCGCGGGAAACGCCCGGTGCACAGGGTCTCCTTCGGCCTGATGCCGGGCCGTGCGGACGCGGCGGCGCTCCGAGTCGACGACGGGT
This sequence comes from uncultured Acidimicrobiaceae bacterium, assembly GCA_964388105.1. Taxonomy (GTDB): domain Bacteria; phylum Actinomycetota; class Acidimicrobiia; order Spongiisociales; family ZC4RG35; genus ZC4RG35. Next base: position 4,986 of record CAYLYQ010000057.1, read on the forward strand.
CAGGCTGGCGTGTGATCGGTGAGGCTCACCACCACGGGGCCTGGTTGCAGCTCTACGTCTTGCCGTAGACGGGGACCAGGGCACCGTTCATCACGCTCGAACCCTCGTCGAGGATGAACTCGATCACGGCGGCTATCTGGTCGGGCGTCGGCCAGTTGACATAGTCGGCGTATGGGAAGGACTGCCTGGTGGCGGGGGTGTCGATCACCGAAGGCATGAGGACGTTGGAAGTGACGTTGGTTCCCTCGAGCTCCTCAGCCAGCGTGAGGCCCATGGACACGACACCGGCTTTGGCGATGTTGAAGGCGCCCTGGCCCTCCGGGTTGTCGATCACCGCGCGGCTGCCGACCAGGACGAGGCGCCCCATGTCAGCGGCTTTGAGATGGGGGAGCGCGGCGCGGGCGGTGTAGAAGGTGGAGCGGAGGTTGAGGTCCAGCATCCGCTCGAACCGGACGTCATCGGTCTCTTCGATGTCCCGGCCACCAGCCCAGCCGCCGACCAGAGCGCACACTCCGTGGATGGACCCGAACCGTTCCGCGACCTGGGCGAAGAACGAGCTCACCTGCTCCGGGTTGGTGGCGTCGACGCGGACCAACATGAGGTGGTCGCCGTCGGTGTCGAACTCCTTCTCGAACTCCTCCGCCTCAGCCGGCAGCAAATAGGTGACCGCGAGGCGGTAATCCTTCTTCTGCAGGCGCCGCACCAGAGCGGTCCCAAGTCCGCCGGTGCCGCCCGTGATCACCACGTTTCTCGTCATTCACGCCTTTCGGGGTCGGGGTCAATATAAGGCGTCAGGGTCGCCAGAGCACCCACAAGTCGGCCACGTTGGTGCCTGTGGGCCCGGTGACGACCAGGTCACCCGAGCGTTCCAGGTAGGTCGCCGAGTCGTAGGCGGCCAGCTCTGGGGCCGGGTCGCCGCCGCGATCCAGGGTCCCCCCGTCGACCACCGCCCCGGCTGCTCCTGATCCCCCGTCGACACCATCTGTGGCCAGGGCCCCAAACACTGCCCCTGTGCCCGAGATCTTCCGGGCCGCGAGCAGCGCCGCATGGGTGTTGCGGCCGCCGCGGCCGTTGCCCGTGACCTCCACCGTGGTCTCGCCGGCGGCCACGGTGACCCCGGGACCACCGGATCCGATGAACCGAGCGACTGCAGCGGTGACCTCGCCGTCCAGCCAGCCGGAGGCGACCGAGGCGTCGATGCCGTCGTCGCGGGCTGCCTGTGCCAGTGCGTGGGCGGCGTCTCTCCCGTCGGCGAGGGCCCGGACCGGGCCGCGAACGGCATCGTGGCCGGCGGCTCTCATGGCTTGCTCGATGCCGGGAGGGACGGTCACGCCGTACTTCTGCAGCACGGCCACTGCTTCTTCCACCCGCGCCCCGCTACTCAGCGTCGGTCCCGAGGCCACGGTTTCCGGGCCGAGCCCGGAAACGTCCATGAGGACCAGGGTGTCGACGGCTCCGCCCGCTGCTCGGGCCAGGCCTCCGTCCTTGATCGCGGAGAGCTGGCCGCGGACGAGGTTGGTCTCGCCGATGGACGCGCCACCGGCGAGCAGCGCTCGTGTCGCGTCCGCCAGGAATTCGGCCGGCACTCCGTGGATCGGTTGCTCGCACAGCGCGGATCCTCCACCCGACAGAAGCACGACGCATCGCCCGTCGCACGAGCGGGCAGCCTCGAGAACGCGGTGACCCGCAGCGAAGCTCGCCGGGCCTGGGATCGGGTGGTCCCCGACGATCAACTCGATTCCTCCGGGGACGGCGCCGTGGGAGTCGCTGACGCAGACCCCGGTGACTTCCCCGAGGGCGTCGGCTGCGCCCCACGCCATCGCGCGCGCGGCTTTGCCGATCGCGATCACGGTTGTCGCGGGCTCGCCTCTGGCGAGGGCGGCCGCCGTCAAAGACCGGGGATCGACGGCGGCCAGGGCGGAGCGGAACCAGGCGAGAACGCGCTCGCGGCTCACCACGCGCCCGCGCGGGCGGCCGACTCGAAGTCCGCGATCGAGTCGAGGTCGTGGAGCAGTCCCCTCCTGGCGACGACGACGGGGTCGTCGAGCTGGGGCAGGTGGCGGTGGAAGCTGGCGGGGCCGTACGCGAATTCGATCGGGCCTCGCGCCGAGAGGACGGTGGTCCCGCCGTCCGACGATGGGGCGATGACGTCCCGGCCAGCCCGCACGAGGTCGGCCAGGAACTCCATGTCCGCGCCGGAGACCAGCGGCAGGTCCCCGTGAACGACCGCCCACCTTCGGGGAGCGGTCATCACCCCGGCCCGACAAGCCGCGTCGAGGCCGGTCCCCGGGTCGTCGACCAGCAGGTGCCCGCGGAGTGACGCCCATTCGGCAACCTCGTCGTCTGCCGTGACCACCGCGGCGGTGAGGCCGGCTTCTCGTATCGCGGTCGAGACCGTCTCCGCGAGGGTGGATCCGAGCATCTGCCGTCGCTCATCCGAGAGCTCAGCGGCCAACCTCGTCTTGCCCAGCCGGAAGGACCGGAGCGGGACCACGACCAGCAGGCTCATTCGGCCCCGGGACGCCGGCCGATTATGGGACCAGAAGCACCGGGCAGGGTGAGTGGTGGCAGATGCGGTCGGCGACCGAGCCGAGGATGACCCGCTCGACGAGACCTGCCCCGCGCCTCCCGATGACCATCAGGTCGGCGTCCCGCTCCTCGCACACGGCGATGAGGCGGTTGGCCGGGTCACCGAGCTCCTGCAGGGTGTGATAGTCGATGCCCTCGAGGTCGAGCTTGGAGACTGCGTCGTCGAGGATCTCCTTCTGGCCCTCGATGAGGGCGGTGGAGAGAGCTTCGGGTGTGGGAGGGGCGCCGCCGATTCCCCACCAACCTTCGGGCGGGCGCACCACGGTGGCAAGGATGAGTCGGGCGCCCGTCTGACGGGCGATCGCCACGGCCTGCTCGGCAGCTCGATGTCCTCCTTCGGAGCCATCGACTCCGACGACGACGGTTTTCACATTCCAGGTCATATCGGCCTCCTGCCGCGCAATTTAGACCAGCCGCGAGACGATTTGACCGGCCAAAAGTCCATATAAACCGGCGACCACATCGTCCGCCATTACTCCCACCGCTCCGGGAAGCCGTTCCGCCCGATCGACGCCGGGGAAAAAGCGCTTGAAGATGTCGGCGAGACGGAAGACGGCGAAAGAGGCCACGGCCGCGGGTAAGGCCGTGATCCCGATCAGGGCGATCAGGGCACCAGTGGCCTCGTCGACGACGATCCAACCGGCGTCTCCCGATTCGGTGTACAACCGTCTGATTGCGACGGTGCCGGCGACCCCCACGAGCACCGCGGCGAGGGGGACCCACCACCAACCTCCACCCTGGGAGATCCAGAATCCGACGATCGCGGCAACGAGACCCCCCACCGTGCCCGAGCCGATGTCCGCCCCGCGGATCTGGCGGAGGATGAGACCGGTTCCGAAGAACGAGGCGATGAGCCGAGCCACCGGCGCAGGGTAGGGCCCGGATGCGCCCCGGCCCGGGCTCGTTTACCCTGGGGGCATGGAGACCGCCTCTCACATCTGGAGCGACGGCGAACTGATCCCATGGGAGGACGCCACGGTCCACTTCATGACCCACGCCCTCCATTACGGGACTTCGGTGTTCGAGGGGATCCGTTCGTACTCCACGCCTGAGGGCCCGGCCGTGTTCCGACTGCCGGAGCACATGGACCGACTGCACACCTCCGCCAAGTCCTACCGGATCGCCCTGAAGTGGTCGACCCAGGAACTGGTGGACGGTTGTGTCGAACTGTTGCGAACGGCCGGACTCGACAATGCCTACATCCGCCCGCTCGTCTTCTGGGGTTACGGCGATGTCGGCCTCTTTCCCAAGAACAGCCCCGCACAGACCATGATTGCCGCCTTCCCCTTGGGCAACTACCACGGCTCCTCGGCGGCCGCTGAAGGCATAACCGCCAAGGTGTCCAGCTGGCGTCGCATCTCCCACACCTCCCTGATCCCCACCGCCAAGGGCGGCGGGGGATACCTCAACTCGATGCTGGCCAAAGGCGAGGCTCTCAGCTCAGGATGCGATGAGGCGATCCTCCTCAACGACTCGGGATCGGTCGCCGAGGGCAGTGGGATGAACCTGTTCGTCGTCGAGAAGGGAGTCGTGCTCACGCCGCCGGTCTCGTCCGGCATCCTCGCCGGCATCACGAGGGACTCGATCATGACGCTCCTCGCCGCCGAGGGCATCGAAGTGCGAGAGCAGGAGCTGGCCCGCGGCAGCCTATACACCGCGGAGGAAGTCTTTCTGGCCGGCACAGCTGCCGAGGTGACCCCGGTTCGCGTCATCGATTGGCGCCAGGTGGGCGACGGCCATCCGGGTCCGGTGACCAAGAAGGCCGTGGAGCTCTACCGGGACGCGGTATCGGGCAAGTTGGACGACTACCGGCACTGGCTGACCGTCGTCTGATGGCTCAGCAGCCGAACGTCGCCATCACCGACGAGGAGCGACCCCGGCGGTCGCTCCCCCCTCCGGCGTCGCGTGGCTGGAGAGACGACAAGCCGGGTGTCCCCGAAGGACCCGACGACCCAGATCGTTTCGGCGCCTACTTCGCCGCCGGCCCCGACCATGGCTACGCGGTCAGACTGGTGCGGCGCCACGAGCTCCCCGACGACGACGGCATCGAACAGGTTGTGATCGGCCTGGTGCTGACCCGGGCGTCCGCGTACGGCCGGGCGGCCACACCAGGCGACATCGAGGCTGCTCTTGCGATCCTGGGCTACGGGGGCGAGACCACGCCGGAGGTGCTGGAGAAGAGGAAGCGGTGGCTCCGCTCAGTCCCGCACGAGAAGCGACCCGGCGAGCTGGCGGTGGCCGAGGTCGATCGGTCGCTCCTCGTGGAGACTCCCGATCACATCCGCTGGGTGCAGCGCCACAGCGACCGGCCTTAACCGCCCCGACACCGGGTACCGTCGCTCCCATGAAGATCGTCCGCATCAAGGCCGACGACGACATCGTGTACGGCGTTGCCGACGCCGAAGGTGTCCTCGTCTATCGGGGAACACCGTTCGTCGCGTGGGAGCCCACCGAGATCGTCGTCCCATGGGCCAAGGCGACACTGCTCGCGCCGGTGATCCCGACGAAGATCGTGTGCGTCGGGAAGAACTACGAGGACCACGCCGACGAGATGGGCGGCAAGGTCCCGGATGAGCCACTGATCTTCATGAAGCCGGCCACTGCCGTGATCGGCCCGAACGCCGGGATCGTCTACCCGAAACAGAGCTCCGAGGTCCACCACGAGGCCGAACTGGCCGTGGTCATCAGCCGACCCGCTCGCAACATAAGGGCTGAGGACGTGTCCCAGTACGTCTTCGGATACACCGCGGCCAATGACGTCACGGCGCGTGACCTCCAGCGCAAAGACGGCCAGTGGGCCAGAGCGAAGGGCTTCGACACCTTCTGCCCGCTGGGCCCCGCCATCGAGACGGAGCTCGACCCTCTGGAGCGCCTGGCCGTCATCTGCCGGGTCAACGGGGACGTCCGGCAGGCGGGGTTCACTTCGGACATGGTGTTCGGCGTTGCCGAGATCATCGAGTACGTGACGGCGTTCACCACCCTCTTGCCGGGAGACGTCGTGCTGACGGGCACGCCATCCGGGGTTGGGCCCATCGCGCCCGGGGATCTGGTGGAGGTCGAGGTCGACGGTGTCGGCATCCTGGCGAACCCGGTGGTGTCGGCATGACGGTTCGGGTCCGCATGGCTCCGTCCCCGACCGGGACCCTCCACGTCGGCACCGCCCGCGCCGCTCTGTTCAACTGGCTCTACGCCCGGCACCATGGCGGTGTCTTCATCGTTCGGATCGACGACACCGACCTCGAGCGATCGACCGCGGAGTTCGAGGAGGAGATCCTCGGCTCGATCAAGTGGCTCGGACTCGACTGGGACGAGGGCGTCGGGGTCGGTGGCCCGCATGGCACCTACAGGCAATCGGACAGGTACGACCGCTACCGCGAGGTGGCGCTGTCTCTGGTCGAGTCGGGCGCGGCCTATTTCGACGATCGAAGCAGCGAGGAGCTCGACGAGGCGAGGGCACGGGCCCAATCGGAAGGAAAGCACCCGGGCCACTACATCAGGCGCCCCGAGCGAGAGCGCACCGAGGGTGCAATCAGGCTGTCGATCCCGCAGGACGCTCCGGTGGTCTTCGAAGACCTCGTGCGGGACCGGGTCAGCTTCGAGCCTGAAGACATCGACGACTTCGTGATCCTCCGTTCCGACGGCACCCCGACCTACCACCTGGCTTCCACCACGGACGACGTCGATTACGAGATCACCCATGTGGCTCGGGGAGAGGATCTGTTGCCCTCTACTCCGAAGCACATCCTCATCACCCGCGCCATGGGCCATCGCGAGCCGACTTATGCCCATCTGCCGCTTCTCTTCGGCACCGACGGCCGCAAGCTGTCCAAGCGCCACGGCGCCACCGCCCTCTCCGACTTTCGGGAGGCGGGCTTTCTCCCGGAGGCCATGTTCAACTACCTGGCCAACCTCGGTTGGTCGCTCGACGGGGAGACCACGATCTACACGAAGGAGCAGGCGATCGCCGCGTTCGACCTCGCCGACGTGTCGAAGAACCCGGCCGCTTTCGACCCGGAGAAGCTGGCCTGGATGAATGGGGAGTACGTCCGGGCCATGCCCCCCGAGCGGTTCGACGAGCTGATCCGCCCGTGGATCGAGAAGGGGCTGGAGCGCCCGTTGACCGCCGACGAATGGAACCGGTTCGCGACGATCTCGCCATTGGTGCAGGAGCGGACCCACCTGCTGCCCGAGGCCGCCGAGCAGGTTCGATTCCTGTTCGAGGACTTCAAGTCCTACGACCCCGAATCGTGGGGCAAGGTGATGGCCAAGGAGGGCGTGGCCGCCGTGCTCGATGCCGCTTCGGCCCGACTCGAGGGCCTGGGACGATGGGAGGCGGGCGAGATAGAGACGGCCCTGCGTCAGCTTCCCGAACAGCTCGGGATGGGCGCCGGGAAGGTCTTTCAGCCCGTTCGGGTTGCAGTGACGGGAACGTCGGTGAGCCCGCCGCTCTTCGAGTCGCTGGCGGCCCTGGGCCGGGAACGCTCCTTGGAGCGGATCAGTCGAGCTCGCAGAGAGTTGGGGTGACGCCCGCCGGGCCGTAACCTCAAACCCACACCCTGGTCCCGTCGTCCAGCGGTCTAGGACGCCGGCCTTTCAAGCCGGAAACGCGGGTTCGAATCCCGTCGGGACTACTCC
>CAYLYQ010000058.1:0-12191 GCA_964388105.1 uncultured Acidimicrobiaceae bacterium
TGGATGAGGGGTTGCGGTTCGCGATCCGTGAGGGCGGCCGCACCGTCGGCGCCGGAAGGGTAACCAAGATCACCAAATGAGCGACCAGAAGATCCGAATCCGATTGAAGGCCTACGACCACAACGTGGTCGACGAGTCCTCCAAGAAGATCACGGAGACCGTGCTGCGCACCCAGGCCCGCATCAAGGGCCCGGTGCCGCTCCCGACCGAGATCCATCGCTACTGCGTGATCCGCGGCCCGCACGTGCACAAGGACTCCCGTGAGCACTTCGAGATGCGGATTCACAAGCGCCTCATCGACATCCTCGAGCCGACCCCCAAGACCGTGGACTCGCTGATGCGCCTCGAGTTGCCGGCCGGCGTGGAAGTGGAGATCAAGCTGTGACCTTCCCGAAAGCAATCCTCGGGACGAAGCTGGGCATGACCCAGGTCTTCGACGAGAGCTCGCGGGCGATCCCGGTGACTGTCGTCAAGGCCGGCCCGGTCAAGGTCACCCAGATCAAGACCATGAAGTCCGACGGCTACGACGCCATCCAGATCTCGTACGGGGAGACCAAGAAGGCCAACAAGGCGGCCCAGGGCCACTTCGCAGCCGCCGGGGTCGACCCTGCCCGCCACCTCGTGGAGATTCGGGTCGACGACCCGTCCCAGTACAAGCTCGGCCAGGAGATCAGCGTCTCCGAGGTGTTCGAAAGCGGCGTCAAGGCCGATGTCTCGGGTGTCTCCAAGGGCAAGGGCTTCGCCGGGGTCATGAAGCGCCACGGCTTCGCCGGACAGGGCGCCTCCCACGGCAACCACAAGAAGCATCGTGCCCCAGGCTCCATCGGCGCCTGTGCCACGCCCGCTCGTGTCTTCAAGGGCATGCGGATGGCCGGCCGGATGGGCGGGGAGAAGGTCACCACCCTCAACCTGGATGTGGTCGGCGTCGACGCCGAGCGCGGGCTCGTGCTCCTGGGCGGGGCCGTCCCCGGGCCCAAGGGCTCGATCGTCCTGCTGCGAGAGGCGGTGAAGGCTCGTGGCTGATGTCAAGGCCCCCCTGTTCAAGTCCGACGGCGCTCGTAAGGGCGAGATCGACCTCGACGCCGATGTCTTCGGCATCGAGCCCAACCTCGACGTCCTTCATCAGGTGGTCACCGCCCAGCTGGCTGCGGCCCGCTCCGGCACCGCCAGCGCCAAGACCCGCGGCGAGGTCCGCGGCGGCGGCAAGAAGCCATGGCGCCAGAAGGGTCTCGGTCGAGCCCGCCACGGGTCGACCCGCTCCCCGCAGTGGACCGGCGGCGGTGTCGCCCACGGACCCAAGCCCCGCGACTACTCGCAGCGGACCCCCAAGAAGATGAAGCGCCTCGCCCTGCGCAGCGCTCTCTCCGCCCGCGCCTCCGAAGAGGCGGTGCTGGTCGTGGAGGAGTTCGACTGGTCCGCCCCCAAGACCAAGCTGGCCAAGGGCCTCCTCGGGACCATCGGAGCCGGCGGCAAGACGCTCGTCGTGATCAGCCAGCTCGACAACGTGGCCGGCAGGTCCTTCCGGAACCTCTCGGAGACCCGGGTCGTCGAGCCCGGTCACCTCACCGCTTACGACGTGCTCTGGGCGGACAACGTGGTCTTCACCTCGCACACGGTCGGCGCAGTCGGCCGGGCGAGCTCGTACGAGGTCAGCGACAGCGACTTCGTCAAGGACGAGGGAGGTGAGTCCTGATGAGGAGCGCCTACGACGTGATTCTCGCGCCGGTGGTGTCGGAGAAGACCTACGACCTCATCGAGCGCGCCAACACCTACACCTTCGAGGTCGACCCCCGGTCGAACAAGGGGGAGATCCGCGACGCGGTGCAGACCATCTTCGACGTCAAGGTGCTCCGCGTGAACACGATGAACCGCACCGGCAAGCGCACCCGGTTCGGTTACCGGATCAGCAAGCGCAAGGACACCAAGCGTGCCCTGGTCACCCTGGCCGAGGGCAATTCGATCGATCTGTTCGGGGTGTGAAGCAATGGCAGTGAAGAAAAGGAAGCCGACTTCGGCCGGTCGCCGGTTCCAGACGGTCTCGGATTTCTCCGAGATCACGAAGACCGAGCCCGAGAAGTCGCTCCTGGACACCAAGTCGAAGACCGGCGGGCGCAACACGCACGGCCGCGTCACATCGCGCCATCGCGGCGGCGGCCACAAGCAGCGCTACCGCGTCATCGACTTCCGCCGCAACAAGGACGGCATCCCGGCCCGTGTCGCCGCCATCGAGTACGACCCGAACCGCAACGCCCGCATCGCCCTCCTCAACTACGCGGACGGCGAGAAGCGTTACATCCTGGCGCCGGTCGGCGTCAAGGTCGACGATCGCCTCAGCTCGGGCGCCGGCGCCGACATCCGGCCCGGAAACGCGCTGCCGCTGCGCAACATCCCGGCCGGCACGCTCGTGCACGCGATCGAGATGCGCCCCGGAGGGGGAGCCAAGCTCGCCCGCTCCGCGGGTACCTCCGTCCAGCTCATGTCCAAGGAGGGCGATGTCGCCCTGCTTCGCCTTCCCTCCGGGGAGATGCGGCAGGTGCCACTCGACTGCCGGGCGACGGTCGGCCAGGTCGGAAACACCGAGGCCGAGTTGATCAAGCTGGGCAAAGCCGGCCGCAAGCGTTGGAAGGGCGTTCGCCCCCAGACCCGCGGCGTGGCCATGAACCCGATCGACCACCCCCTCGGTGGTGGTGAGGGCAAGTCCTCCGGTGGCCGGCACCCGGTGAGCCCGTGGGGCAAGCCCGAAGGCCGCACCCGCAGCAAGAAAAAGGCCTCTAACAAGTACATCGTGCGTCGCCGCACGAAGAAGGGACGCCGCTAATGGCTAGAAGTCTGAAGAAGGGCCCCTTCGTCGACGACCACCTCGCCAAGAAGGTGGACGACTTGAACCGTTCCGGGCAGAAGCGCGTCGTCAGGACCTGGTCGCGTCGCTCCACGATCATCCCCGAGATGATCGGGCACACGATCGCGGTCCATGACGGTCGCAAGCACGTGCCCGTGTACGTCACCGAGTCGATGGTGGGTCACAAGCTGGGCGAGTTCGCCCCCACCCGGACCTTCCGGGGTCATGCCGACAAGAAGGCGGCGCGTCGATGAAGGTGAAGGCCCAATCCCGATTCGTGCGCCAGTCGCCCTACAAGGTGAGACTGGTGCTCGACCTCGTGCGCGGTCTGCCCGTGACCGAGGCGGAGCACGTGCTTCGCCTCACCCGGCGCGCAGCCGCCGAGCCGGTGGCCAAGGCCCTGGCGTCAGCGGTGGCCAACGCCGAGCACAACCACGCTCTCGACGCCGACGAGCTGGTGGTCGCCGAGGCCTTCGCCGACGAAGGGCCCACCCTTCGCCGGTTCCGCCCCCGTGCCCGTGGCCGTGCCACGCGCATCAACAAGAGAACCTGTCACATCACGATCGTTGTCGCCAACAAGAACGGGGAGGTGAACTGACATGGGTCAGAAGGTAAACCCCTACTCGTTCCGAATTGGGGTCGCCACGGACTGGAAGTCGAAGTGGTTCACGCAGCGTGAGTACGCCGACTTCATCAATGAGGACTGGAAGATCCGCGACTTCCTCAGCGGCGAGCTCACTCGCGGTGCCGTGTCCCGAATCGACATCGAGCGGACCCGCGACCGGCTGATCGTCGACATCCACACCGCCCGCCCGGGCGTGGTCATCGGGCGCAAGGGCGGGGAGGCCGAGCGCCTCCGGGACGGGCTCGAGTCGCTCACCGATCGCCGCGTCAAGCTCAACATCATCGAGGTCAAGGACCCCGATCTGGATGCCGCGCTCCTCGCCCGAGGGGTCGCCGACCAGATCGAGAACCGGATCGCCTTCCGGCGTGCCATGAAGCGCGCGGTCGCCTCGGCCCTCAAGGCCGGCGCCGAAGGCGTCAGGGTCGAGTGCAAGGGCCGCCTCGGTGGCTCCGAGATGGGCCGCCGCGAGTGGTATCGGGAGGGCCGGGTGCCGTTGCACACGCTGCGGGCCGACATCGACTTCGGCACCGCCACCGCACGGACCACCGTCGGCGCCATCGGCGTCAAGGTCTGGGTCTACCGCGGCGAGGTGGTTGCGTCCCGCCCCGTGTCGGGCGAGCGCATCGCCGCCGAGGCCGACCTGGCCACCGGCGGGCCGGCGCGCCGCACTCAGAAGAGCATCAAGTCCCGGGCCGAAGAGGCCGCAGGCGATCAGACCGCCAAGCCCCGGCTCATCGAGGCCGGCGGCGGCAAGCGCCCCGTCGAGGCCCTCGAGGAGAAGCCCGGCCGCCGCCTCATCGAGGCCGGAGGTGGCCGTCGACCGACCGCCGCCGAGGCCAAGGTCGAGTACGAGAGCGCCCGCGAGGAGCAGGTCGTCGAAGACGGACCGGTCGAGGCCGAGGCGATCGAGACCGAGGAGACCACCCCCGTGGAGGCCTCTGAGGCGGCAACGACCGCCAGCCCGGAGTCACCGGACAGCCCGGAGTCAGCGGACAGCCCGGACAGCGCCGACTCCCCGGATTCTCCGGACACCCCGGACAGCTCGGAGGAGGAGTGACATGTTGATGCCCAAGCGGACCAAGCACCGCAAGCAGCATCGCGGTCGCCGCAGCGGCGTCGCCAAGGGCGGCACCCGCGTCACCTTCGGCGAGTACGGGCTCCAGGCCCTCGAGTCGGGCTGGATCACAGCCCGTCAGATCGAGGCCACCCGTGTCGCCATCACCCGGACGATCAAGCGTGGTGGGAAGGTCTGGATCAGCGTGTTCCCGGACAAGCCCGTGACGCAGAAGCCCGCCGAGACCCGGATGGGATCGGGCAAGGGCAACCCCGAGTTCTGGGTGGCCGTCGTCAAGCCGGGCCGTGTCATGTTCGAGCTGGCCGGCGTGCCTGAGGACCTGGCGCGCGAGGCCATGCGCAAGGCAGGCCACAAGCTGCCGATCAAGACCCGCTTCGTGACGAGGGAGGACTGATGAGGCCTTCCGAGATCCGAGAACTGAGCAACGAGGACCTGGCGCAGGCCCTGGTCGAGGCCAAGGAGGAGCGGTTCAACCTGCGCTTCCAGGTGGCGACCAACCAGCTGGACAACACGGCGCGCCTCACCCAGGTGAAGAAAGACATCGCTCGCATCCTCACCGTGATGCGCGAGCGCGAGATGGCGCCGGCTTCCGGCGCCGAGGAGAGTGCGTGATGAGTGACAACGAGATCCGGAGTCGCCGGAAGGTGCGCGTCGGGGTCGTCGTCTCCGACTCGCGCGACAAGACGGTGACCGTGGAGGTCCCCGAGCAGGTCCGGCACGCTCGCTACTCCAAGATCGTGCGGCGGAGCACCAAGTTCCACGCTCACGACGAGAACAACGACGCTCGGGTCGGCGACACCGTTCGCATCATGGAGACTCGCCCGCTTTCCAAGCAGAAGCGCTGGCGGGTCACCGAGATCGTGGAGCGTGCCAGATGATCCAGCAGGAGTCACGCCTCAAGGTGGCCGACAACACGGGGGCCCGCGAGGTTTTGTGCATTCGGGTGCTCGGCGGTTCTTCCCGCCGGTACGCCCGGGTGGGCGATGTCATCGTGGCCGCCGTCAAGGACGCCAACCCCGGCGGCTCGGTGAAGAAGGGCGAAGTGGTCAAGGCCGTGGTCGTGCGGACCCGCAAGGAGTCCCGCCGCCCGGACGGGACCTACATCAGGTTCGACGACAACGCCTGCGTGATCATCGACAACAACCAACAACCACGGGGGACCCGCATCTTCGGCCCCGTGGCCCGCGAACTGCGCGAGCGTCGATTCATGAGGATCGTCTCGCTCGCGCCCGAGGTGATCTGATGAAGTTGAAGACTGGAGACAAGGTGATGGTGATCGCCGGCAAGGACGCCGGGAGGGAATCGCGCATCGCCCGCGTCTACCCCGAGAAGAACAAGGTCCTGGTCGAGGGCGTCAACACCGCCAAGCGGCACACCAAGCCGACCGGCCAGACGATGCAGGGCGGGATCATCGACAAGGACATGCCGATCGACGCCTCCAACGTGATGATCATCTGCGAGAAGTGCGGCCCGACCCGCATCGCCCACCGCGTCGACGACAAGGGCAAGCACCGGGTGTGCCGCAAGTGTGGAGGCGCGCTGTGACCGACCAACCGCGTCTCAAGGTGAAGTACAACAGCGAGATCGCCCCGCAGCTCAAGGAGCAGCTCGGGCTGGACAACGTGATGCGCGTGCCCCGGCTCTCCAAGATCGTCCTCAACATGGGCCTCGGCGAGGCCGTCGCCGACAAGAAGGTCGTCGACGACGCTCTCGAGGAGCTGGGCCTGATCGCCGGTCAGAAGCCGAGGATCAACCGTGCCCGCAAGTCCATCGCCCAGTTCAAGCTGCGCGAGGGAATGGCGGTGGGCGTGAGCGTGACACTGCGCGGAGCGCGCATGTGGGAGTTCTTCGATCGTCTGCTGGCCGTCGCCATCCCCCGGGTCCGCGACTTCCGCGGGCTCAACCCGCGGGCGTTCGACGGCAGGGGCAACTACAGCGTCGGCGCCTCGGAGCAGCTGATATTCCCCGAGATCGACTTCGATCGGGTGACGGCGACGAGGGGCCTCGACATCACCATCGTGACCACAGCCGAGAACGACGAGCACGGCAAGGCCCTGCTCGACGCCTTCGGGTTCCCGTTCCGCAAGGTCTCGGCCGAGGTCTGAGGAGGATTAATGGCCAAGAAATCAATGATCGCCAAGGCGAATCGCAAGCCGAAGTTCAAAGTGCGGGGTTACAACCGCTGCAGCCGCTGCGGGAGGGCCCGCGCCTACCTGCGCGACTTCGGCATGTGTCGCATCTGTGTGCGGGAGCTGGCCTCACGGGGCGAGCTTCCGGGAGTTAGGAAGGCCTCATGGTGAGCACGGGCGTGGTGACAGATCCGATCGCCGACATGCTGACCCGCATCCGCAACGCGGTGGCGGTGGGGCACGAGCGCGTGAGCATGCCCGCCTCCAAGATGAAGGCAGGCATCGCCGAGATCCTGGCGGCGGAGGGTTTCATCGACCGCTACGAAGTCAACGGTGAGGGCCATGCTCGGACGCTCGAGCTGGTCCTGCGCTACGGCGAGCGCCGGCGCCCCGCCATCCTCGGGCTGCGCCGCGTCTCCCGTCCGGGACACCGTGTGTACCGCGGGGCCGCGGAGCTGCCGCGGGTCCAGGGCGGCATCGGCGTGGCCGTGGTGTCGACCAGCCAGGGCCTGATGCCCGACCGCGAGGCCCGTCGTCGGAGCCTCGGTGGCGAGATCGTGTGCGAGGTCTGGTGAGATGAGCCGAATCGGAAAGATGCCCGTGGCCGTGCCGAGCGGCGTCGACGTCACGATCGACGGGACCACTCTCAAGGTCAAGGGGAGCAAAGGCGAGCTCGCCCGTTCCTTCAGCGACCGCGTGGCCCTGGACGTGACCGATGGCACGCTGACGGTCTCCCGGGTCGACGATTCCCGGGAGGCGCGTGCGCTGCACGGTCTCACCCGTGCCCTGGTCTTCAACATGGTGACAGGGGTGGCAGAGGGGTTCACCAAGTCGCTGGAGATCCACGGCGTCGGCTACCGGGCCGCGATGAAGGGCTCCGGCATCGAGTTCCAGCTGGGGTTCAGCCACCCGGTCGTGGTGGAGGCGCCCGAGGGGATCACCTTCGAGGTCCCCGAGCCCACCAAGATCAACGTGATCGGCATCGACAAGGAGCAGGTGGGTCAGGTGGCCGCCGACATCCGCAAGATCCGCCCACCCGAGCCGTACAAGGGCAAGGGAATCAGGTATGCGGGCGAGAAGATCCGGCGCAAGGCCGGAAAGGCAGGGAAGTGATGAGAGGCTCACGTAAGGACGCGCGGCAGCGCCGGCACACTCGTGTGCGTCGTCGTCTGCGCGGCACCGCGGAGCGTCCCCGTCTCGCGGTATATCGCAGCAACCGCTACATATACGCTCAGGTGATCGACGACATCAGCGGCTCGACCCTGGCCGCGGCGTCGTCGGCCGAGGCCGACCTCCGCTCGGCGACCCTCACGGTCGACACCGCGGCGAAGGTCGGATCCTTGATCGGCGCCAGGGCCAAGGATGCCGGCGTCGAAGCCGTCGTCTTCGACCGCGGCGGATACAAGTACCACGGCCGCGTCAAGGCGCTGGCCGAAGCCGCCCGCGAGGCAGGACTGGAGTTCTAGATATGGCACGCCAACAGAGACCGGGCTCGGAGCAGAGCCAATTCGACGAGCGGGTGATTCAGATCAACCGCGTCGCCAAAGTGGTCAAGGGTGGCCGCCGGTTCAGCTTCACCGCCCTCGTCGTGGTCGGCGACGGTGCCGGCAAGGTCGGTGTCGGGTACGGCAAGGCCCGCGAGGTTCCCGCGGCAATCCAGAAGGCGATCGAGATCGCCCGTCGTGAGATGGTGGCGATCCCGATGGCCGGGGCCACCGTGGTCCACGAGGTCCTCGGGTCGCATGGCGCCTCCCGCGTGCTCGTGAAGCCGGCTGCGCCCGGGACCGGTGTCATCGCCGGCGGCGCGGTCCGCCAGATCCTCGAGGCCGCAGGCATCAGGGACGCATTGGCCAAGTCGCTCGGATCCCCGACGCACCTGAACGTGGCCAAGGCCGCCATGGACGCCCTCACCAGCCAGCGCCGCCCGGACGAGGTGGCGAAGCTCCGGGGTCGCCGGGCCGAGGACTTCGTCCCGCCGGGCCTCCTCGCCGCCTACAACACATCCGAGTCGCTGCGGGCCAAGCCCGAGTCCAACTGAGGTAGACGATGGCCAAGACCGACAAGACCGTGAAGGTGACCCTGAGGCGATCCCTGATCGGGGAGAAGCCGAAGACCCGTGCCACCGTGCGCGGCCTGGGCCTTCGCAAGATCAACCAGACCGTGGAACAGACCGACGGACCAGCGCTGCGCGGGATGCTGGCGAAGGTGGCGCACCTGGTGGAGGTGGACGATGAGTGAGAAGAAGGAACAGCTGAAGCTGCATCACCTGAAGCCGGCGGAGGGCTCGAAGAAGAGCCGCATCCGGGTCGGTCGGGGTGAGGCAGGCCGCCGCGGGAAGACCGCGGGACGCGGCACGAAGGGCCTCAAGGCCCGCAACACGCTGCGCCCCGGGTTCGAGGGCGGGCAGACGCCGCTGGCCATGCGCCTCCCCAAGCTGAAGGGTTTCCGCAACCCCAACAAGGAAGAGTTCGCACTGGTCAACGTCGGTGCCCTGACCATCTTCGACGCCGGGTCGGAGGTGACGCCGGAGACCCTGCGGGATCGGGGAATGATTCGCCATCGTGGTCGGGTCAAGGTGCTCGCCGAGGGCGAGATCGACCGAGCCCTGACGGTGAAGGCGCACAAGTTCAGCGCGTCGGCCGTCGCCAAGATCGAAGCCGCCGGCGGCACCGCCGAAGTGATCTCCTGAAGCTGCGCTGATGCTCGCGATCTACCGCAACATGTTCAGGATCCCCGACCTGCGTCGGAAGATCCTGTTCACGCTGGCCATGTTCGGGGTGTACCGGCTCGGGGCCACGATCCCGGTTCCCGGGATCGACCTCGACGCGGTCGAGCTCTGGCAGGAGACCCAGCAGGCTGGTGGGATCTACGGGCTTCTCAACTTGTTCTCCGGTGGAGCGCTGGAGCAGTTCTCCGTCTTCGCACTCGGGATCATCCCCTACATCACCGCATCGATCATCATGCAGCTGCTCACGGTCGTGATCCCGAAGCTCAAATCCCTCCAGGAGGAGGGCGAGTCGGGCCGCAAGGTGATCACCCAATGGACACGGTACCTCACCGTGGTGCTGGCCCTGATCCAGTCGACCGGTTTCACCTTCATGTTCCACTCCGGTCAGTTCACCGGTGGCATCGACCTCATCCCCAACTACACGCCGAGCCGGGTGGCCCTCATCGTCCTCACGATGACGGCCGGCACCGCCATGGTCATGTGGCTGGGCGAGCTGATCACCCAGCGGGGGATCGGCAACGGGATGTCGCTGATCATCTTCGTGTCGATCATCAGCCAGTTCCCCTTCATGTTCGGCCAGGTCTGGGCGCAGACGGGCGCGATCGGGCGGCCGATCCCGTTCATCATCATCGCCCTCGTGTTCGCCTTCATGGTCGTGGCGATCATCTTCATCGACCAGGGCCAGAGGCGGATCCCGGTCCAGTTCGCCAAGCGCGTCCGGGGCCGGCGGGTGATGGGCGGCCAGTCGACCTACATCCCGCTCAAGGTCAACGTGTCGGGCGTGATCCCGGTGATCTTCGCCACTTCGGTGCTGCTCATCCCGGCCTTGATCGTGACTGCGATCCCGTTCGAGGCGGCGTGGCTGCAGTCCATCTTCCGCTGGATCAACGAGAACCTCGGGACCGGCCAGCAGGGGGTGTCCTGGTGGTACATCGTCATCCTGTTCGCGCTGATCGTCTTCTTCACCTACTTCTACACCGCGATCCAGTTCAACCCCGAGCAGCAGGCCGAGATCATCCAGCGCCAGGGCGGCTTCATCCCGGGTGTTCGCCCCGGCCGGCAGACCGAGCGCCACCTCGCCCACATCCTCAACCGGATCACGCTTCCCGGGGCGATCTTCCTGGCGACCATCGCGGTCCTGCCTTCGATCGCCGGGGCGATCTGGAACATCCAGATCGCCTTCTCGGGCGTGTCGTTGCTCATCGTCGTCGGTGTCGCCTTGGAGACGATGAAGCAGATCGAGTCCCAGCTCACCATGCGCAACTACGAAGGAATCCTCACGTGATCCACGAGGGCACGGTTTGAGGCTTCTGTTCATAGGGCCACCGGGAGCCGGCAAGGGCACCCAGGCCCAGAGGGTGGCGGAGCGGCTGGGCATCCCCCACGTCTCCACCGGCGAGATGTTCCGCGCTCACGTGTCCGCAGGCACCGACCTGGGGCGCCGGGTGGACGAGATCATGCGCGCCGGGGAGTACGTCACCGACGAGGTCACTGTGGAGATGCTGTCCCAGCGCATCGCCGAGCCAGACGCCGAGGCGGGCTTCATCCTCGACGGCTTCCCCCGTACCGCCGGCCAGGCGGTGGCTCTCGACCAGTTGCTCGGCGAGAGGGGTCTGGATCGGGTCGTCGTGTTCGAGGTCGACGAGGAGGAGCTGGTGGAGCGTCTTCTGGCCCGGGGTCGCGCCGACGACACCGAGGAGACCATCCGCAACCGGTTCAAGGTCTATCTCGACCAGACCCAGCCCCTGCTCGACCTGTACGACTCGCGGGGAATCGCCGTCAGGGTGGACGGTGTTGGCAATCAGGACGAGGTGACCGACCGCATCCTCGGAGCGCTGGAGTGAGGATTTGGATCTCTCCCCCGTGGAGCGGTGCCCCTGGATTTCTCCCCCGTGGAGCGGTAGCGGAACGGGGGAGTACCCCGAAGGGGGGAGGGGGCGCGCCGAAGGCGCCAGGTGACACCTCCAGGGCGCGAGGTACAGCCGAGCGGAGTGAGGCGAAGTGATCACCATAAAGAGCAGGCGCGAGCTGGAGAAGATGGCACGCGCCGGTGCCTGCGTCGCGGCGATCCACGAGGAGGTGCGGGAGGCTGCCCGCCCCGGAGTGAGCCTGCTGGACCTCGAGGCCATCGGCGCACGGGTCATCGAAGAGCACGGGTGCAGCTCGTCGTTCTTCGGGTATCACGGGTCCTACCCGGCGACGCTCTGCCTCTCCCCCAACGACGTCATCGTTCACGGCATACCCAATGAGTATCGGCTGCGGGAGGGCGACATCCTCTCGGTGGACGCCGGGGCGATCTTCGAGGGCTTCCACGGCGACGCGGCATTCACGATGGGGATCGGAGAGGTCTCCGAGGAGGCCCGGCGGCTCGTCGAGGCCACCGAAGCGGGCATGTGGGCCGGCATCCGCCAGGTTCGCAAGGGCGCCCGTCTCGGCGACATCGGTGCCGCCGTCTTCGAGGTCGGCTCCGGCGCCGGCTACGGCGTCGTCGAGGAGTACGTGGGCCACGGGATCGGCAGGGCCATGCACGAGGAGCCCCAGGTACCGAACCACGGCGAGCCCGGCAAGGGGATGAAGCTTCGCGTCGGCATGGCGCTCTGCATCGAGCCGATGTTCAACCTCGGTAGCCGCCACACCAAGGTCGACGCCGATGGCTGGACGGTCCGCACCCTCGACGGGTCACTCTCGGCACACTTCGAGCACACCGTGGCCATCACTCCCGACGGCCCAATGGTCTTCACTGCGTCGCGTGAGCCCATACCGGTCGACCTCGCCGTCGGCTAGTTGTCGCACGC
>CAYLYQ010000059.1:0-4582 GCA_964388105.1 uncultured Acidimicrobiaceae bacterium
AGGGTCAGAACGTGTAGCGGAGGATGGCCGCCAGGTCGCCCTCTCCCGGGACGTCCTCCCGGCGAACGGCCAGAACGGTGCCCCGATGGGCCCACACCCTCCGGGCGATCTCGTCCACCACTGCGTACGCCGCCGCGTCGTCGTTGTCGGAGAGCTCGACGGCTCCTTCGTCGTCGACGAACCCCGGCAGCACCGAGTCCATGTCCACGATGAGAGTGTCGACCATCCCGTAGGTGGCAGCCCGGGCGATGTCGGCCACGTCCGTGGCGGCCCGCCCGTCCGACTCCCGCTCGTCGAAGAGCTTGTGGAGATCGGCGAGCTGACCGACATAGAGCTCGTCGAGGACGGACCGCGCTTTGGTGGCGAGCTCGCCGGCGGGAACGTTCTCCGGGTTGCCCTGGATCGTGGTCGCCGCCAGGTGGGGATAGGTGTTCACCGAGCGATAGATGGGCTCCAGCGGATCGGTGGCCGCGAGGATGAGCGGCACGTCGCGCCCGGAGACCAAAGGTCGGATAGCCTCGTCGACTGCCCGGCAGTACGCGCGCAGGTGGCTCTTCTCCGCCAGGGAGCTCTGGGTCTTGCCGAGGGCGAAGCGGTCGTCGACTCGGACGATGCGCACGGCGTCGCGCACTCCCTCCGGGAGCTCGCGCAGCTTCACCTCAGTGGGCCCGCCCTCCGGCAGCACCTCGAGCAGGCGCACGGAGTTCTGAGCGAGGGCCAGGACCAGGGCCACCTGGGGGAAGGTGATGGACCGCAGCAGGGGCTTGAGGTGGAACCGGTCGGCGACGGCGACCATCTCGGTGAGGCGGTTGGGCAGGCGGAAAGTCACCAGCGAGTCGGGCGTGGCGAAGATGGCCAGCGTCCTGGCCTGGAAACGCCAGAACTCATCGTCGGCGCCCAGGTTGGCGAAATGCTCCTCCAGTGCGGTGATCTCCCGCTTGGGGTGGTCCGCCGCCCGAAGCTGTTCGGCGGCCTCCGTGGCCATGTTCTTCAACGCGATCCGCTCGGCCTGCGCCGATGACGCGGGGTCGGTCGGCAGGTAGATGGACACGGAAGCGGGGTGCGTCGATCCGAAGAGCCGGCTCACCTGGCCGCGCGTCGGGATGTCGGTGTGAAGGGTCAAGGCAGTGCCTCCTCAGGCTCGAACTCAAACGAGTCTACGAGGGCGACGCGGGTGTCCACCAGGGCCGTTTGTCCCTCGTTTCACGACTCGGTTCGGGTGACCGGATCCCACCCGGGGGCGTCGATGACGTCGAATCGGTTGCCTTCGGTGTCCTCGAGCACGACCCAGTCGGCGTCCGCCGGATAACCGTCCCAGTCCACCCGTCGGGCGCCCAACGAGATGAGACGCCCGATCTCGGCCTCCTGGTCGTCGGCGTAGAGGTCGAGATGGATTCGTGGCGGGTAGTGCTGGGGGTAACCGGTCACCGAGAGCGCGATCGAGGCGCCGACCCGGGCGCCAGGAGGGTCGAGGATCACCCAGTCGTCGCGGGGCGGGAATCGGTTGACGTATCCGAGTGCCTGGCGCCAGAACTCGCCGGCGCGGTCGAGGTCCTCGACGGTGAGGACCACTGTTCCAACCGTGAGCATGCGGGGACGCTACACCCCGAGATTCTCTTGACATGTGACTATCTGGTCACCTATCCTGATCGGGTGGCAGATGGCTACGAGACGCGTGGTGACGAGCTCGCTCCGGTGTTCCGGGCGCTGGCCGACCCCACGCGGCGCTTCCTCCTCGATCTGCTCTTCGAGCGTGACGGCCGATCGCTCACCGAGCTCGAATCGGGTCTGGTCATGACCCGATTCGGTGTCATGAAGCATCTCAAGGTGCTGGAGGAGGCAAACCTCGTCGTCACCAGGCGCTCGGGACGGGAGAAGTTGCACTTCCTCAACCCGGTTCCGATCCGGATGGTCCATGACCGATGGATCGACAAGTACACGGAGGCGCGGGTCACCGCGCTCATCGAACTCAAGAACGAACTGGAGCAGACTTCATGACGACCACAGCAGAAACGCAGGTGTACCGGATCTACATCAAGGCCACGGCCGAACAGATCTGGCAGGCGCTCACCGACCCTGAGTGGACGAATCGCTACGGGTACACCGGCTACGCCGAGTACGACCTTCGCCCCGGAGGCAGGTATCGGGTCATTCCGAATCCCGAGTTCAAGGCGCAGGCTGAGGCCTACTCCGGCCAGACCCTCGAGACGGTCACCGACGGCGAGGTGATCGAAGCCGACCCGCCCCACCGACTCGTCCAGACCTGGCGTCTGCTCATGGACCCGGAGATGATGGCGGAGGGCTTCACCAAGCTCACATACGAGATCCAGGAGGTGGCGGGGGGCTGTGCCCTCACCCTCACCCACGAGATGGCAGGAGCCCCCAAGACGGCTCTCATGGTCGCCGGCACCAACATCGACCCCGAATCCGGCGGTGGGGGTTGGGCTTGGGTCCTCTCCGACCTGAAGTCGCTCCTGGAGACCGGAAGCCCCCTCGCGGGTTGACCTCGTGCACTTCAGGGCTCCCAGGCCAAGGCCCGGGAGCCCTGGGTGTTCTCGGGCTCACAGATTCGATGACCTGGCAGAATCAAGGCGAGAGTCCCGAGGAGCAATCGTGTCTTCACTTACCGACCGACCGAACACCGCCTTGCTGGTGATCGACATGCAGAAGGGCGTGCTGACCGCGGCCCACGAAGTGCCGAGAGTCGTGCGCAACATCAACACTCTCATCGACAAGGCCCGTACGGAAGGCGTCCCCGTGGTGTGGGTGCAGCACTCCGACGACGAGCTGCCGGCGGGCACCGAGGAGTGGGAGTTCGTGCCGGAGCTGCGGCCGGCAGATGGGGAACCATTGGTGCACAAGCACTTCAACGACTCGTTCGAGGACACCGACCTCGAGTCCGTGCTCGAGGGGCTCGGGGTGGGCCGGGTGGTGGTGACGGGGGCGCAGACCGACGCCTGCGTCCGCGCCACACTGCACGGCGCCTTCGTCCGCGGTTACGACACGACCCTCGTCGGGGACGCGCACACGACGGAAGACCTCCGGCCCTGGGGCGGAACCGTCAGCCCCGCCCAGGCGATCGACTACACCAACATGTACTGGAGTTGGGCGAAAGCCCCGGGTCGGACGGGGGGCACCTCCGCCACCGCAGAAGTGGATTTCGGCCCCCGGTAGAGGTCAGCTCCGCGGGGGCGACTCCCAGAGACCCATCAGGTTGCCCTCCGAATCCCGGAAGGACGCCGAAAAGCCCATATCGCCCACGGCTTCGCGGCCAGAGATCTTCGTGCCGCCGTTGGCCTCGATCTTCTGCAACGCCTCGTCGATCGAGGGAACGTCGATCACCAGGTTCGGGGCGTTGTACGGGTCGTTCCGCTGCATCATCCCCCCGCCGATGTAGCCCGGCTCGGTCGGGCCCATCTCACCGGTGGGGCCGGTGGAGACGATCGTGTAGTCCATCTCCGGCATCTCGGTGACGTCCCACCCAAAGACGTCGGCATAGAAGGATCGGGCTCGGTCACCGTCGTCGAACGGGATCTCGAAGTGCACCACTCGTCCAGACATCGTCTCGCCTCCTTGTGATCTGTCGGTCTCTACCCGGAACCTGTCTCCGGTGACACCTCGTCAGCTCTGCTTGTCCTCGTCCTCCACCCAGGCGGAGGTCAGGTCGTCGGTGAGCTCGTCCACCACCAGCAGATCGGGGTTGATCTTGCCAGTCCGGTAGGCGGCGCGCGCCACAAAGTGCGCTGACACCGGAGCCGTGACCAACTGGAAGATCCCCACTAGAGCGAGAGTGGCCAGCACTGCGCCGGAACGCAGGCGCAGTGCGAGGCCTGCCAGAGCGAGGAGGACTCCGAGTACTTGGGGCTTCGCACCGGCGTGAATCCGGGACAGCAGGTCGGGAAAGCGGAGCACGCCGACTCCCGCCGCCAGAGTGAGGGCGGAGCCGAGCAGCAGACAGGCACCGGCGAGGACGTCGACGATCGTGTCCCAGTTCACGAGCTCTCCTCCTCCCGGATTGCCGCCACCTCTGCCTCGGCCATCGCGGCCTCCTCCTCTTCCTGGCGGCGCGCCGCGTCCTCCGCCGCCACCTCTTCGGCGGTCTTGATCCGGCCGGCGTCTTCCGGCTCCACCGCCGAGAAGCGGGCCACCGAAACGGTGGAGATGAATCCGACCAGGGCGAGCGCGGCAAGGATCGGGACCGTCTCCCTTCGAAGGTTGATGGCGGCTTCGATGGCGACCGCGATGAGCAGGATGTTGCTGATGATGTCGAGCGCCACGATGCGGTCGAGCGCCGATGGGCCCTTCTCCACCCGGATGAGGGTGAGGATGGCGCCAACGGCGAGCATGCCCGAGGAGATGATGCCGGCGATCCTCACAGGTTGATCCTCGCTCTCTCCAGTTCCTCATCGGAAGCCAGCGCCCGCATCACCCTGGCTTCCGTGTCCAGGACGTCACGCCGGGCCGCCTCCACCCCACCAGTGAGCTCCAGGTCCATGAAGTGGACGTAGAGCATCCCGTTGGCGCGGATCGCCTCCACCACGACCGATCCCGGCACGAGAGTGGTGATCTGGGCGGTGAGGGT
>CAYLYQ010000059.1:4682-11107 GCA_964388105.1 uncultured Acidimicrobiaceae bacterium
CCAGAGCATGGCCACCCAGACGACAGTGGGCCATGAGATCCGCCTGAGGCGGAAGCGTCTCATGGCGCCGACCCCAGGATCGCCTCGACGTAAGGGGTGCGTGCCTTCAGATCGTGGGCCGCCCTCCCCGCGTAGTCGAAGATCGGTCCCGCCATCAGGGTGAGAGACACTCCCAGAACCACGAGCGCCGATGCGGTGGCCGTCATGCCCCGCGGGAGGCGTGTCGCCGCGGGCTCTTCGAGTGGCGGCTGCCAGAAGGCCTTGTTCCAGGCCTTGACGAATACGTAGAGGGTCAGGAGCGAGGTGACGATGCTTCCCGCGACGAGGACGTAAGCGAGGGGGGTCCCGGCGGAGACACCCGCCTGGAGCAGGCCCAGCTTCCCGAGAAAGCCGGAGAGTGGGGGGATCCCGGAGAGGTTGAAGGCCGGGATGAGGAAGAGCGCGGCGAGGAGCGGCGCCGAGCGCGCCAGGCCTCCGAGACGATTGAGTGAAGTCGTCCCGTCGCGGCGCTCGATCAGACCCGTGACGAGGAAAAGCGAGGTCTGGACCGTGATGTGGTGGAGCACGTAGAAGATCGCCCCGGTCAGGCCGGCCTCGGTGGCGAGTGCGATTCCGAACACCATGAGCCCGATGTGGCTCACCAGAGTGAAGGACAAGAGACGTTTCAAGTCGGATTGGGCGACGGCGCCGAGAATGCCGATGAGCATTGTCGCCAGAGCGGCCCACATCAGGATGGTGTCGGCCGGACCGTCCTGGAAGAGCAGCGTCTGGGTGCGCAGCATGGCGTAGATGCCGACTTTCGTGAGCAGGCCGGCGAACACCGCCGTCACCGGCGCGGGCGCCGTGGGGTAGGAGTCCGGGAGCCAGGCCGACAGGGGGAAGATGGCGGCTTTCACGGCGAATGCGGTGAGCAGGAGCATCTGCAGCGTCAGCCGGATTCCCGGGTCGATCTCGGGCAGCCTCTGGGCCAGCTGCGCCATGTTCACGGTCCCGGTCGCCGAATAGGTGAGGGCCACCGCGATCAGGAAGATGATCGACGACATGATCGCCATCACGACGTAGATCGTCCCGGCTCGGATCCTCGCCCGGGTGCCGCCCAGTGTGATCAGCACGTAGCTGGCGGCCAGCAGCACCTCGAATCCGACATAGAGGTTGAAGAGGTCGCCGGCGAGGAACGAGATGGCAACCCCGGCGGTGAGGACGAGGTAGGTGGGGTGGAAGATGGCAACCGGTGACTCGGGATCGCCGGTGGCGAGGTCCTGGGCGAGGGCGTACAGGAGCACGCAGAGGGTCACTGCCGACGAGATCACCAGCATCAGCGACGAGAGCCGGTCGGCCACGAGGGAGATGCCCAGCGGGGCCGGCCAGTCGCCTACCGACACCATGAGGATCCCGTCGTCCACGGTGAACAGCAAGACGATGGAGGCCATGAGGACGAGCGACAGCGAGAGCACCGAGACGAGCCGTTGCACCTGGGAACGACGGCCCAGCGCAACGGCGAGACCGGCCCCAGCCAGCGGGATGATCACCGGCAGCGGGACGAGCCAACTCATCGCACTTCCTCCGGCTCCTCTGCCAGCCAGTGCTCCTCGATGATGTCGGCCGTCTCGTCCCTGACCCCCGCCGCCTCCTCGTCCAGCGTGATCCAGCTCGACTCCGCGCCGATGTCGATGCCGGCCAGCCGCGCGATCCTCCGGTCCTCGAGGTCGTCCTGGACCTCGTCATGCCGGTGCAGCTGCCACGACCGGTGCGCCATCGCCACTAGGAACGCGGTCAGAGCGAGTGTGATCACGATCGCGGTCAGCACCATGGCCTGGGGCAGCGGATCGCTCATCGCCTCCTCGGGCGTGACGCCGACGATGGGCGCCCCGCCCCTGGGGCCACCGGTGACGATGAAGAGCACGTTGACGCCGTTGCCGATCAGCACGAGCCCCACGGCGACCCGGGTGAGCGATCGCTCCAACACGAGGTACACGCCGCCGGCGACCATGACGGCGGCCGCCACCACCAGGAGGAGGTCGGGTCCGAGGACGTTCACATCGTCCTCCTAGTGAACGTCCTGGCCGGCTCGAGCGCCTGCCGGGTGGGTTCGCCGTCCTCGTCGAGATCGTCGCCCTGATGGTCGATCTCGGCGCCGAGGCTGCGGAGGACGTCGAGGACGAGACCGATGACCACCATGAACACGCCCACGTCGAAGAAGAGGGACGTGACCAGTTTCACCTCACCGAACAACGGGACGTCCCAGATCAGGATGGCCGACTCGAGCACCTCCGCGCCCAGCACCATGGCGGCGATGCCGGTGGCTGCGGCCAGGAAGAGACCCGATCCGAGCAGGAACGCCGGCTGCAGTGGGGCGGCCGCGCTCAACTCGTAGCGGCCGCCGGCCAGATAGCGGGCGGTTATGGCGATGCCCACCACCAGCCCGGCCACGAAGCCACCGCCTGGGGCGTTGTGTCCCGACACGAGGAGGAACACCGCGAACACGATCATCGTGTGATAGAGGAAGCGGACGGATACCTCGAGGATGACCGATCGTCGCTGGGGCGCCATCGTCATCCCCGCCACCAACCAGCTCGCCCGCGCTTCGCCCTCCGGGCGTTGGCGGCGGCTTCGCAGCAGGGCCAACGGGTCTGCCTCGGTTGCGCCGAGAGACCCGCGCACCTCGTCGAGCGACTGTGGCCGGGGACGCTCGGTGCTCCGGTGGCGGACGAAGATCAGCGAGGCGACGCCGGTCGCCGCGGCGAGCAGCACGGAGATCTCGCCCAGGGTGTCCCACGCCCTGATGTCGACGAGCGTGACGTTGACCGTGTTCTTGCCACCCCCGAGGGTCTCCGCTGCAGCCGGCAGGTCCACGGACGCCGCCTCGTGGATGCGGGCCTGTGGCACCGTGACGGCGAGTCCTGCCACGAAGACCCCGACCATCGTCGCCACCGCCAGGCGCACCCACCTGGTGCGGGCCAGGGGCCGGTTGGAGAAGTACACCGGCAGGCGGCGGAGCACCAAAACGAACACCACGAGGGTCACGGTCTCCACGAGGACCTGGGTGAGCGCCAGGTCGGGCGCACCATGTGTGAGGAAGATGAGGGCGGTCGAGTACCCGGTGATGCCGACCAGGATCACCGCCTTCATGCGACGCCGCGCTCGCGCCGCCATGACCGTGGCGGCTATGGCTGCAACCGCCGCCGCGATGACGATCACATCGGTCCCGATCCAGATGTTGGCCTGGGGCAGGGAGGAGGCAAGGGGGATCCCGGCGCCGACTACGGACGTGACCAGGAGGATGCCGACGTAGAACGGGAGGGAGCCTCTCTGGACCACGGCGGTGATGCCGGCAGCCGCCTGGTCGGTCCGCCTCAGGGTGTATCGGTAGACCCGGTCAGCGTTCCAACGCTCGAGCGCGGGCATCCGCCACGCCGCGATCCGCCGTCGCCAGGCGAAGAGGAGGGCGCCCACGGCGAAGGCGACCAGGGTGGAGATGAAAGCGGGGGTCAACCCGCTCCAGAGGGCGAGGTGCCCGGGACTCCCGAGCGGGTAGGCGTTGGCGTGAGGTGTGAGGAGGGTCTCGCCGAGCTGGGGCAGGAGTGCCGTGGCGAGCCCGGCCAGCGCCATCACCGCGGGAGGGGCGAGGAGGAGGAACGGGGGTTTGACCACTTCCTCGGGCGAGGGAGCCACATCGCGTTTGGTGGCGAAAGCGCCCCACCAGAGGCGGAGCCCGTATGCAATCGTCAACGCCGAGCCCAACACGAAGACCGCGAGGATCGGCCAGCCGAAGGGGGCAAGGGCGGCCTGATCGTCGAATATCGCCTCGAGGGCGGCTTCCTTGGCGACATAGCCAGCGAATGGCGCGACGCCGATCATCGAAGCCGTCGCGAGCGCCGCGACGGCGGCGGTGATGGGCATGCGCTTGCCCACTCCGGAGAGGCGGTCGAGGTCACGGGTCCCGGTGGCCGCGTCGACGATTCCCACCACGAGGAAGAGCGCCGCTTTGAAGAGGGCGTGCGCCCCGAGCAGCGCGAGGCCCGCCAGGGCTCCCGCCTTGAAAGGCGATCCGACCAGGAGAATCAACATGCCCAGCTGGCTGACGGTGCTGAAGGCGAGGATCAGCTTCAGGTCGCTCTGGCGCAGCGCGCGCACACCACCGTGCACGATGGTGAGCAACGCCAGAACCGCGATCATCGCCTGCCAGAGCGGCAGCGCGGAGAAGCCGGGGGCCAGCCTCGCCACCAGATAGACCCCTGCCTTCACCATGGCAGCTGCGTGGAGGTAGGCGCTGACCGGAGTGGGGGCCGCCATCGCCGCCGGGAGCCAGAAATGGAAGGGGATCAACGCCGACTTGGTGATCGCACCCAGGAGGATGAGGCCGATGGCGACGGTGACCGCAGTGCCCTCCGGAGGGCCGGCAAGGATCGAGGTCAGCTCGAAGGTCCCGGCCGCGGTCCCCAGGATCACTATGCCGGCGAGCATCGCCAGGCCTCCCACCGAAGTCACCAGGATGGCTTTCATGGCTGCCCGGCGTGAGGTGGCCCGTTCGGTGTAGTAGCCGATGAGCAGGTAGGAGAAGACGGTCGTCAACTCCCAGAACACGTAGAGCTGGATGAGGTTCTCGCTCGTGACCAGGCCGAGCATCGCCCCTGCAAACCCGACCAGGACTGCGGCGAACCTGCCCAGCTCGGAGCGTGAGGAGAAGTAGCGGGAGCTGTAGACGAGGACCGCGGCTCCGATGCCACCGACCATCAGCACCAGGAGCCACGAAAGCGTGTCGAGCCGGAAGGTGAGGTCGAGCCCCAAGGCGGGGACCCAGGACATCGTTTCGGTCGGTCCGTTCCCGTCCAGGACCGCGGAAGTGTGGGCCAGCGCCCACGCCATTGCGGACGCCGGGACCGATGCCAGGAGCAGGAAGGCCCGCCTGCCCAGCCAGGCGACCAGGGCAGGGGCGGCAAGAGCCGCCGCGAAATGGGCTATCAACAGCTGAAGCACGTCCTAAACGACGGGATTGGGGCGTACCGTCGACGGAGGTTACCAGCAGACCATTTCCGCTCCGACCTGACCGGCGACCGGGTCGCAGGGGGGCAGAGGCCCGCTGATGAGGTCATCTAAGGTGCCTGCATGTCGGGGGAGTCGAGAAGTCGGGCCGGCCTGGCGATGGCGGGCCTCTGTCTCCTCTGGTTCGGATGGCTGCTCTATCTGGCCCTGCACCGATGGTTCGGCCTCACCTTCGGGGCTTTCGACATCGGGATCTTCGACCAGGGTCTCTGGCTTCTGGCCAACGGCGAGGAGCCCTTCGTCACTCTTCGAGGGCTCCACCTCTTCGCCGACCACGCCTCCTATCTGCTCTATCTGCTGGTTCCGCTCTACTGGCTCTGGGAGGACGCTCGCCTCCTCATCATCCTCACCACGGCGGCGCCCGCCATTGCCGGATGGCTCTCCTACAGGATCGGCCGGGCCGAGGGCCTGAAGCCGTGGGCTGCGGTGCTGGTCGGGGCGACCGTGCTGGCGATGCCCGCCATGCTGTGGACTCCGT
Organism: uncultured Acidimicrobiaceae bacterium; assembly: GCA_964388105.1. Lineage (GTDB taxonomy): Bacteria > Actinomycetota > Acidimicrobiia > Spongiisociales > ZC4RG35 > ZC4RG35. The sequence continues at coordinate 10,204 of CAYLYQ010000059.1, forward strand.
GGGATGCGTTCCACCCGGAGACGGTCGCGGTCTGCCTGATCCCGGCCAGCTACCTGGCGGCACGGCGGAACCGGTTCGTCCTCGCCGTGGTGCTCGCCGCCATCATCCTCCTGGCCAAAGAGGACGCCGGGCTCGTTGTGGCGCCCTACGCGTTGTTCATGTGGTGGCGCTGGCCCGAGTCTCGGAAGCATGCCGCGGCCCTGGGCACATTGGCGGTGGTGATCACTGCTTTGTCCCTGTTCGTGGTGCTCCCGGGCCACTCGCCGACCGGCGCCCTCATCTACACCGGTCGCTACACCTTCGACGCCTCACTGCTGACCCTTTCCCGGGCCGGTTATCTCGCCGCGATGCTGCTGCCGGGGGCCCTGGCGCTGGCCGCCCCGCGGTTTCTGCTCGTCGGACTGCCGATCACCCTGGCCAACCTGGCTTCCGGACACATCTACCAGCACGACATCCGATTCCACTACTCCGCTTACCTCCTCGGCGTGCTGGCGGTTGCGGTTCCCCTCGGATCCGCACGCGTGGTGTCCGGGATCGGTTCCCCCAACGCTCTTCGCGTGCTGTGGGCGGCTGCCTCGATCTCGGTGCTGATGCTGATCGCAGTGGGTCCCGCCCTGGTGACCTGGTTCGGAGAATGGGGTGGGATCGACAGCGAGGAGCGAGCGGAGTTCGACGCCTTGATCGCGGCCGTGCCGGACGACGCCGTGGTCACTGCCACCTGGTCCCTCGCCCCGCACCTGGCCCATCGCGTCTCGGTGTACACCGCGCCGAATCCGTTCCAGGAGCGGTTCTGGGGTGCGGCCGGCCTCCCGCCTCTGCCGGACCCGGCGACGGTCGAGTATCTGGCCATCGACCCCCGCAAAGCCGAAGAGCTACTGGATCCGATGCTCGATGTGGTCGTGGC
>CAYLYQ010000060.1:0-11064 GCA_964388105.1 uncultured Acidimicrobiaceae bacterium
GCGGGGACGCGTCCAGTTACGCTCCGTAGATGGATGCCGGTTCGCGGGAGGTGCCGGATGGAGTCCTTCCTCCGGGCGTCGGCGCAGAGATCGAAGCCTGGTTTGCCCGCATGGGCGTCCCTCAGCTGATCGACGACTTCACGACGGAGCGACGCATGGATGCGCGTGCCCGCGTGCTCGTGCTCATCTGGATCGTCGGCGGGTCCCTCCTCTGGTGGGGCAACCGTCCCGAGTCATCATTGGGCTGGAAACTCCTCGGCGGTGCCGCGGTCGTGGCGAGCGTTGCAACCGGGCTGGCGGCCATCCGATGGCTACGCAACAAGGTCATGTGGTGGCAGGATCGGGACTTGGACGTGTTCGACACCTTCTCCCTGGGACCGCTGGTAGCGATCCCCTCAGGAATCATCGAAGGATCATGGCAGGCCGGCCTCCGTGCCGGTCTCGACACCCTGCTCGGAATGGGTGTCATCTACCTCGTGGTCGGCCTCGGGGTGGGGGAGATCGCCTGGTGGAGTATGAAGCGATTGCGAGACGAGTTCGCTCACATCGTCACGCTGCTCGCTCGAACGCTGCCGATTCTGCTCATCCTGGTCTTGTTCCTTCTCTTCGCCTCCGAACTCTGGGAGGCCGCCCATCAGCTGCGGACAGCCGAGTTCTGGCTGGTCGTCGGAATGCTCGCATTGGTGGCGGTCCTGCTCCTGTTGACCACTTTCCGCGTGGAGTTCCGCACCTTCCGGGCTACTCCGCCCGACGAACTGAGGCGGCTGGCCGAGACCACCCCTATCGGCCCGTTCGTGGCCGCCTTGCCGCCCCCATCGATGCCGCCGCTGCGGGTCTTGCAACGGATCAACACGTCGGTTCTCGTGGTCATCGGACAGTTGATTCAGTCGACCTTCGTCGCGCTGGTGGTGGCTGGCTTTCTCGTCGTGTTCGGGCTGGTGGTCCTCCCTGCGGACCTGCAGGAGAGGTGGGTGGGCGAGCCTCTCCGGGTGATCGCCAGCTTCGACATGCTGGGGGAGACTCGCCACCTCACCGGCCAGCTGATCATCACCTCGTCTCTCCTTGGCAGCGTGGTTGGCCTCTACTTCACGGGTCTCGCCGTCACCGAGTCCGCCTACAGGGCCGCCCATTTCGATCGAATCCTCGACGAGGCCCGTCAGGTGCTGGCTGCTCACGCCGTTTACTGGACGGCTCTCCACCACCCCTCGGGGCCTGAACCCGAGTAGAGCTGGAACGGTGCGAGCAAGAACGGGCGTTAGCTTTCGGTGGTGACTGAAGCGACTCCGACACCTGATGGCGAAGTCCGCCGCTCGGCCGGACTTGCCGCCCTTCTGTCCGCGATCGTGCCCGGCTGGGGGCACGCCTACGCCAGGAAGACCCGTCCGGCGATCGCGTGGTTTCTGTTCGTGGTGGCCGTGCTCGCGACGGCCGTCGTCATCTACAGGGAGTTCCGCCTCGAGCTGGCTCAGGCCTTCGTCAGGCCCAGCGCCCTCGTCTGGATGATGGTCGGCAACGTCGTCTTCCTCGGGTTGCGGGCCTGGGCGGTGTCGGGTGCCTACAGGGCCGCACCGGACCAAGGCGGAGGGGCGGCGAAGTTCCTCGCGGCCGTTCTCCTGGTCGTGCCCCACTTGTTCGTCGGGTACGTCGTCTGGGCGTACCACGACCTGATCACTGAGGTCTTCCAGCCGAGCCAGCCCGTCGCTCAGCCGACCACCACCACGTCCTCCCCCCCGGGCACCTCCGGATCCAGCTCGACCACGGTCCCGGCCACGACGACGACGACCCAGCCACCGCGCATCTGGGACGGAGTCGAGCGGCTCAACATCGCCCTCCTCGGGTCGGACATGAGGCCCAACCAGGAGACCCTGGATCCGAAGGACCCCCGCTATGTCGGCCACCGGACCGATGTGATGATCGTGGTCAGCATCAATCCGGAGCCGCCCTACGACGTGGCGATCTTCTCGGTGCCGCGGTTCCTCTCCAACTTCGAGATGCCCGAGGGCTACGGCGTCCCCCGCAGCCTCGACGAGTGGGACTGGATCGGCCATGTCTACCGCCGTGCCGAGGACATCGCCCCCGACCGTTACCCAGGGCCGGGCACGCCGGGAGCCAACGCGGTCAAGACCGCCCTGGGGACTCTCTTCGGCATCGACATCCACTACTACGCCCTGATCACCGTCACCGGCTTCAAGGACCTGGTGGACGCGCTCGGCGGGGTGACCATCGACGTCCCGACGCGGATCGTCGACCGCAACTACGACACGGCCGACGATCATTGGGGGGCCACCCGGACGACGATGGTCATCGAGGAGGGGCGACAACACCTGGACGGCTTCCACGCCCTCGCCTACGCCCGGATCCGGTCGCAATCCCACGAGTTCGCCCGGATGCAGCGGCAGCGCTGCCTGATCGCCGCCCTCATCGAACAGACCAACCCGGTCGAGCTGTTGTTCAACCTGGGTTCCGTGGCGGAGGCGATCAAGGAGAACGTGACCACGGACATCCCTCAGGACTCTCTCGCCGACTTCGTTGCCCTGCTCCCCAACCTGGACACGGAGAACTTCACCACGCTGAGCATCGAGCGCTCGGCCTACGAGATCCCCGCCCCCAACCACCTGATCCGCTACTTCGACGTGGCCCAGATCCGCGAGGACGCCCAGTTCGTGATGCGCGACCCGGCGGCAGCCCGCGCCGCGCTCGGGCTGGCCGGTCTCGAAACGACCTGCGACCAGTCACTCGACCCCTGACCGGACTCGGAGCTCCGTCCCGCTGATAGCGTGGGGCCCATGATCGACTTCAAGCAGCTCATCGGCGGCGAGTGGGTCGGGGCGGCCAACGGCGGCACCTGGGACCTGGTCAACCCCGCCACGGAGGACGTCATCGAGACGCTTCCGTTCGGCGACGCCGCGGACATCACCGCCGCGATCGACGCGGCACAGAACGCCTTTTACGAGTGGTCACACCTCACCGCCTATCAGCGGTCGAGGATCCTCAACAAGGCGGCCGCGTTCATCCGGGCGAACCTCGACGAGTTTGCCCGCATCACCACCGAGGAGTCGGGCAAGCCGTTCGCCCAGTCTCGAGGGGAGTGGGCGGGAGCCCCCAACCAGCTCGAGTGGGCTGCCGGCGAGGCGGAGCGGCTCTACGGGCGCTGGATCCCGTCCCGCACTCCGGGCCGCCGCATCGACGTCATCTATCAGCCGATCGGCGTGGTCGGGGTCATCACCGCATGGAACTTCCCGGTCTACAACCAGATGCGAGCGATCTCCTCGGCCCTGGCCGTAGGCAACACCGTCGTGTCCCGTCCTTCCGAGTACACGCCGCGGTCGGCGATGCTCATCGGCCATGCGCTCACCGAGGCGGGCGCTCCGGCCGGGGTGATCAACGTCGTCAACGGCGATCCGGAGCAGATGGGTCAGGTCATGCTCGACGACAAGCGGGTCGGGAAGATCCAGTTCACCGGTTCCACCCGCGTGGGGCGACTTCTCATGGACGGTGCGTCGCGGACCGTCACCCGGCTCTCGCTGGAACTCGGCGGGAACGCGCCGGTTCTCGTCTTCCCCGATGCCGGCGACATCGCCGCGGTGGCCCAACAGGCCATGGCGACAAAGGTGCGCAACAACGGCCAAGTGTGCATCTCGCCCCAGCGCTTCTACGTCCACGAGTCCGTGGTGGGGGAGTTCACCGACGCGGCCGTGATCACCGCCAAGGAACAGGTGCTGGGCAACGGCCTCGAACCGGATACGACAGTCGGTCCGCTGATCAACGCCCGCCAGCTCGACCGAGTCGAGAAGCTGGTCTCCGCCAGTGTCGACGGCGGTGCGACGGTCCTCGTCGGTGGCGAGCGCCCGGATCGGCGCGGCTACTTCTACGAGCCGACTGTGATCACGGATGTCACGGCGGATCTCCCGATCCACAACGAGGAGATCTTCGGGCCGGTGATGCCGGTGATCTCGTTCGACGACATCGACGGCGCCATCGACTGGGCCAACGCCACCGACTACGGCCTCGCCGCCTACGTGTACACGAGGGACATGGCCACGGCCTTCAAGGTGTCCGAGGAGCTCGAGTTCGGGATGATCGCCATCAACGACTGGCTGCCTTCAGCCCCGGAAGCTCCTTTCGGTGGTTTCAAGCAGTCCGGGCTCGGGCGGGAGTCGGGTCACGAGGGAATCCTCGAATACGTCGAGACGAAGACCCGCTTCTTCGGCAACCTGGGCTAGGTCATCCTCCCTCGAGGACCCGGCGCTTCTCGGCTTCGAACTCCTCGGCGGTCAGCGAGCCTTGTCCATGGAGCCGCGCAAGGATCTCGAGTTGCTCGGCCCGCGTGGCGCCGCCTCGGGGCCCCGACGATCGTTCGAGGTTCTCCGCTTCCTTGGCGTCACGCGCCTCTCGGATCAGCTTGTTCAGACCGACGGGATCGGGGACGTTGGTCAACGCCGTCTGTGAGGCACCAGCCGACTCCACCAGCATGTTCCCGGCACCCACCAGTCGCTGCAACGCCGATTGACTGAACTTCACGTCGAGCACCCGGTCGACCGGAAGCTCCCAACCGGTTTTGGAGAGAAGGCCTCTCCGGAAGATCAGGCGGCGGTCGGTGACTGCCAGCTCCGAGGTGAGCCAGTCGGTCAGTCCTCGGAAGCACGCCAGCGCCCAGGCACCGAGAAGGATCCAGTACATCCAGCCCGGAGGCCTCCACCAGAACAGGAAGATGATCAGAGCGGCCACGCCGACCACGGTGATCAGGATCTCGTTCAAGAGGCCCAGCCAGTGGAGCCGGGTCTCTATCAGTGCTTTCTCGCCGTCTCCGAGTTTCTGGCGCGCCATGCCCGCAAATTACACCGGCGGGTACGGCGCGGCGGGATGATCAAGTGCTGCTTTCGTGGTCATCCGTTCCCCGCTTGAGCAGTGTCGGGATGAGAACCGCTGCTCCTGCGGCGATGAACAGCGCCGGCCAGAACCAAAGCGCCGCCCGCGACATGACGTGGATGAGGTCGCCGGTCGCCCGGGGGAGGAGGAAGAGAACCCCGACCCCTGCGATGGCGAGTCCGCTGACGAAAGAGATGGTGTCGAACTCGTGTCTCTTCATGGTTGCTGCTCCTCTCGCTGCATGTGGATGCTCATGAGGTCGATGGTCCCCATGTCGACCCGGGCGTCAATGTCGAGGGTTCCCCAACCCTCGCCGTCGTGGTCGAGGTCAAAAACTTGCCCGCCGATGCCGGCAGCTCCGCCCCAGGGGGTCGACATCCACCCGGCTTCGACGGCCAGCCGACCTCGGACGGCGACTCCCGACGGCACCCAAACGGATATCCGGGCGGCATCGCCGGTGAGGGCCACCCGCACCAGCTCGCCGTCCCACGGGAGTGAGGTGAGGTCGAGGTTGAGTTCACCGATGCTCGTGCTGTACGACGGGCGCAGGTCGTCGAACGATGTCGGGTTGAATGACACGGACGCATCTCCGACTCGGGCCTCCAGGAGCGGCGAGAAGAAGAGAAACGGCACCAGGACCATCGCCACGAGGATCAGCCCGCGGGCCCGCCCCCGGAACGCCCCCACCATGAGGGCGGCGCCGATCACCACGACCACGAGCGCCAGGTAGTGCCGGGGCCGGGGGTTGAAGGCCAGGGGAGCGATGTGGAGGATGGCGAGGATGCCCACCGCCAGCATCGCGACGCCGATGGCGATCCGGCCCAGGTAGGAGCGTTCTCTCGGCGGGCGTGGCGCCGGGGGCGTTGGAGCGACCACAGGCCTCGACTTGGCGACCGACTGGATCGACGGCCGTTCCGAGAGCGAGACAGAGGCCGACTCCGCATCGTCCGTCCCCGCCTCGGCTCTTTCGCTCGCCTCTCCCTGCTGTGGGGAGATCACTCCCGTGTAGAGGAGGATGCCCACCACCAGGAGCGTGGCGGCGAGGGTGACCCTCTGGGAGAAGATGGAGTACTCGCCGAGCACGATGATCACGGCGACCGCGATCAGGCCGATGCCGAGCCAGGACTTGACCGTCCCCGCCCGGGCGAAGAACCGTTCCGCAGCCGACTCGGTCTCGTCCTCCGACCGGATCAATGCCCAGCCGGCCGCGTAGAGGACAAGCCCCAGACCGCCCAGGAAGGCGGCGACCAGAAACGCCACGCGCACCACCCACTCGGGCAGCTCCAGGCGGTTGGCGAGCCCCATCGCGACACCGGCGACCATCCGTCCGTGGACGGGCCGAACGAGATCGGAGCCGCGGGGCGGCGACGAACTCTCCGTTGTTGTTGTCTGTTCCATGTCTTCCATCATCGGGACCGGCCTCCATTCTGCAATCGGGGATGGCCCTGATGAGACCCTGAGCCTGGAACGGGGTTGTCCCCGATTGGCACCGGTTCGTGACCACGGCATGATTGACGCACATGGCCCATCCGATCACAGGCCGCTTCGCCCGACGGAAGACCGAGCGCATGGTGGCCGGCGTTGCCGGCGGCCTCGGCGACGCCTTGGGTGTTGGTGCGTCGTATGTTCGCGCCGGCTTCCTGACCCTGGCCACGATCTGGGGGTTGGGGCTCCTCGTCTACGTGGCGCTGTGGCTGTACGCGTACGACGACGTCGATGACCGCCAGGCCCGAACGATCGAGCCCTTCCAGAAGCTGGGCCTGATCCTGGTGTTCGCCGGCATCATGGGCCTGCTCGGCGCGATTGGATGGTGGCCGGACGTCAGCCTGGTCACGATCACCGCCGCGTTGGCCTTCGGGAGCGCGGCGCTGATCGACCGCACCGGGCCCCGGCCGATGTCGGCGCTCCTCGACCCCGGCGTGGAGAGGGCGGGCCGGCTTCGAGTCGTGCTCGGTATCGGAATGGTGGTGGCAGGGATCGCCATCTTCGCCTCGGCGACCGCACCCTTCTTCACCTGGGGACCGGTGCTGCTCGCCATCGTCGTCACCGCTCTCGGGGTCGCTGTGGCATTCGGGCCACTGGTTCGGCGTCTCGTCGGCGACCTGGCCCGGGAGAGAAACGAGCGCATCCGTCAGGAGGAGCGGGCCGAGATGGCGGCACACCTTCACGACTCCGTCCTGCAGACCCTGGCCTTGATCCAGAGGACCGATGATCCGGCCCGGATATCGATGCTCGCCCGCCACCAGGAGACGGAGCTCCGAGACTGGCTATACGGGTCGGCTCCTCTCGATGGTGTCGACCTGGTCTCGACGGCTCTGCGGATGGCTGCGCGCAGGGTCGAGGAAGACCACCAGGTTCCGGTCGAAGTGGTCGTCGTGGGCGACCACCCCCTCGACCCCTCCACGACGGCGTTGGTCGGGGCGGCGAGCGAGGCCATGGTCAACGCCGCCAAGCACTCCGGTTCGGGGCGGGTCACGGTCTTCTTCGAGGCCGACGAGGGCGAGCTGTCGGTCTACGTCACGGACCAGGGCAAGGGGTTCGACATGGTTTCCGTGCCCACCGACCGAAAGGGGATCGCGGACTCCATAATCGGTCGGGTCGAGAAGGCAGGAGGTTCGGCCGTGATCGCCAGTGAGGCTGGGGAGGGGACGGAGGTCCATCTGACGATGCCGGTGCCCAAATGAGTGTCCGCGTCTACCTGGTCGATGATCATCGACTGTTCCTGTCGGGAGTGAGGACGGAGCTGGCGGACGAGTTCGAGATCGTCGGCTCGGCTCAAGATGTCGACTCGGCAATCGCCGAGATCCGAGAGCTCGACCCCGACGTCACCCTGGTCGACGTCCACATGCCTGATGGGGGCGGTGTGGCCGTGATCGAGGCGGTGGCCGACACCAACCCCGCGGTGCGGTTCCTGGCACTGTCGGTCTCCGACCAGGCTGAGGACGTCATCGCCATGATCCGTGCCGGGGCCAGGGGCTATGTCACCAAGACGATCGATCCGCCCGAGCTGGCCGAGGCCGTGCGCCGGGTGCATGGGGGCGATGCCGTCTTCTCGCCCCGGCTGGCCGGGTTCGTCCTCGACGCGTTCTCCGGCGGCGAGCCCACGGATGACGCCGAGCTCGACCAGCTCACCTCCCGCGAGAAGGACGTGCTCCGGCTGATCGCCCGCGGCTTCGCCTACAAGCAGGTGGCCCGCAAGCTCGACATCTCGATCAAGACCGTGGAGAGCCACGTCTCTTCTGTGCTGCGCAAACTCCAGCTCTCCAACCGCCACGAGCTGGCTCGCTGGGCCTCCAAACGCCGGATCGTCTAGCGCTGGGCTTAGCCCTTGACCCGCTGTCCGCCCTTGAACACGCCAGTGATCTTGGCCGGGTCGCCCAGGATCGTGATGTCGGCCAGAGGGTCGCCGTCGACCGTGATGACATCGGCATCCCAGCCCTCGATGAGCTGACCCGACTTCGGGGCCTGCGGTCCGAGCGTGTCGGGACCGTTGGCCGTCCCGGCCTCGATGGCCTGGAGCGGGGTCAGGCCCACGTCGGTCATGAGCGAGAACTCCTTGCCGTTGGTGCCCCAGAGCGACGAGCTCCAGATGTCGGTGCCGAGGGCGATCTTGACGCCCTTGGACACCGCCAAGGCGATCCCGTTGGCGTGGTACTCGGCTGTGGTCCGCATCTTCTGCATGGCGTAATCGGGGATTCCCCGCTTCTCGCCCTCACGGGTGAGGAAGTCGACGATGTACCGCGTGGGGATCAGCATCACGTCGTTCTCCACCATCGCGTCGGCGGTCTCCTCGTCCATGTAGGTGCCGTGCTCGATGGTCTTGATGCCCGCCTCGATGGCGGCCATCATCCCGCGCTTCCCGTGGCAGTGGGCGCAGACCAGGCGCTCCATGCGGGAGGCTTCGTCGACAATGGCCTCCAGCTCTGCGGCTGAGAACTGGGGGAGATGGGGGTCGTCGATCTGGCTCATCACGCCACCCGACGCGTGCACCTTGATGACCCGGGCGCCCATGCGGAGCATCCGGCGCACTCCCGCCCTGGCGCCGTCGGGCCCGTCGACGACATCGTCCTCACCGAAGAATCGTGCGCTGAACTGGCGGCTGGCTTCGAGGTCCATGGCGTGGGAGTCACCGTGTCCAGCCGTCATCGAGAGCGCTCCACCACTGGCGTACACGTTGGGGCCGACCACGACGCCCTCGTCGATGACCTTGGCCAGGTGGACTCCCATCCCGCCGACCTCACGCACCGATGTGAAGCCGGCCTCGAGGACGGCCCGGGCATCAGTGGTGGCGCGCATCGCCGCCGCCTGAGGGCGAAGCGAATACATCTCCTCCATGGCGATGCCACGGATGCCCATGAAGTGGCCGTGGCACTCCCAGAGCCCCGGCATCACGGTGTCGGCGGTGACGGTCTCGGCGCCCTCCGTGGGAGGAGCGTCAGTGGCCGCACCCGCGTACGCGATCTTGTCGCCCTCGAGGACGACGACGCCGTTGTCGACGGGCTCGCCCCGTCCTGGGATGAGGCGAGTCGCCTCGATTCTGATCGTCATGACGGGACTACCTCCACTGTTGGTTTGGCCACTATCTGAACGCCGCTGCCCACGATGAACCCGGTCAGGTGGAGGATCGGCGAATCAGAATCGGTCGTCGTCGCCGTTCCGTCGGTCACGGCGCCGAGTTGGACAGTCGCCTGGGAGCGGACCCGCCAACCGATGGGCACGACCACCTGGAGGCCGCTGAAGAGGAGTGCCAGATCGAGGTGAACCCCCGTCGGCGCAGGCTGCACCCGACGCAGGTCGAGGCGGGTCCCGCTGAACATCCCCATCACCTTCCCGCCGTAGAAGGGGTCGGCGGTCGAGTTGAGGTCCGAGCCGGAGAAGACGGTGACCATGTCGATCTCCTCGGTGTCCGGTTCGGCTCGTGACTTGAGGAAGAGCTTGGCAGCCAACGCGGTCAGCAAGGTGCTCAGCAACGCGTACTTGACCAGGCGGAACAGGAATCGCAGCACGGACGAACTCTACGCGGTCGGGGTCGGCCGAGAAAACGCAGAAAATACCTTGACGGAGGGTGCCCCGTGCTGCGAAACTCCGGCGGTCGAAGAAAGGTACGCCTCGCGATGGAGCGCATGATCAACTCCGGACTGACCACCCCGACAGGGGGCGGTTTCCGCGTGCGCGCTGTCGAGCCCGGCGCAGGCGCTGCGCAGACCCCCAGGCGGCCCATTGTCACGTGATGTGACGAACTGACAAGCAATTCCTTGCAGAGGCCGCCGAATCACCCCGGCGGCCTTTTTCGTGGCCGTCAACGACGACGAGAAGGTTTTGGGAGATGAATCAACTACTGAGAGAACTGCAACAAGACGGCCGATGTAACGAGGAGGGCAGCCACGAGCTGTTCTTCTCGGAAAGCCCCTCGGAACTGGCCCAGGCCCAGGCGATATGCGGTCGGTGCCCGGTCCGGTCCCGCTGTCTCCAGCTCGCCCTCCAGGAGAACCTGGAGTGGGGAGTATGGGGTGGCGTGATCTTCTGGGACGGTCAGGCCTACTACCGCCGCCGGGGGCGTGGACGCCCCCGCCTGTCGGAAGCGGATCTGCCAGTGGAGGCGGACCGTATGGAACTGCTCGAACTGGTCAAGAGCGCCTAGGCGCTGTGGGACTAGCCGACCGCCAGCTCCCGGAGACCTCCGGGAGTGGACGGGTGGCGCATCTTGGCCAGGGCTTTGGCCTCGATCTGGCGGATGCGCTCGCGCGTCACGTTGAAATGACGGCCGACCTCGTCCAAGGTCGCCGGCTCGCGGTTGCCGAGGCCGTACCGCATCTCGATGATCTCCCGCTCCCGGTCGTTGAGTCGGTCGAGCACGTGTCGGAGATTCTCGAGATTGAGCTTGGAGGCGATGAGCTCGAACGGGGCGGCGGCGTCGGTGTCCTCGATGAAGTCGCCGATCATGGCGTTGTCCTCACCGACGGGCTCGAAGATGGAGACGGGCTCGGGGGCGACCTTCCGGGCCTCGCGGATCTTCTCGATGGTGATCCCGGACTCTTCGGCGATCTCGGCGTCGTTGGGTGTCCGCCCGAGGCGCTTGGTCAGGTTCGCCTCCGCGGTCTGCATCTGGCTGATCGTGTCCATCATGTGGACCGGGACCCGGATGGTGCGTGACTTGTCGGCGATGGCCCGGGTGATGGCCTGGCGGATCCACCA